>NZ_JAGGLK010000001.1:0-349816 GCF_017874375.1 Methanohalophilus levihalophilus
CCTCCTGTGGAATTTATATCCCTGGCAATGTAGCTGATTTTGAGATATATGACAGTGTCATCACCGATCCAACATATGGTATTCAGAGCTATTACCAGAATACCCTGAATGGTTTTGATGCTGTCAATGTTACCATTCTGAACCCCAGTTCCCGAGGAATATCTCTTCGCGACTCCTCTTCGTGGGGCAGTTTCATCAAGGACATTTATCTTGAAAATGTGACTGTTGACGGTTCTTCCGGTGAAGGCATTTACATCACTAACAGTCATCCTTCAAGTTCCAACACAACCATTGTTAACAGCAATGTAAATGGTTCTTCAAGTCATGGTATCTCTTTAACTTCCATGAAAAGCGTCATTCTGCTTGATAGCAACAATGTGACCTCTAACGGAGATTCTGCTTCAGAGTATGGTATTTATGTAACCAATTCCGGTATAACCAATCTGACTGTGGTTGATAATGTCATTACTCGCAACTCTTATGGTGCATATCTTCAGGCAGCTCTCTACTCTGATGTAACCTTGCTTGACAACCAGGTTTCAGACAATGATAACGGAATCCATCTACTTGGCTTCTCTAATCACACTTTATCCCCCACAAACCAGATATTCAACAACACTGGCACTGCATTTTCCCTGACTTCAACTGACAATGTAACTCTCCAGGATATTGTTATCAATTACCCGCATACTACCGGTGTGTATTTGAATGCAAACACCAATTTGACGCTTTCAAATGTCAGTATTTTGTACTCTGCAGGAAATGCAATCTCTTTCGGTGGTACAAGTTCCAACATTACATTTGAAGATCTTACCATTACCGATCCTGCCTCCTGTGGAATTTATATCCCTGGCAATGTAGCTGATTTTGAGATATATGACAGTGTCATCACCGATCCAACATATGGTATTCAGAGCTATTACAGGAATACCCTGAATGGTTTTGATGCTGTCAATGTTACCATTTTGAATCCAAGTTCCCGAGGAATTTCCCTTGAAGAATCTTCTTCATGGGGTAGTTTCATCAAAGATGCTTATCTTGAAAATGTGACAGTTGACTGTTCCTCTGGAGATGGAATCTATATCCAAAACAGCTACTCTGCCAGTAGTAACACAACTATTGTTAACAGTAATGTAAACGGCTCCTCTGGCTATGGCATTTACTTGGGTTATATGCGGGGAACAATTGTGCTTGAGAACAACACAGTCAGTTCCAGTGGATCATATGGACTTGACCTGCATAACTCTTCAATTACAGAAGTTACCCTGTTCAACAACACATTTGATTCCAATGCCAACGGATTCCGGGCCACACGTGTGACTTCAAACCTTAATGAATCTGTTTTCAACAGTTCCGGTGGTGTTGACATCACACTGAGTTCATCAGATATTGATGCATACAACACAAGCTTCAATACTTCCAGAACAAGTATTGATTCCAATTCAGAACTCAATGTCTACTGGTACATGGATGTGACTGTAGTGGATGGTTTCAGCTCTCCGGTTTCATCCGCTTCAGTGAGCATCTACAACTCAACCGACTCACTTGTTTACTCCGGTTCAACATCAGGAAGCGGTGCAATCCCTACTCAATTGTTCAGGGAATTCATGGACAATAGTTCAAGGTACTATGACTCCCCTTATCGTATCCTTGCGACTAAAGCAGCTACGGGTTCCAATGAAAGCACTTTTGATCTGAATGCATCTGCAGGATTCACTTTAATGCTTCTTCCAGAACCACCGATAATCACTTCATGGGGAAACAACCAGACTTCAGACAATAATCTCAATTTGACGATTGAAAAGAATTCTGTAGTCCGCTTCAATGCTACATCTGATCTGGTTGCAAACTGGATCTGGACAAATGCAACTTACATTTCAGGAAACACTACCGTCTCATCAGAAGCTGAATCTGCATTCAACGATGTGGGTAATATGCTTGTTTATGTAGTTGCTTCCAACTCTAATGGTTCCAGTAATATTTTGCAATGGAACTGTACGGTTGTTGATACCACCGGCCCTGCTTCAGTATCAGGTTTGGATGAGGATTCTGTAGGATACACCTGGATTAACTGGACCTGGACTAATCCGATTGATGCTGACTTTAACCATTCTATGGTTTACTTGAATGGTAGTTTTGTCCAGAATTCATCAGATGCTTTCTTCAACGCTACCGGTCTCAATGACAACAGCAGCTATGAAATTGGAATAAGGACTGTGGATCTTTCCGGCAACGTTAACTCCACATGGATTAATGACACGGCTTCAACACCGCTCATTCCGGATATTACAGCACCTGCCTCGGTTTCAGTTCTTGGTGAAGACTCTATAGGATATACATGGATTAACTGGACATGGACCAATCCTTCGGACTCTGACTTCAACTATAGCATGATTTACCTGAATGGCAGCTTTGTCCAGAATTCATCAGATGCTTATTTCAACGCCACCAGTCTAAACGATAACAGCAGCTATGAGGTTGGAATAAGGACTGTAGATACTTCAGGTAATATCAACTCTACATGGGTTAATGATACGGCTTCAACATTGCTAATGCCTGATACTAATGCACCTGCTTCTGTCACAGGTTTGGGTGAGGATTCTGTGGGGTATGAATGGATTAACTGGACCTGGACTAATCCGGTGGACGCTGACTTCAATTATTGTATGATTTACCTGAATGGCAGTTTTGTCTTGAATTCTTCGGATACTTACTTCAATGCAACAGGACTCGATGAAGACAGCTCTTATGAACTGGCTATTCGAACTGTTGATACTTCATACAATGTGAACTCTACATGGGTAAACGACACAGCTTCTACAGCTGATGATTCAACTGCACCAGCTTCGGTTTCAGACTTGAACGAAACTGCTGTTTCACATAATTGGATCAATTGGACATGGACGAATCCTGCAGATTCCGACTTTAATTATAGTACAATCTATCTGAATGGAATATTCCTTGAGAATGCTTCATTGGAATATTGCTACGTCAGCAACCTTGACAGCAATTGTACCTACGAAGTTGGTATCAGGACAGTCGATATCTATGGTAACGTCAATACAACCTGGATGAATGATACTGCAACAACTGATGTAAATCCTCCAGTTTCTGAGAAGAAGTCATCTGGAGGAACTGGAAGTGCTACAATTCGAACCAACGTGGACAACGTTAACGACACTGTAACAAATTCATCTGTAGTAGTTGATGCTGATAAAGGAGAGAAATCAGGTTCAATTGGAGATAGTACTTCAGGGAATAAAACTTATGCTTCAGTTCTCGGAGCAGAAGAAACTGATGATTTAGGAAATGGGACAAAGCCAGAACAGCAATCTCCTGGATTTGGTTCTTTGTTCATGGTTGCTGGTATCAGCATTGCTTTCATAATTCTCAACCGTTGCAGGAAAGCCTAAATTGGCTTTCCTTTTTCTTTTTTAATCCTTAACCACAAGAAATATATCTTACTAAATAAGGACTCTTTATGGGGGTTTTGGGAAACTTAAGGTATCACGGTTGTATTTTCGAAGATGTATGTGTTTGGAAACAACATGTGTGTCCACACATCATACCTAAAAATAGGTGATAAAATGTTCTGCTACCAGTGTGAAGAAACAATGAATTTTGAAGGCTGCACAAAGAACGGTGTTTGCGGCAAGAAAGGGGAAGTTGCAGACCTTCAGGATGATCTAATATACGTTCTAAAAAGCGTTGCATTCTACAATCAGAAAGCAAGAGATGCAAAACTTTCTGAAGAAAGTACTGATGAGTTTATGTTTGATTCATTGTTCTCAACCATAACAAATGCCGATTTCAGTGCCTCTGCAATTCAGGCACGCATTGACAGGGGATTCGAAATTCGGGATGATATCAGGCAGAAACTCTTGGATAATGATGCACTTGATGAGAGCGATTTACCTGAGATTGCCACTGTCACACCGGAAAATCTCAAGGACAGGAATACCGGTGTACTGGCGACAGAAGATGAGGATATTCGTGCACTGAGGGAACTGATAATTTATTCACTTAAAGGAATTGCAGCCTATGGATCTCATGCCATGATGCTTGGAGCCAGAAATAAGAAAATCACTAAATTCGTGGAACATGCCCTTGTTGCAACCACAGATGACAGCCTGACTGACAAAGATCTCATGTCACTGGCACTAAAATGCGGTGAACATGGTTTTGATGTAATGGCAGATCTCGATAAGGCAAATACCGGTGCATTCGGAACGCCTGAGCCTACAAATGTCAATATAGGAACCGGGAATAATCCCGGAATTCTGGTAAGTGGTCATGATCTAAAGGATTTGAAAGAATTACTGGATCAGACTGCGGGAACAGGCATAGATGTCTATACGCATGGTGAAATGCTGCCTGCACACGCATATCCGGAATTTAAGAAATACGATCATCTGGTAGGCAACTACGGTGGATCGTGGTGGACACAGAGAAACGAATTTGAGAGTTTCAACGGGCCCATACTGCTGACAAGTAATTGTCTGGTACCTCCAAAGGATACCTATCTTGGCCGGTTATACACCACAGGTGCCGTAGGTTTTGACGGTGCTACACATATTGTGGCAGAGGATGGCAAGAAAGATTTCTCGGCGATTATCGAGCAGGCAAAGGCATGTGAACCTCCGGTACAACTTGAAGAAGGTACTGTTCTTACCGGTTATGCTTACAACCACATATTGACCAATGCAGACAAGATAGTTGAGGCAATCCAGTCAGGTAAGATCAAGAGGCTCATGGTAATGGCAGGCTGTGACGGCCGTCAGAAAGACAGGGAATATTACACTGAGTTCGCAGAAGCCCTGCCCAAGGATACTGTGATACTTACGGCAGGATGTGCAAAATACCGTTTCAACAAGCTTGACCTCGGGGATATTGATGGAATCCCAAGGCTCTGGGATGCAGGGCAGTGTAACGATTCATTCTCTTTGGTCATCATTGCTCAGGGATTAATGGCTCGCCTTGGCTTTATTGATGTTAACGAAGCCCCATTCTCATACAACATTGCATGGTATGAGCAAAAGGCAGTACTTGTGTTGATTACTCTTCTGAGGCTTGGTGTAAAGGACATTATGCTGGGTCCGAAACTTTTCCCATTCATCACACCGAATGTTTACAATACTCTGATGAAGGAGAAGTACGGTATGGTTCCAAATAGCACTCTGGAAGAGGACATGAAGACTCTTTTAAAACAAGACAATTAATTGCTAAAGGGAAGCCTCTCCGGGCTTTCTTTATTTCTTCTTTTTGTTTCTTAACTCACTTCTTACATCATAAATTATTTATCATAACAATCTCTATTTGTTTCCATGAGCTGGTATGTAGCAGATGCCCTGGATGGGGCTTATCGGAGAACAAAAAGTTGTCTTCTTGAACCATTTGATTTCTGGAAATGGATGAAGCTTGCCATCATTGTCATGCTTATTGGTGGCAGTGGGAGCAATTTCAATAGTGGTGGAGATATTTTTTCATCAGATTACTCTGATTCAGGTACCTCTGATGAGTTTAATGTTCTTTTCGAAGAAATCTTTGAATTCTTTTCAGATCCAAATCTCGTTCTCATCCTAACGATAGTTTTCTTTATATTGATCTTAATCCTGTTCTTCTCATATGTATCAAGCGTAATGGATTTCGTATTTGTGGATTCGCTTGTGAGCAATGACGTGCGATTCTGGGAATACACACGCAAATACCTTGGAAAAGGTCTGGGACTTTTCGGATTCAGAATACTGATAACAATAATCTTCCTCGCACTTATCGCACTAGTTTCTCTCCCGGTAATACTTCTACTGATTGAAAGCTCAGCCAATGGTTTTTCAGATTTTACTTTTGCAGGCTACTTTGCTTCCATAATGCTTGCTCTTGCAGGAATTATAGTTTTGTCTATCGTGGGAGCGATGGTAGATTCTTTTGTAAATCTGGCAATACCTGTAGCTCTTTACAGGGAATCCGGAATTATCAGTGCTTTCTCTGATGTATTCAGACAGTTCAGGAAAGACTGGAAGCAGATAGTTGTATATTGGTTCGGAAGAATACTTCTGGGTCTCGGTGTTGGAATTGCATTTGGCATACTGTTGCTGATAGTGATGCTTGCTGTGGGTCTTGTTTTTGCAATAATGGATGTAATGATTTATTTTGCACTATCAGCCCTGATTCCGGGTTCAGATACCTTGATCTGGATTATTCTCGGACCAATAATTGCCATACAGTTTATCATTCTGATTCTGGTACTTGCCCTTGTGGGTATGCCTGCAAGTGTATTCATGAAATATCACATGCTAACCTTCCTGCAGCAGTGGTATCCGGAAGTGGAAATCCCTGTATTTGACATGCAGGAAATCACTGAGAAGGAAATGCTTATTTCAGAAGAGTGAAAGTTGCTTATTCGAAAAAAGAGGAGATGCAGCAGTTAAATGCTGCTGCATTCTTTGGATTTCAGGAATTATTCTTCATCGTTATTCATATCTCAAAGCATCCACGGGTTTTAGTTTTGATGCCCGGTATGCCGGTACGGCTCCAGAAACAATTCCTATCACAACAGCGATAGCCAGGCCGGATAGCATGAGGGTGGGTGAAAGGACAATTGAAGCACTTCCTCCCATTAAAGTCACTCCCAGCATAGGGAATAGTGAAGTTGCCAGTGCCCCGCAGGCCACTCCTAGGAGTCCTCCTACAAGTCCCACAAGGGCTGAATTGACAATAAAAATCATCATTATATCGTGATTTTTTGCACCTATCGCCTTCATTGTCCCGATTTCTTTTGTGCGTTCAAGAACTGAAGTAAACATGGTATTGGCAATTCCCACGGCACCCACAAGCAACGACACGGCCGCTATGGCACTGAGGAACAATGTCATGGATTCGGTCATTTCGGATACACTGTCTGCCATTGACATAGAAGATGTAACACTAAAATCCCTGTCATCCTCATTATGAATCTGCCTTGAAATCATCAGCTTTTCTTCTATTTCTTCCGTGACTGAATCAACAACATCAGTGCTTTCGACTTTTATGGAAATGGAATCAAACACATCTTCCTCGGCATCTTCGATAACTTCGACTGCGCCATCAAGGGGCATAATTATTCCATTATCGGATCTTCCACCTTCAGATGCCAGTATTCCTACTACACGGATAGATTTTCCGTTAATTGAGATAATCTGGTTTAAACCTATTTCCCGGCTGAATACGTCTGTGGCGAGACTACTGCCTATCACAGCGACATTTTTATCAGCTGTTTCGAGCATCCTCCCGCTCTCCAGCTCCGAGGTTGTCATGTACTGCCATACCTGCGGATCAACACCTGTGATAGACAGGGATGCTGTTTCTCCCGCATAATTGATATCCTCCTGTCCTGATATCTGCCCGGATATGTATAATATGCCGTCAATGTTCTTGATAGCGTCAATATCCTTGTCTGTTATTTCCGTGTCATCGGCTGTGGAACTTCCTCCGCCTCCCGGGGGACCCATCATGGACTGGGCTCTTGTATATCCCGGAGATATGGATATGGTTGTCAGATCCATATCGTTCAGACGGGACTGGATATCCTGTTCCATACTGTCACCCAGGGAAATAATGCTGACAACCGCTGCAACCCCTATGACAATGCCGATAATAGTCAGCCAACTGCGGAGTTTGCTGTGTATCAGTATGTTGGTTGCCATCTTCAGGTAGGTTCTTTTTCTCATTCTAATCCTCCCTGCGGCAGTTGCACTTCAGTCTTTATTCTCTGGCTTTTCTTTTTTCAGGTACATTTTTATCCGGTTAAAAGGAAGTTCTTTTTCTTTCCTATAATAGACAACCCCTCCGATCAGCAGTAATACAACCGCCCCTATAAGGTATCTATTTGAAAGCAGGCTGCTATCGCTATTTCCTCCGGGTCCTCCGGTGGGCATATCTCCCATAGTGCCGGACGACGACATAAGATCGATTTCTACTTCTTTTGTAACTGAATGCCTTGTACCGATAGAGTCCGTGTACTCAATTACAACCTGAAGAATATTGTTTTGGGAATTCATGTCCTGCATCCCTATTTCCTCGGCTGCCCAGGCAACTCCTTCCTCTTCCCCACTCATAGAAGATGGGCCCGAAGCTGAACTCATCAGATCAAAAGATGCTATGGTATAGTCACCTTTTTCCAGGTTCCCAACAATTGTTGATGAGCTTCCGGAAACGGCGAAATTATCCTGTTCGGGAATTGAAACTTTTATCGAATAGGCCTGATTATTTCCCACATTAGCAAGTGATAATGATACGGTTCCGCTGTCACTTTCCGAGAATGAAACATCAAAATCTGTTTCTCCTCCCACAAAAAGCCCTGCGGTTGTTTGGATAGTGCTAACTGATGAGGTATCATAATCTTCAAATTCAAGGTTTATATTGAGGGTATACAACGCCGGATCAGCATTTACGTCAGCCATAATTGTATAAGAAACATCAATAGATTCCCCTGCATCCAGATAATTTATATATTTTGTATTATCCGAATAGACAGGAAGAATAACACCTTCAGGATCTTCCCATGAAATAACCATGTTCTTTAGGGCTGAATTACCTGTATTTGTAACGATAAACTCAAGCGGTTCTTCCGATCCCGGGTTAATACTTGCTTTGTTGATAGTTACAATCTGGGCATATTCCTTACCATGTACTTCCAGTTCTACGGTTCTCGTGGTAGTATACGAGTCTCCGTCTTCATTTGTCACGGTAGCCCGGATGTCAATTTCATAAGTTCCCGCTGCAGCACTGGAATCTGTCATTAACCTGAATTTCAGGGTTACAGCATCATCTTCATCCTGTCTTGCATCAAGATAGGCAATTTCCTTTGACAGGGATTCGCCTGTAATTTCACTGAATGGGTATTCAGGTTCAATTTCTATCGTAATGTCTTCAAGGTCTGAATTTCCATTATTTTGTACACTCAATACGATTTCTACCGGTTCCCCCGGTCGGGCCGTATCGGGATTCTGGGATGTAAGATCAACTTCAAGCGAAGGAGTATTGATATATGCGCTGGCATTACACACTAACGCAAGCATTAAAAAGGCGGCTAGCAGACAACTTTTCTTCATACAATTCCTCTTGTTAATTCTTTTCTTTATGTTCGATTTTTTCTATCATTCCGTCTTTGATATGGACGACACGTGTTGCATACCTCACAGGTAGCCTGTCGTGTGTTACAATGATGATTGTCTTGCCTTCTTCACGGTGCAGCTTGTCTAGGAAATCCAGGATATAGGCACCGGTTTTACTATCGAGATTTCCAGTGGGTTCATCTGCAAGAAGTATGGGGGGATTGACAGCCAGGGATCGAGCAATTGCTACCCTCTGTCTCTGCCCTCCCGAAAGCTGTGAGGGGAGGTTCTTGAGTTTGTCAGAAAGTCCTACGATTTCAAGTAAGAATTCAGCTCTTTTTTTTGCTTCTGATGGGTTAGCTTCCTGAAATTCCAACGGAAGAAGTACATTTTCAAGTACGCTTAGTGTAGGCAAGAGGTTGAAACTCTGGAAGATGAAGCCGATTGTCTGGCCCCGGATACGGGACAGCTCAGATTCATCCATTATGGCAATGTCATTTTCATTAAGGCAAACGATACCTTTTGAAGGGATATCCAGACACCCGATAAGGTTCATAAGTGTACTTTTCCCACTTCCACTGGGTCCCAGAATTACGATGAATTCACCTTCATAGATTTCCAGATCAATTCCCCGAAGAGCTGCAAATTCAACTTCCCCCATCTGGTATATTTTCCAGGCATCTTTTGTTTTGATTAAAGGACTTGCTTTTGAGGCTAGCATATTTTTCTCTCATTATCTTTTCAAAGGTTGTAATAGGAAATCTTTTACAGGTGGGAGACATCCTCTGGAAAGGATGCCTCAATGTAGGGTGGTGGCTTGTTAGGCTGGCTGATATTCTTCTTCCAGCATTCAAAAAAAGGCACAAAAGTCAATAAAAAGATACTTATTTCGATTTATCGACAAATATGAAAATATATGCTCAGAAAACTTTACAATTCTTTATTTGCAAAAATAAAGCTTAATGGTAAGCTATTCTGTAAAACAAAAGGATAATGGAGCTTTTATTTAAGAAAAACTCTATTAATTAACTATTTAATAAACAAATTCAAAAAAGGAAGTCGCGAACTCCTTGGAGAAATGCTCCATCACTTTAGCAGCTTTTCCATAATATTTTTGAATCTTGTTTTGCTGATGGGATGATCAGCAATAACTTTCCCGTTGTAAACTATATAAAAAACTCCAAAAGGACATCCTGCGTTCTGGACTTCTTCGTTGTTATCAAATTCCACAATTTGTGCCTTTAAGCCATAGAGCTCTTCGGCAACAGGTGGAATCTCTGACACGGGTTTTGCAGATGCCGGACATTGGCCAGAGGTTACAATTGTCAGGCCTTTTTCATATTTTTCGAGATTTTGATCCCACTTTCCTGTAAATTCAGGATCTGGTGCATCATCAGTAAATTTTCTTGCGACAAGCTGGAATCCTGGCGGAGCCTCATCGACAATTTCAAATCCGTTTTTCAGGAACAACTCATTGCCTGCCATCCATGTTCCCTTGCTTGTAACCACAGCTACTCCTTTCATGCCGGATTCTTTTGCGTCCTTCAAACATTCCTCAAGTAAAAGTGTTCCGTAACCTTTTCCCTTATAGTCTTTTTTGAGGATGAATATGCAATGTATGAACATATAATCAGGAGCTATTACAGGTCTCCATGCGTGTTTTCCCGGAATGTATTCGATGGCACCCAGAGCTTTCCTGTCTTCTGACACCAAAACCTTGTATCGCAATCCTTCTGCGAGCCTCTTTTCCATCCATTCCAGTTTCTTGCGATAACCTTCCTGCTTTTCATTCTTAAAGCCACAAATACCAAAATCTCGAATATTTTCAATATTTGTATCAATTATTTCTACTTTTTTCATGCTTTTGAATTAATCACAGATTGTATCTATACTTTTGTGCCTCATCTTTTGGAGGAAATATTTCTGAACTCTTCTCTGAATCCCTGATTTCTTCGTTGCTTATATTCAGTTTCACAAAAATGAAACATGAAACACATCTTCTGAAACTGGTTTTAAGGAACTCCAAAGTACTGTTTCAACGTATAGTCAATTGCAGTAATGGGTGTCAATCATCCATTCACATGAAGAAAATGAATGAAAAATACACAAGAGGTTATGTATGATGCATAGAGAAACGAAAAAAATGATCTCAACGGCACTTGTATTTTGTCTGTGCCTGAGTTTTGTGCTGCCTGTCAGTGCCAGCGCAATCAATGGTTCTGAGCAAGAATCTGAAATTGCATTATGTGAGATAGACGATACGTGGGAAGAGTGGTACGATGAAGATTTTGACTACAGTTATTCTTTCCCCGTAGAAATGTTTGATGACGATTTCTATGGCGACATTCTTGAGCAGGTATGGGAAGAATATCCTGATGATGTAACTAAAGTTGACAATACATATCAACAAGTTCTAATCAAAGGGGAAGCTCTTGAAATGTTCGATGAGCTTTGCATGGAAGGTCATGAATTTGAAAATGATTTTTTTCCATTTTCTCTGGAGATACCTGATGATGAACACTTCGATGTATTCTTTGGACAGGCTCAGAACGGCTCTTTGAATCTTGTTGAAAGCGAAGATTGTGAAGTAATTCTCAAGGGTATGGCTGTTGTAAAACCGGATGAATTCTTCTCCGGAGAACAAATCGTTGAAGGAATTCCTTTCCCTCCTGAGATGCTTGATGAAGAGCATCTAGATTCGGTTTTTGTGCAGGTTCAGGATGGGTTCCAAAAGCCTTTTGAAAGCAAAGAAGGTGAAATAATTCTCAAAAGCAAATCCATTGTAAAATTTGATGAATCCGCCTTTGAAGAACAAATGTCTGAAGGTGTTTCTTTCCCTGCCGAAATGTTTGATGATGAGTTCTACAGTGAGATTCTCGATCAGGTGAAGCAGGAATTCCCAGAACTTGTCGAGGAAGAGAATGTAACTTACACTGAAATTGTCATTGAAGGAGAAGCAATGGATCTGTTCGATGAGCTTTGCTACGAGAAAGAACTTGCTGAAGGTGTTCCTTTCCCTGCTGTAATGTTTGATAATGGGCTATACAGTGAGATTCTCGATCAGGTGAACGAAAAATACCCGGACCTTGTTGAAACCAAAGATGGTGAAATCATAATCAAAGGAGATGCTCTTCAGATGTTCGATGAGCTCTGCTGGGAAAACATGGAATTTGAAAAATGCTTTGTCTGTGGTATGGAATTTGGTGAAATGAAAGACGATGAAAATGGAACCGCTGCATTCATTGCGGGCATCGATTTGGGATGTATGCTTGTTCCATATTGAAAAAGCAGGAGAATGCATAATTCCTGAATTAAAGTAATATCCATTCTTTTGCCTGTCCTTGTCACAGAGACTGTTCAGGGGACACAAGGGAAGATATTGCATGAGAGGGCAGGTCATACCCCACATAACAAGTCACCATACACCTGCTCCCTCTTTTCCGTTAATCCTGGGATTTTTGTCCCTGTATATGCAATATGCCACTGGCAGGATAGATAAAAAAAATCACAATCATTTATAAATAATGGCCTGTAGAATAATCATGCAGATGGAGATATCATGGATCTGAGTAACAGCAGGACAATGGTTCTGTTAATTTTATTATGTCTGGCTGCGGCACTTTTGGGAGCTGCAAGCAGCTATGTATTTCTTGGATTCGAAGAACCCGGCTATCCGCCGGAGAGTTCGGAAGAATTGCATATTTCCACAAATCTTCTGAATAATAATGTATCCCTTGTTCTTGAGGAACTTGAAAATAAATATCCTGATGATGTATCTATTGGAACGGATGAAGTTGTCATCAGGGGATTTGATGCCATAACAGCATTCGATTCTTCATATTTTGAAAATGAACTCGAATTTAACTGGGACTTACTCGAATCTCAGGACGGTTACATCACCTACATTATTGATGTTGATGGTATTCGTTATTCACAGAACATTTCTGATTACTATAGGATGAGTTTAGCAGTTGGAGAACTGTATATTTCCAGGAATCTGGTTAATGACGAGATCAACATGACATTAAGTGAAATTAATGAAACATATCCGGGTTCTGTCTACATCAGCGATGGCGAGGTTGTTATTACAGGCTCGGAAGCACATGTTGAGTTTGATACATCCTATTTTGTAAATGAAATATCATTTGATTGGGATTTCAACTCATCTGAAAAACAACAGGTGATGTTTGTAGTAAAGGATGATGATTATATCCTGCATTCTTCAGATGTCAGCGGCCTTTACATGAAGGGATTCAAGGATCCGTTCCTGGCTGGTTATGGAATGGGTTTTGTTACAATTGATGAACCGGATCATATTTTTGTTACCTATGAGGAATTGGAAAATTTGCTGAATGGGGACAATGAAACAGTGCAGCATTTCCAGGGAATACTTGACATGCATCACGAAATGCAAAGTGATAAAATACACAATCATGACTGAATCCGGATAATAAGCGTGAAGTTTTGTATTGGTGGCAAAGATGGAAAAGAAAGATACAATATACGTAATTCTTCTTGCATTTTCTCTCTTTTCCTTATCTCTAATGCTTTTTTCACAGGGAATTACCAGCCTGTCTGTCTCCCTTCGTGACGGGAACAATGTTGCTGTGGAAGTTCCAAATTTATTTCCCCTGACACATGTTGTGGGAATGTTGTTCATGACAATGATTGCCACTTTTTGCCTGACAATGCTGATACAGGATATTCTTGTATCAAAAAGTGTTATCCCTTCATCCAACAGGCAAATTGCTGCTTCTCTTCCATATATTGAAGATCCCCGGATAGTTTCCGGACAGGTTCAGGATTGCAAAACAGTGGATGAAGCTACTTCCTCTAATCCATATGTTCCAACCAAAACTTCACATCTGCGAACTGATCCGGAACAAAAGACTATGATCGCATCTAAAATTCTGGAAGGCGATGTGCGAAAGGTCTACAAAATAATCGCTGAAAATGGAGAAATCCTTCAGAGTGATCTGGTTCTTGAATCCGGATTTTCAAAAGTAAAGGTTAGCCGGACTCTTAAAAAACTGGAGGATAAATCCCTCATTGAAAGGAAACCATATGGGAATACTAACAAGATAATTCTGTCAAAATAACAAAAATTCGAATTTGTTTTTCTTACCTCTGCAAACATTATAAATCTCATGAAGAGGTAGTTTTTATCGGGGTTTGAAATATGCCAACAATAACTCACTTAGACATCCCAGCGGATGATGTTGAGCGTGCAACGAAGTTTTATTCCGACGTCTTTGGATGGAAAATAGAGAAAGTTCCCGGACCGATGGATTACTACATATTTGAAACAACAGACAATGAAGGTAATCCAGGCGTAGGTGGTGGAATTGGTGAACGTTCCATGCCGGATATGCATACTACCAGCTTTGTTGATGTTCCTTCAATTGACGAATATATTGCAAAAGTAGAAGACAACGGGGGAAAGATCATCATGCCGAAAGCCCCTGTTCCCGGGATGGGCTATATGGCAGTTTTCCTTGATACTGAGGAAAATCCAGTTGGGTTGTGGGAAACCGACGAGACTGCTACAGAATAAATTTAAAAATGAAATTATGCTTGATTGCCTTTAAGCAATCAAGTCATCGATTTTTATTGTGTGATGATGTTCACAGGATTCGCCTTCTTTTTTGAAGTGTGCACCATGCCTTTTCAGTGACTTTTCAGTGAAATCCTTCATGAAGGACTTTAGTTTTTCCTTATCAATATTCGTGACTGCGCAAAGCAGAGCAAGGAATGGGCTTGTCCTGGCCTGGTTCTCCAGAACCTGTATGCCGATTTCCGCTTCTGCGGATGTTATACTTGCACGAATAAGTTTGCTACCTGTATTTACTGCAATTTTCATATGTCCTACGAATTCAGGATTAAGTTCAAGGATTGCTTCTTTCAGATTAGTAAGAACACCGATTGCAATGTTTTCTGCAATTTCTTCGTTAATTGTTCCTTCCTCTAGCTGGTATTTGATGGAATAAGCTGCAACGCCAGATTCTTCAATGGAGTTTCTGTCTGTGTCTTTCCTTGCTCTTGTGCTACTATGAGCAAGAATATCAATCAACTGCTGGAAATTCTGGTTTTCTTCGGTAGCTGAAGTTTTAAGAATAGTCGCTTCCGGGTTAATTTCCTGTAATGCATTGAAAACAGCTTCCACTTTTTCCTCGGGGGCAATATCAATCTTGTTGATTACAAGGATTTCAGCATCTTCTATCTGTGTCTGGATAAACTTTGGTGCCTGTCGGATTTCCGCACTGAAGCGAGTGCCGTCAATAATATTTACCAGAGGAGCAAATGTAACTCCTTCAAGATCCATTATTTCCAGATCATCCTTGATTTGTTTTGGAAAGGCCAATCCTGTAGGCTCCATTATAATGGTATCCGGTTCGTATTCTTCCTTCAGGCTCTGGAGAGTGTATTCCATGCTGATTTTGAGAGTGCAGCAGATACATCCGTCTGTTATTTCCCGGGTCTGGATGCCGGAAGTCGCAAGCGTAGTTCCGTCAAGTCCCACTTCTCCGATTTCGTTTACAATAATTGCGATTTTACGTCCCTGCTCGGTCAGGGTTTTTCCAAGGTTTAATAGTGTAGTTGTTTTTCCGCTTCCTAAAAAGCCGCCAATGATTATAATTTGCATAAGTACACCTGATTATCCTGAAGTAATGAGAAAAAAGCTTGAATATTTATCTTTTTGGACGTCTGGCATCTTTTTATTTTTTCCCCTTAGTGGCATGGTAGAGACCAGCTACATAGAGTAAAAATCCCAATGACCAGATGTCAGTATTTGTACCTGCACCTGCCACAGTCAGTAAAAACCCGACTGTAAAAACCAGCATTTTTTTTGTGAAAACCAGATTCATGTCCATTTTTTTGGTATGAACGAAAAATGCAGTGACGTAAAGCAGCAGTGATGTGATGAGATATTGTCCTCCGGATATCGATCTAATATCTCCTATTAAAAACAATGCACTTAGTAATGAAAAGAAGATTCCTCCCACTGCAAATAAGACTGTCCATATTTTCAAAGAGTTCGCTGCCATAGTCTGGTTTAGATTCATGGATATTAAAATGCGGAACAAGAACATATATTTTATTATTCCGTGAGGAGAAGATTCTTATCTAAAGCTTAAGAGAAGTATATACTAAGGGGTAAGATAATGTCGTCTTCAAATGAAGAGAATAAACCAACTATCAAAGTAACAAAAGATGGTCCTTATATTGTTAGTAATCTGGAAAACCTGAGGAATTCCAAGGGCGTTTTCATTGAAACGAAACCTGTTATTGCTCTTTGCAGATGTGGGGGTTCAACAACAAAACCATTCTGTAGCGGAGCACATACTACAAATGGATTCTCTGGTGACAAACAGGAAGATCGAGTTCCTGATCAGGTAGACACGTATGTGGGAGAAAAGATTACAATTCATGACAACAGAGGTGTCTGCTCTCATATGGGTCATTGTACTGACAATCTGCCAAATGTTTTCCGCATGAAAACCGAACCCTGGATTGATCCTGATGGTGCATCCCCTGAGGAAATAGAACATGTAATCAAGATGTGTCCATCGGGAGCATTAAGTTATACTAAAGATGGGGTTCTTCACAAGGAATATCCCCATGAACCGGAAATCTTTGTGGGTAAAAACCGGTCTTATAATGTTGTTGGCGGAATCGAACTTGAAGATCCCGATGGTTCAAAACCCGAAACTCAGGATCATTATACCCTCTGTCGCTGTGGTGGCTCCAGGAACAAACCCTTCTGTGATGGTACCCACTGGTACAATGAGTTTGACGATGAAACTAATTAATCGAAATTTAAGGGTGCAGCAACGGCATAATATAATTTATATATAATAAAGTGGAATATTAGTCTGAGTTTGCGGCTCAACGTTCCCTACTCATGGGAACACTTTTATTTTTTTGTTTTTCATGATGATTTAAAAGGAGAATATTATTTTGTCTCTTCCTGAATTGCGCGAAGTATCCATGACATCATTGCTAACTCTCTATTGTCACGCAATTGAAAGTCAGTCACGGGAACCCATCCTTGAAGATGAAAAGGCTGTTGAAATTACATCCTTGCTTGATAGGGAATTGTCGGATTCCAGAGATGCCCTTGCTCAGGTTCTTGTTCAAAGAAAAATAAAAAAACAGATGTTTATTCATATTGCTATCCGGGCTAAAAAGTATGACAAATATGTGACTGATTTCCTGCAACAGAATCCTTCAGGAGTTGTCGTAAACATTGGTTGTGGACTTGATTCCCGTTTCCTGAGGATTGATAATGGCAAGGTTATTTTTTATGATCTTGATTTTCCTGAATTGATTTCACTTAAAAAACGGTTCTTTGAGGAAACCGGAAGGTATCGTTTCATTCCATCTTCAGTACTTGATTTTGAGTGGATTGTTCAACTGAAAAATGAAAAAGGGCCATTTCTGTTTGTTGCAGAAGGAGTTTTCATGTATCTTCCACAAAAAGATGTGAAGGCTCTGGTACTCAAACTGCGTTCCGAATTCCCGGACTCGGAGTTGGTTTGTGAAGTATTCAATTCCTTCTGGCTCCAGAAACCTTTTAAGAAAATAGTAAATTTCAAAATGCAAAAACAACTTCACCTTGGAAAAGATGCGGAATTTCTTTCGGGGATTCGTAGTAGCAATGAGATGCAGCAATGGGGTTGTGGCATTGAATTGCTCGACGACTGGTCATATTTCGACAGTAATGAGAAGAAACTCGGATGGCTTAAACTATTAAGAAATTTTGGTTTTATCAGGAAAACCCAGTGGACGGTTCATTACCGGCTGGGAGGGTGCAAACATCCCTGAATAAGCATTCCACTTTATTATCTGGATGAATCCCCATGGGTAGCCATATAAATCATGATTAACATAATACAACAGTGAACAGAAATCTGATTATTTTCGGGGTAAATGAACTAAAATGAATCTAGTTGTCTGGATACTGATTTTTCTTTGTTTGGTACAATCTGCTATATTTTCCGGGCTCACAATAGGGCTTTTCGGATTAACCCGTTTAAGGCTTGAAACTGAAGCCGAAGCCGGGAATAAGAGTGCAGGAAAAATCCTGAAAATCAGGAAGGATTCAAATTTCCTGCTAACCACACTATTGTGGGGTAATGTCAGTGTCAATGTATTGATAGCGCTGCTTACTGATTCCGTTATGACAGGAACTGCAGCATTTATCTTTTCAGCAGTTTTCATCACCTGTTTCGGGGAAATTGCTCCTCAGGCTTATTTCACAAGAAAGGCTATGAGGGCTGGCGCATATCTTGTTCCACTGGTCAGGTTTTACCAAGTATTATTTTATCCCGTGGCGAAACCGTCGGCCATGATGCTCGATCACTGGCTTGGAAAGGAGCAGATGACTTATTTCAAGGAAAATTCTTTCCGTATAATGCTTGAAAAACACATTAAATCTTCGAAAACAGACATCGGAACCCTTGAAGGCATTGGTGCCCTGAATTTCCTTTCAATAGATGACATAAGTATTTCCGATGAAGGTTCTATAATAGATCCCCGCAGCATTATTACCTTACCAATCGATAATGGTAGACCTGTTTTCCCGGAAATCGCAAGGGATCCTTCTGATCCGTTTCTCAAACGGATTGATATGTCCGGCAAAAAATGGGTCATTATCACAGATCACCTTTTCCAGCCAGTCATGGTTATGGATGCCGATGGTTTTCTCAGGGCAGTTTTGTATACAGACAAACCATTCTATCCATTTACGTACTGTCATCGCCCAATTGTGATAACTTCTCCGGAAACAAAACTTGATAGTGTAATCCCCAGACTCAAGGTCTATCCGGTTCATCCCGAAGATGATGTCATCGATATGGATCTACTTCTCTATTGGGGGCCTGATGAAAAGCGCATTATCACAGGTTCCGATATCCTTGGAAGATTGCTGCGTGGAATCGTTGTGAGGGTTTGATTTGGTATCCCCTTCCAGAAGAAGAAAAAGGGAACGCAGATTCTGGACAAAAGTCTCCAGTGGATACGATGAGTGGATTAACAGGGATTTTGCAGATCAATACGAAACATTCAAGCCAAGGGTTGCATCTGCTGTGCTTCCGGAAGATGAAATCCTGGAGGTGGGAACCGGTACCGGAGAAATCGCAATTCATCTTGCACCAAAATGCCGGAGCGTGAACGCTGTTGATATTTCACCGGAAATGATTGCGATTGCAAACAGCAAGAAAATGGAATCCGGGACTGAAAATATCGAATTTAAAGTGGAAGATGCCTACAGTCTTTCTTTTGATGATTGCAGTTTCACGAAAGTGATTGCCGTTAATTCCCTGCAGACGATGAAACAGCCATCTGAAGCGATGCTGGAAGGTTACAGGGTTTTAAGAAATTCCGGTGAATTTATCAGCATAACGTATTGTTACGGTGATACAGGTCTTTTTGAAAGACTTAAGCTAATGAAATGGGCTTTCCAGTATGGTATTCCCGGCTACTGGAACAATTTCAGGAAAAAGGATCTGGTTTCAAAATTCAAGGAAGCTGGATTTGAGATACTTGAAACCGAATGGGTCTGGAAACATCCCCGAGTTCTGTTTCTCAGGTGCAGGAAAAATATCGGTTGTAATGATTATTCATGAAACATTCAAAGCCACTTTTTCTTCCTGAAGTAATATACCATTGCCAGCAGAATTGCAGTCATCACAAACCAGACTGCAGGGTATCCCCATCTCCATTGAAGTTCCGGCATGTATTCAAAGTTCATGCCGTATATTCCAGCAATAAATGTGAGTGGAATGAATATAGTAGCTATAATTGTCAAGATCTTCATGACTTCATTCATACGGTTGCTGACGCTGGAAAGATACAGTTCCACCATTCCGGAAAGCATTTCCTTGTAGGTTTCAACAGTATCAATGATTTGTATGGTGTGATCATAGAGATCTCTCAGGAAAATAACTGTTTTTTCCTGTATCAGAGGAGAATCCCTTCTCTCTAAATTGCTTATCACTTCCCTCAGGGGCCAGACGGCTTTTCTCAGGAATATCATCTCTCCTTTGAGGTAATTGATTTCTTCGAGAATTTTTTGGTCTGGATCTCCTATCAGCTCTTTTTCTGTGTCTTCAAGATATTCTCCCAGCTTCTCAAGCATCAGGAAATAATTGTCTATGATTGCATCCAGCAAGCTGTAGGCAAGGTAGTCAGATCCCATTGTCCTGATTCGACCCTTTGATTTTCGAATCCTTTCCCGAAGGGGATTAAACACATCCATTTCGGCTTCCTGGAATGAAATCACGTAGTTTTCCCCCAGTATCAGGCTGACCTGTTCTGATGTAATGTCATTTTCCTCTTCCTCAAAATAGAGCATTTTCAGGACTATATACATCAGATTCCCAAAATCTTCCATCTTTGGGCGTTGGTTTGTGTTAAGAATATCCTCAAGAACAAGGGGGTGCAAACCGAAATTTGAACCTATTTTTTCAATAACGTCGATGTTGTCAATACCGATTACATTGATCCAGGTAATTTCAGGTGTATTTTTGTATGGGTAAAGTTCCTCTACATTTTCGATGATTCGTTCTTCAAATTTTTCCGGACTGTAGTCAATAACAGTAATAATAGTCTTATCAGATCGTTTTTCCCCCACTCTCATCAATGTACCAGGGGGGAGACCTGCCTTCTTTGAAACCTTGGACGAATATCTTAACAAAAGGTTCACCCTCACATTTTGAATATAATATCTTCATTAATGTCTTCAAGTCTATTGCATGAAGTCATTACCATGGCTTTTTTGAGGTCAGCTTTCATGAAATCAATTAGTCGCTTTACTCCTTCACTGCCATGGGGAACAGCTTCTCTCACAAGCGGTCTTCCCGCCAGTACAAAATCAGCTCCAAGAGCAAGCATCTTCATAATGTCAAAACCTGTTCTGATTCCACCGTCAGCCGTGATGACAGCATTTTTTCCGTTTTTCGTGTTTCGTATTGTATTCACAATTCCGGGCAGCACTTCGGCAACACCGGGGTTTGCATCCAGCACACGTCCACCGTGATTTGAGATCCCTATTATATCGGCACCTGCTTCAAGAGCAGCCACTGCATCTTCTTCACACATTATGCCTTTTACCATAAAGGGCAGAGTTGTTGATTTTTTCAATTCCCTGAGGTCTTCAATTGTTTTCCTGTAAACCGGCTTTCCTGCAAGTGTAAAATTCACGGAACCTGCGCCATCGAGATCAATTCCTGCTGCAATAGCGCCTGCTTTTTCGGATTGTTTAAGCAGATCAAGCAGGACTTCCTGCGATTGGGGCTTGAAGATATTAACTCCGTTTCCGCTATATTCCTTTAAAGCATGAATTCCCGGATGTTCTGTGTATTCTTTCGCAGTATCGCCTGTGAATCCGATGGTTCCTGCTTCCTCACATCCTTTCAGGATAAATTTGATGAAATCCTCTTCCTCAATACTTTCAAAATAGCTTAATCCACCCATTGGTGCTCCGAAGAGTGGTATTTCCACTTCCTTTCCGAAAAAATCAGCTTTTGTAAAAGGTTCGTTGTGTTCTGAAATAAGCCGGGTACGTAGCTTGATTTTTTCCAGTGCCTTGAAATTATTGAGATATGATGAACCACTGCCAATTCCCGCAAGTCCAAGAGGTTTTCCGTATTCCTGTACAAGTTCAGGTCTCACCAGTGGGTTATCGGCAGCAATTGTGACAGTGACTTTTTTATCATTTCTGGAAGCCTCAGCCTGATCCCTGGTTTCATCAACTGGCCTCAGTTTGTCCTTTGTTGCCCCGCAAACAGGGCACTTCCAGTCATCAGGAAAATCATCCGGTAATGTTCCCGCTTCAATTCCGGTTTCCGGATCTCCCGTCCTGTCATCGTAGTGATAAATATTGCATACGGTACAATACCATCTTGTCATAATTCCCCCGCTCATTTAAATCTTAGAGAGGCTTTCCAAACCAGAAAGCTGAAAACTTTTATTTAAACTATTTTTTTGTAATATGACTTAAAGCTATCCGGGTACACAAACCGATTAATAGAATTGTTTCCAAAACTTACCATGGAATAAAATGGGGTTTTTTATGGAAGGTAATATGCCAAGGGGTCTTGAGAATATAATAGCACTTGAGTCCGAAATTACATTTATTGATGGTGAGCAGGGGATTTTGAAATACAGGGGTCATGATGTCCAGTCGCTCTCTTCACATTCTTATGATGAAGTTTCTTATCTTCTCATAAACGGGAGACTGCCGGATAAGTTTGAGCTGGATTCTTATTCGAAAAAGCTTAAACAGGAGCGTGTAATTGGGGACGATGCCATTGCAATTCTCAAATTCTGTAATTTCAATATTGAAGCAATGGATGCTTTAAGGACAGCGGTCTCATACATGTCTCATTGTGATCCGGAACTAAACGATAATTCTGCGGAAGCAAATGTAAATAAGGGAATACGGATGATAGCCAAATTTCCAACTATGGTAGCCGTATTTTCAAGACAAAGACGGGGTCTTGATGTGATACAACCTGACCTTTCCCTTTCACATGGTGCAAATTTCCTTTACATGCTCAAAGGTAGCAAACCAACGGATCTGGAATCCAGGGTACTTGAATCGGATTTTATCCTGAGCGCTGATCACGAATTGAATCCTTCAGCTTTTACGGCAAGGACAATTGCTTCCACATTGTCTGATATTTACTCATCTGTTATCGGTGGTCTTTGTGCACTCAAAGGGCCACTGCATGGCGGAGCCCGGATGGCGGTTATGGAAATGATAGATGAGATTGGTTCCCCGGAAAATGCTGAACGATATGTGATGGATAAAGTCTCCAACAAGCAAAAACTAATGGGATTCGGGCACAGAGTCTATAAAACATATGATCCAAGGGCAAGGGTTTACAAGCAGCTTGCACGGGAAATTGCAATTGAGAGTGGAAATATGCTGTGGTTTGATATTGCGGAAAAAATCGAAGAAATTGCTTACCGGGAATTTGTTGAAAACAAAGGCAAACCTATTTATCCAAACGTTGATTTTTACTCCGCAGTCGTCTATAAATACCTTGATATTCCGCCCAAGCTCGCAACAGCGGTTTTTGCAATTGGCAGGAGTTCGGGGTGGATAGCGCATTGTCTTGAACAGTATTCAGATAACAGGTTGATACGACCACGTGCAAAATACGTAGGTCCTGATCTTGACTAATTGCAGGTGTAATGATGAATAATGATTCCGGCGCCTTTGGAGCCAAAGATACATTCAAACTTAATGAAAAGGAAATTACTATTTACCGTTTGAGCAAACTTGAAGAGGAAGGAGTTTGTACCGTTTCCTCTTTACCCTATTCAATAAGGGTGTTGCTTGAAAACCTTCTGAGAAATGTTGATGGAAGCGTTGTAACCGAAGATGATGTCAAAAATCTTGCAGGTTGGGTTGCAGACAATGTTCCAAAAACTGACATCCCTTTTACTCCTTCAAGGGTTATCCTGCAGGATTTTACAGGTGTGCCGGCAGTTGTTGATATTGCAGCAATCAGATCTGCTATGGAACGACTTGGCGGGAACCCCGAGGAAATCAATCCGGTAATCCCGGCAGATCTTGTTATTGATCACTCTATACAGACAGACTGCTATGGAAGCTGCAATGCACAGGAATGCAATGAGAAATATGAGTTCCAGAGAAACAGGGAAAGATATGAACTCTTGCACTGGGCACAGAATGCTTTTGACAACTTCCGCGTTGTACCTCCAGGTAGCGGAATTATTCACCAGGTAAACCTTGAAAACCTCGCAAATGTTGTTCACTTTAAGGAGCAGAACGGTGAACTTGTAGGTGTTCCTGATACTCTTGTAGGAACCGATTCCCACACTACCATGATCAACGGTCTCGCCGTTCTTGGTTGGGGTGTTGGCGGAATTGAAGCTGAAGCCGTCATGCTTGGCCAGCCATACTACATGCCGATTCCGGAAGTAGTCGGATTCAAACTATACGGTGAATTGCAGGAAGGCGTAACTGCCACAGATCTTGTACTTACCGTAGTTCAGATGCTAAGGGAGCATGGTGTTGTAGGTAAGTTTGTCGAATTCTATGGTCCCGGTTACAGGGAACTTACACTTACAGACAGGGCAATTCTCGCAAACATGGGTCCCGAATACGGTGCAACCATGGGATTCTGTCCGGTTGACGATGTTACTCTTGATTACATGCTAATGACAGGCAGAAGTGCAGAGCATGTGGAAATGGTTAAAGCATACTGCATGGAACAGGGCTTGTTTGCAGCAGCAGATGCACCTGATCCTGAATACTCTTCAACACTTGAGCTTGATATGGGAACTGTCAGGCCTTCCCTTGCAGGTCCAAAGAGGCCACAGGACAGGATATTGCTCGAGGACATGTCATCCAGTTTCCACCAGACAATGAAAGATGTTTTTGCCCTGAAAAAAGGTGGGGAATTTGAGGAAGATTCCGAATACAGTCAATGGCTTGAAGAGGGTGGCTACAGTTGCGTGGAAAAAACCCACGAACACCACAGTGGTATTTCAAAGATGAAATGCGAAGATAACACTTCAGTCCTCTCACATGGTTCAGTGGTCATTGCATCAATTACTTCCTGCACCAATACCTCAAACCCTGCGGTTCTTATGGGTGCAGGTTTGGTGGCAAAAAAAGCTGTTGAGCGTGGATTAAAAGTCAAACCGTTTGTGAAAACAAGTCTCGGACCGGGTTCACGCGTGGTAACCGATTACCTGGAAGCTGCAGGTCTGATGCCATACCTCGAAGCACTGGGCTTCCACCTTGTAGGTTATGGCTGTCTTACATGTATCGGAAACAGTGGCCCACTTCATGAATCCATCTCAAAACAGATTGAAGATAAGGAATTGACGGCTGCAGCTGTTCTTAGCGGAAACAGGAATTTCGAAGGCAGGATAAGCCCTCATGTCAAGGCAAACTATCTCGCATCCCCAATGTTGGTTGTTGCTTTTGCTCTTGCAGGTAACGTTGACGTTGATCTGACTTCCGAGCCAATTGGATGTGATCCAAACGGACAGCCAGTGTATCTCGAGGAAATCTGGCCAACAAATGATGAGATTGAACAATACATCGCTGATTATGTGAAACCGGAAATGTTTGAAGCGGAGTATTCCAATGTATTCGAGGGAACCGAACTCTGGAGGGAACTCGATGCTCCAAAGGGTCTGCTTTATGACTGGGATGCAGATTCCACATACATTCAGGAGCCACCATTCTTCCAGGATTTCCCGCTGGATATCGGGAATATGGGAGATATTAAGGATGCCCGTGCACTTGTATTCGTTGCTGATAGTATCACAACAGATCACATCTCTCCTGCAGGTGCGATTCCACCGGAATATCCGGCAGGTAAATACCTGATTTCAAAGGGTGTTCTCAAAGAGAATTTCAATTCATACGGTTCCAGAAGAGGAAACCACGAAGTTATGATGCGTGGGACTTTCGGTAACGTTCGCCTCAAAAACAAACTTGTTCCGGGTAAGGAAGGCACTTGGACC
Source organism: Methanohalophilus levihalophilus (assembly GCF_017874375.1). Lineage (NCBI taxonomy): Archaea > Methanobacteriati > Methanobacteriota > Methanomicrobia > Methanosarcinales > Methanosarcinaceae > Methanohalophilus > Methanohalophilus levihalophilus. Next base: position 25,608 of record NZ_JAGGLK010000001.1, read on the forward strand.
ATTTACTTGCCAGATGGTGAGGAAATGGCAATCTACGACGCATCCATGAAGTACATTGAAAACGATATTCCACTGATAGTTGTTGCAGGTAAGGAATACGGTACAGGCAGTTCACGTGACTGGGCTGCTAAAGGAACCCAACTCCTGGGTGTTAAAGCTGTAATTGCTGAATCCTATGAGAGAATCCACCGCAGTAACCTTGTGGGTATGGGTGTTCTCCCATTGCAGTTTAAGGAAGGCGAAAGTGCAGAAACCCTTGACCTGAATGGCAATGAGACTTTCAGTATTCTTGGCATTCCAAACATGCAGCCAGGTGGGGAATTGCAGGTTGTGGCAAAAGCTGCAGACGGTAACGAGAAAACTTTCAATGCAATTGTAAGACTTAATTCCAACATCGAAGTTGAATACTGCAGGAACGGTGGCATTCTGCACAAGTTCCTGAGGGATAAAGCGAAAGGGGAGTAACTTCCCTTTTCCAGATTCTTTTTTTTCTTTTTCCCTGCCGAAAATTCTTAAATCCTCTTGACTTCATAGTTTATTCAATGCCCTCTAACAAGGAATTGGTTACAATTCTCCAATCCCGGCTGGAATCAGTCGCGAAAATCAAGACAAAGGACTGGTGGGAAAAGTACCTGAAATATACCATTGAGTTTCGGGGTGTAAATCTCGCTGTAATCCGGGATGAACTCAAAGTCTGGTATACTGAACAGGGAATCGATAATCTTTCGTTAGATGATCAGTTGGATCTTGCCCTGTCCTTTTTTGAAGAAGAGTATGCAGAGGATAAGCTTGCAGGTGTGCTTTTCCTGCAGCTTTACCTCTATGATAGGTTTGAATGGAAGCTCCTGTTTCCAAGGTTTGAGGGGCTTTTTGAGAATAATTACATTTTTGACTGGAATGTCAACGACTGGTTTTGTGTCCGGGTTCTAGGTCCTATAATAGAGAAAAATGGAATGGAATGTGCAAAAGCAATTTCCGGATGGCATAGTTCTGGAAATGTATGGCAGGCAAGATGTTCTCTTGTGGCTTTTGCAAATCTGACCGGCAACGAAGAGTTTCGGACAATGCTTCTGGAATCATGTTCTATCCTGATTCAAAGGGAAGAGAGGTTTGCAAAAAAAGCGGTTGGGTGGATTATGAGGGAACTAGCCAAATCCGATGAAAAAGTTGTTGTTGGTTTCATTCAGGAAAATGGAAGCTTTTTTTCACGGGAAAGCCTTGAAAATGCAATAAAGTATTTCGATAAGGAAGAAAAGAAATACCTTCGTAAGTTCCGTTCATCCTGAGACTCTTATCAGGAAAGTCAATATATGAAGATACTACAATAAATTGTTTCAGTAAGCTGGCCTGCCGTGATTCAAAATAGTTATTAAGATTGCAGAGTATTATTTACATACCTATTTAGGAAGGGGTCGATATGAAGAAAACAATATTGATGTTAGCAATAGTCTTAGTTGCTTTCCTTGCAATCGGATGTACGCAAGATGGTGGGGAAACACCGGTAGTTGAAGAAGAAGCTCCGGCTGAAGAGACGCCTGAAGATGCTACGGAAGAATTGCCGGTTGATGATACTGAAACCACAGAGGATGAAGAAGAGCCTGCTGGTGTGGTTGTTGAAGTGGCAATAGAAGACTTTAAATTCGTACCTGAGTCCGTCACAATTACAACCGGGGACACTGTGATGTGGACAAACTTTGATTCTGCTCCACATACGGCAACAGGTAATGAAGGTGAATTTGATTCAGGTACTCTCCAAACAGATGAATCATTCAGTTTCACATTCGAGGAAGCTGGTTCATTTGACTATATTTGCACCATTCATCCGAGCATGGAAGGTGTAGTGATAGTAGAATAAGATCAGATTTTTGTTTAATCAAGGGCTGATATTTCCAGCCCCTGAACTCATTTTATACATGTTCAATATTTGTTCTATCTGAAATTTCGGAGTTTACAGTGCAGAGGTCTTCAGAGCTCAGCATGTGGACATCGTCGTTTCCTGTAAGCCTTGCAAAATCTTTCAGTTCATTGGTTGAAACCCGGAGGAAATTTTCCAGCTTTTTGGCAGAAAACGGAACCTTCAAACGCTTGCGCAATTCCGGATCCTGAGTAGCTACTCCTACCGGACATTTTCCTGTATCACAAAGCCTGTACTGCTGGCAGGCACATGCCATCAAAGCAGCGGTACCAATTGCAATTGCATCAGCGCCCATTGCCAGTGCCTTGGCAAAATCGGATGAAACCCTCAATCCTCCCGTTATTATCAGGGATATATCCTTGATATGATGTTCGTCAAGGTATTTCCTTGCCCTGTACAGCGCAAAAATGGTTGGTACTGAAGCAGTTTGTTTGACAAATTTATTGGAAGCTCCGGTTCCTCCACCTCTTCCGTCAATTGTAATAAAATCAGGATTTGCAAAAGTCGCTACCTCCATGTCGGCTTCGATGCTTCCGGCAGCGATCTTAATTCCTATTGGTTTACCTCCGGACATCTCCCTTAAGGATTCAACTTTTTTCCTGAGATCAAACTTGTTATTTATATCATCAAATCTTGCAGGACTGATTATGTCCACGCCTTCAGGGAATCCGCGGGATTTCCCGATTTCAGCAGTCACTTTTTCAGCAGGCAGATGACCTCCCATGCCCGGTTTTGTTGATTGCCCTATCTTAATTTCAATGGCATCAACAGCCTGCAGTGTCTCTTCATTCACATTATACTTGTTGGGGACGTATTCAAAAATGTATTTGTATGAACGCTCAAAGGATTCTTTCAATATTCCCCCTTCTCCGGAGCACATTGCTGTCTGCATTGCAGCACTTCCACTTGCAAGTGCCATTTTAACTTCTTTTGAAAGGGCACCAAATGACATGTGGGTAATGAAAACAGGAGTCTCGATAACAAGGGGATATTTTGCTTTTGGGCCGATAACAGTTTTGACACTGACCTCTTCATCAGGATTCAGAGGCATTTTCGCCAGCTGTGCACCTTTTACAAGAATCTCATCCCATGACAGAATGGGTAATTTGGTTCGCATGGGTTCATAAAGTGATTCACCGGTGACGGAAATCAGGTGAATATCACCCATGTGTGTTTCCAGGGCATCAGTCTCACGTCGCCATTCGCCAAGGTATCCACCTAATTCTTTTTTGGAGACCGTAAGCATAACTGAAAGCTTCTTGCCTTCCTTTGCGTCGTAAAGCATCGCTTCGGTTGGCTCAATGATAGTCTCTTCTTTTTCAATAACCGGTTTTAAGTGCGAACGTTTTGCCTTACAGATCGGGCACTCCCATTCCTCGGGGAAATCCTCGGGACTGGTTCCGGGTTTGATGTCAGTAAGAGAGTTTCCTCTTGTGTCATCATATTCAAAAGTCTGGCAAACATCACATCGGTATCTTGTCATGTAGTCCCCTCGTGTTAGAAAAAAATAATCATGGATGCAGTTTTACATCCCAAGCTGCTCTTTTTCTGAACCGCGTGTACAGAAATAAACGTTTTTAAGCCTCAATTCTTCGGTAACAGGGCAACCACCGCAAATACATCCACTTTCATCAGTTATGCAGTTGCTTTTACCGATTGCCGGTAAACAGTACCCGCCTTTCTCATCACATTCCACCCATGAAGGACAACTGGAACAAATGCACATGGATAGCACCATTTCCTCCTTTTGTTCCATTTCTTCAGGACTCATTACCATTTTTATATCCTCTATAAAATTTATTGGCTCGCTCGTAAGAATATCAACTCTAATAAGACGCGCTAATATGCCGATCGACCTAAATAATGTAAGTAAATAAAGAACTGTATTCTACAGTTTCCATTACGGTTTTTGTTTAATGCTATAAACAATTAATGGAAGTAATCCTGTATTTATTGGTAGTATCAAGTTAGTTACCAAATCATTCATTTTGGTTGACTGGAATTTACACCACACGCTTATTTATGGTTGCGGTGTTTTTTTCAATCAACTTTCATATTTATAGTTGCTAAAACTTCGTTTTTAATTACGGTGTTTCAGGTTTGGCATCATTTAATTAATAGATACAATTAAATAAACGTGTCAATATATTTAGGAAGGGTGTTTTTATGATCTTTAACGCTAATAAAAAATTATTACTTATCTTTATCTTGATTATAGCTTTATGTTCTTCCATTGCTTCGGCAGAATCTTCGACATTCGAACCTTATAGTGTCGCAGTTTATGATAAAATAATCGACAGTGAGGTTTCGGGCATAGAAATATTTCATAATTCTATGAGCAATGATGGCAATGTGATATATTTTAATGGAATTGAAGTGGCAACTGATGAAATGATTGTGGGTCGCATTAATTCGGATGGATCAGGACTTGAAACATATCCTGCTCCTTTTGGTTCTGCAATGAATATTGTTACAAATGGTGATGGTTCGATCGCTTATTTTAACAGCCTTAATGCCGTCCACAAAATAGAAGATGGAAGTATAGATGTTGTTGTAGAATTTGATGATGAGTTTTATGTTTGGATGCTTCAGACAAATGACAAAGGCGACTATGTGTACATAACCATTGAAAGCATAGGGAATATATGGAAAATAAACTCTGATGCAACTCATGATGTCTCTGTGGTTGACAAAGATGATGTCGAAGTGGATGATAAAAACGTTTCTAAAATTCTTGATTTCCGCGTCGCTGATGACGGAATAAAAACCAGTTTCATTCCTCATGGATATAGGGAAGGCGTAAATGTCAATGGATATTGGGAAGGCGGAGATACGCACGAATTAACTGAAGTGTTCTATTCTGAATATGGTAATTCAAACCAAATGACATTTGATGATGAAGAAGATGATGGAATTACAAAATTCCTTTTTGATATGAGTGGGAATGGTGCTGTAGTTCTATATGGTGTTGAAGAAGACACTTATATTGTCAAACCGGGAACTAAATTTGTTACAAAACTTGGGTCATTTACAGGTTGGGGGCACCTGAACTATGACGGTTCTATTATGTTTACTTCAGATGATAGCGATGGGGTACTTGTAAGCACACTTGATAAACAGCTTTTCCCTCTTTCACTTGGGGACCACCTTGAAGAAGATGTTGGGAGTATGGATGGAACTCTGATCAATAACGATGGGGATATTGTTTCCTTCATTGTAATGGCAGACGACTATTCCTCAACATCACTCTACGTCGGCCATTTCTACAGTAGCGCTGATGATGTCCCGGCAGCATCTCCAAATGCTCTTTATTCTGCAACGATTGCATACTCAGGTGAGCTTCCAGAGCCAGTCCTGATTTCTGAAGAAGTGGATGCTCTTGTCTTCGAGTCCCGTAGCAAACCAGCAGGGAGCAGTGTACAGATTCCGATTACACTATATGGGAATGAGGAGCCTGTCGGAAACATGGATCTTGCATTAAGCTATGATCCAGAAGTTCTCGAATGTGTGGAACTTATTAAAGGCGGTTTGACTGAGAACTCCATTTTTGAATATAATATAATGGACGAAACTATCAAAGCAAGTCTTATTGATATGGATGGTTTCAGTGGTGATGGCTCTGTCTGCTATGTAAAGTTTAATGTTATTGGTTCTGCGGGTGATACTTCCCCACTAAGAATCGATAATCTTGCAATCAATAGTGCTTCTGATCTCTCAGTTATCGACATGGAGGCTACTAATGGTGTCTTTACCGTTCTTTCAAGTGATGAAGGGAAGGGTGATGCAGAAGGAGATGGTGGTGAATATTCCGCATATGATGCATTATATGCGTTATTGATGTCTGTTGACAAGATTGATGCACATGAATCTATGGATATAAATGATGATGGGATTGTATCTTCTATTGATGCAAGACTCATACTAAAATTAGCTTCTGAAGACAAATCAGTTGAATAATAAAAGGTGATATGATGATCAAAAAAATAATTTTATTAGTAGCTTTTATTTGCTTGACAGCAACAACAGTTTCTGCAGCTGTCGTTCCGGTAACCGTCTATACTGCTGATATGGAAGCGTCAAGCGGTGGTACCGTTGAAGTGCCAGTTTATTTTTCAGGTGCAGATGAAGTTGGAAGTATGGACCTTGTCCTGAACTATGACAGTGGGGTTCTTCAGGCAACAGGTGCTTCAACTTCCGATATTGGCAACAATGCATTCGTCGAGTCTAACATTGCAATTCCGGGAAAGATCACTTTAGCAATGGCTGATTCTTCCGGTATTTCCGGTGATGGAGAAGTTTTATTGATATCATTCACAGTTCTCGGAGATGTTGGTTCATCAACAACTGTTAGCATTGAGAGTGTTGAGCTTCACAACGTTGAGCTTGTAGAAGTTATGACCGAGACTGAAAATGGTATTGTAACCGTTGCAGATGCTGCATCTGGTTCAGAAAGTGCCGGATACGGTGGAATGATGCTGATAAGTCTGGGTGTATTTTGTCTTTGTGCTTTTTTAATGAAGAGAAAGAACTGATAGTAAGCTAAGGAGTGTTATAGAATGAAGAAGATTATTGCACTTTCATTCATGTTATTAATGCTACTTGCCGCTCCTGTACAGGCTGACTTGTATTATGATATGGGTCAGAAGGTTAGCATATACAATGCAAATGTTGATTTGGTTCCCGATCTTGTCAAAGATCTTCTGGGCAACGAAGAGATCTATGGAATCATCGAAATGGAAGATGAAAGCATACTTGAAGTCAAAACTGTGACTTCTAATGGTGTGGTTGTTGAGTTCACCAAGGTCTCTATTGAGATTGAGGCAGGAAAAGGTGATCATAATTCCGATGGCAAATTAACTGCATTAGATGCGCTTTCTGCCATAAAGATGTCTGTTGGCAAGATTCCTGAAGATCTTACACTTGATGTTGACAACAGTGGCTCTGTAACCTCCATGGATGCAAGATCAATTCTCCAGTCTTCAGTGGGTCTGAGCTCAGAAGTAAATCCGACAATATTGCTAAAAACAGATGAAGAAACGTTAAGAAGTCTGATGATGTCTTCAACGCCTTCTAATGATTTCTTAGATGCATACAACAGCGGTGCTATCGAGATAGAGCCTGTAGGTTTTGGGAACAAAGTTAAGTTCAGCATAGGCAAAATTGTCTTGAAAATAACTGATGCATTAGGACTGGTCTAATCGACTGGTCCATTTTTTTGTTTTTCTTAATTTTATCTACTTTCTTAGGCTTGTGCCTTTGATTCGTGTTGAAACAATAGCTATTTGCAGAATAAAAAGTTTTTTTGTCAGTGCCAATAAGAACACAAATTGCCATATGTATGCATAATTTTTATTATGGGGTATTCGATTCACAGAGGTAAGCAAACCCGAAAATTGTTTCATAGGTAGAACCCATAGTAATAATTGGAAGGTTTGGAGTCTGGTCATTGGTAGTATTTCTTTGGTGAAAATATGGGAGTATACAAAACCATTAAAAACCCTGAAATTCGAATTCAAAAATCCAAAAGCGTTTGTCCGGTCTGCCTTCAAACAATTGATTGCAACATCATCTCCCGCAATGGAAAAGTTTTTCTACAGAAAACATGTGCCGAACATGGTGATTTTGAGACAATCTTATTTTCAGATTCAGATTCTTACATAAAAGCCATCAAAGAAAACGTTCCGGGAACAAAACCCAAATTTATCCAGACAAAGGTTTCCAAAGGATGTCCGAATGATTGCGGTTTTTGTGATGAGCATCAACAACATACGTGTGTAGGGATTATCGAAATAACTGATGTCTGTAACCTTCATTGTCCAGTTTGTTTTGCAGCTTCAGAAAGCAGTTTCAGTTTGCCTCTTGTCAAAGTAAAAGAAATGATAGATATCTTTGTTGAAAGAGAGGACAATCCGGAAGTACTCCAGATTAGTGGTGGTGAACCCACTTTGCATCCGGATATTCTTGAAATCCTTGAATATGCCGGGAAGAAAGGCATTCTTTATCCTGTGTTGAACACAAATGGAATAAAGCTTGCAGATCCACAATTTGCTAAACAGGTTGCTTCTACCGTTCCAGAAGACAGGTCTTCTGTGGGTAAACCTGTAATCTACTTCCAGTTTGACGGTTTTAGCAACGCGATATATGAAACCCTCCGGGGTAAACCTTTACTTGAAACCAAAATGAAGGCATTTGAAAATTGTAAAAAAGAAGGTATGACGGTTGCCCTTGTTTGTACTCTTGTTAAAGGGATAAATGATCATGAAATTGGCAGGATAATCGACTTTGCTATGAATGAAAGTTACATTAAGATGGTCAACTTCCAGCCCGCTACTCTTGCCGGAAGGCATGACCTGCCGGATAAACAAGACGGGAGAATGACAATTCCGGATGTGATTTCTGAGGTTGAAATCCAAACAAAAGGCACATTGAAGAAAGATAGCTTCATCACGACCCCTTGTCCGTACCCAACCTGTTCGGTATGTGCATATGTTTATAGTAACAATGGAAGAGATGTTGTCTTAACCAGATTCCTGAATTCTGCGGCTTGTCGTGATTATCTCGTTGGTCGTGCAATACCGGATATTGAGGTAGTTGCAAGAATAGAAAAATCCCTGACTACTTTTGGGAGTCTTCTTTCCAGATCTTCCATTTTATCGGGAAATAGTCATGATGATTGTTGCTGCAGTGGGAATTGCAGCGGAATAATCGCTGAAATTGGCAGTGTTCTGGATAACGTAACACTGGTTTCTATCCATGCTTTCATGGACGAGCATAATTTTAGCGTTGAGAGAACAAGGAAGTGCTGTATAACAGAAATAATGCCTGACGGGCGGATGATTCCTTTTTGCTCGTACAATATTCTTTATCGGAAAGAACTGGCTGAACAATTCAGGAACGATACCTATTCATTGTTTGATGCTTAATCGTCAATGGGTTTAAAAATGGATTCGAATGATGTCAAAAAACTTGTAAAAAAAGAATATGGGGAGGTGGCCAAACATGGCTCTTCCTGCTGTGGATCATTGAATTTGTGCTGCAGTCCGACTGATGTGGCTCAGGATATCAGCAAAGAAATAGGCTATTCTGAATCCGAAATGAGCAGTGTTCCCGGAGGATCAAACCTTGGACTTGGCTGTGGGAATCCCACTGCAATAGCATCCCTGCAAGAGGGTGAAACTGTATTGGATCTGGGTTCTGGTGCCGGATTTGATTGCTTCCTCGCAGCAGGCAAAGTGGGCCCAAAGGGAGTAGTCATCGGCGTAGACATGACTCCTGAGATGCTGGAGAAAGCCCGGGAGAATGCCCGGAAAAGTGAGTACGAAAATATAGAATTCAGGCTCGGTGAAATTGAGGCTCTGCCGGTTGCGGATAATTCTGTTGATGTTGTAATTTCGAATTGTGTCATTAATCTCTCCCCCTCCAAGGCGGATGTCTTCAGGGAAATTTTCAGGGTTTTGAAACCCGGTGGCAGGTTTGCCATATCAGATATTGTTCTTCTGCAGGACATACCTGAAAGCATAAAACAATCTGCTGCTGCCTATGTTAGCTGTATTTCCGGTGCTATACTCAAAAGTGACTATCTGGACTTGATAGAAAATACAGGCTTTAAAGACATTGAAATTATCGAGGAAGTGAGATATCCATTTGATCTGGTTGCTGCGATTCTTCCCCCTGAAGAACTGGAAAAAATTCTCGGTGAAGCAAACCTTTCAATGGAAGAAGCCAGAAGCTTTGCAGACTCTGTTATCAGTATCAAGATACATGGAATAAAATCTTAAAAGTTCTCCTTCCAACATCATTTATAAGTACTATTGGCAAGCTCTTTTATTTGGGTACTATTGGGATGTTGCATCCGGATATCGGAAGATGTCAATGTCTTTGTTTACTTGTCAAGAACTTGCAATCCGATTGAATTCTGGGGGAAAATGATGAAGTGGAATAATGTTCCTCTAAAGTCAAGATTGATCCTGTCAATGGTTTTAATTCTTTTTCTCGTTCTCGCAGCCACTACTGCGATTATTATTTCCACTGCAACTTCCCAGCAGGAAGAGCTTGCATATGAGCAATCTATTGAAACAACCAAAAACCTCGCGAATCGATTTAACGGGGATATGCAAAGCTATCATGCAATAGGTCGGACAATTGCCAATTCCATGGTTGAATATGAATCAGGAGACAGAGACGAGGTCAACGCCATTCTAAAACGCCTGATGATTGAAAATCCGAATTTGATAGGTACTTACGTTGCCTTTGAACCCGATGCTTTTGATGGAAAGGACGAATTATATGCCAATACATTCGGGCATGATTCTACAGGCCGTTTTATTCCATACTGGACGAAAATTGGCGGATCCCTTCATCTCGAACCATTGCTTGATTATGATACACTTGATTATTACCAGGGGCCAAAAAATACCAAATCCGAAGTAATAACTGAGCCATATCTGTATCAGGGAGAGTTGATAGTCAGTTACGTAACTCCTGTTATCCGGAATGATGAGTTTCTCGGGATAGGTGGAACTGATGTCTCACTGAATTACATTGATGAGGATGTTAATCAGGTACGGATTTTTGATACCGGATATGCTTTGGCAACCAGCAATGGCGGTATAATCCTGTCCCATCCGGTAAATAAGGAATGGATTGGAGCCAGGACTCTGGCTGATTTCGATGATCCTTTAATTGGACTGATGGCAGAAGATATTCGAAGCGGTAGGGGAGGAAACATTGAAACTCTGGATCCAACCACCGGCAAGGAAGTCATTATGTTCTATGAACCTGTTAAAACCGGGAACTATTCTTTCATTCTTGTTGTACCGAAGGACGAAATGCTTGCTGGAGTGACAGCTCTAAGGAATGATCTTGTTGTTATTTCCACAATCGCCCTGTTTCTTATGGGTGTTCTGGGTTATCTGATTGCTTTGTCAATTACAAGGCCAATTGGTACGATTGTGGACGATTTCAAACATATTTCGGACGATGCCCTTCACGGGAAACTTGATTCCAGGGCGGATACGGATGTTGAAATCGATTTCAAGCAGATACCCGTGGGTTTGAATGAAATACTTGATAGATTAAAAAACAATTCAGATCAACTACGAACTGCTAATATGGAGCTCAGGAAATACTCGGATGAACTGGCAAAGGCTAATGAACAGCTTCAATCCCTTGACCGGATGAAAGATGAATTCCTGTCCAATGTAAGCCATGAACTCAAGACACCTCTGGTTTCCATAATGGGATATGCGGAAGTTATGGATGATGGCTCATTGGGAGAAATTAATGAAGCCCAGAAAAATGCACTTGATACCATTGAGCGCAATTCCGACAGGCTCCGGCGTCTGATTGACTCGCTCCTGTATATTAGCATGGCCCAGTCAGGGCAGGTCAAATACATTTTCGGGCCTGTAAAAATTGATGCTGTAATAGATAACGTTGTTCAAGATCTTTCCATACAGGCACATAATAAGGGTCTGAGTCTGGAGCAAGATGTGGCAGAAGACATATCGCTAATTGACGGTGATCAGAATAAATTGACGGATATGCTCAGCAACCTTGTGGATAACGCTATTAAATTTACACCTACGGGTGGATCAATTACAGTTGAAGCCAGGGAAGATGTTGACTACGTACATATTTCCGTCATCGATACCGGTATAGGAATTCCTCGGGAATTAATGCCTCTTCTGTTCCAGAAGTTTTACCAGATTGATTCTTCAACAACTCGCAGGTATGGGGGCACAGGTTTGGGTTTGTGTATTGCAAAAGAAATTGCCCAGGCCCACCATGGCCATATATGGATTGAAAGTGGCAAAAATCAGGGGACTACGGTTCATATCAAGCTTCCAAAATGATTTTCTTGGGCAATACTTCGACGAAAAATGTAAATACATTTGATAAATATGGCAATTAAGTGCAAAAAACAGTTTTATAGTGAAACACTTTTATACTTTTAAAGAGATAGAAGATGTGTTTGCTTTCCCTTAAGATAAATCCGAAGGGATCACATAAGGCCGGGTCATCGGGGGGATGATCCGGTAACTCTCCTGTTTTGGATTACTTTGCATTATTCTACTGAAAAGTGCTATTGATGCTTATGTGCACCTTTCCGCAGTTCACTTTCAAATTATGATCCATTCCAGTTACCAGTCCTTTTGGAAAATCAGATATACAAAAACGGCTATCCTGAGTATGGACAATGGTAAAAGGGGCTAATAGGGGCAACCCGAACAAATCTTATTTATCGAATATGTGCACGATATCAAGAGACGGTGTTTCTGATCGGGGCAGAAACATCCATTTCCTCTTTATAGCACTTTTTTTAATCCTGATCTGGTCGATAATCCTCTTTTATTATTCCCCTGCGGAAATAGTTGAAAGTTTTGGAGTGCACAACATTTATCTTTTCGTTTTTCTGCTTGCTATGATTGGCGGTGTTTCAACCTTTACATCCACTACGTTTTATACGGTTTTAATTACACTGGCTTTAGGGGATGTGAATCCTATATTGATGGCACTTTTTGCAAGTATAGGCCTGACGTTTGGGGATCTTGTTTTCTATTATCTGGGTTCAAAGGGCAGGCAATGCATTCCGGGTAAGTATGAACGCACTGTTTTCCGGCTGACAACATGGATGGAAAAAATTGATGACAGGGTTACCATGCTTATCATTTTTCTTTATTCTCTCACCCCTCTCCCCAGTGATATAATTGCGATTGCCCTTGCAGTTGCAGGTTTTCCTTTCCGAAAAATGATTTTCCCCCTTCTTGCAGGTAACTTTACCCTGATAATCCTGCTTGTGGAACTTGCAAAGCTGGGCTATAGTCTGGTTTAATTAAATGGTAGTTTCTAAAGCGATTGCGAATGTCCTGGAAAACAAAGCTGTACGAATGGTTCTCAAGATGATATCAGTATCACTGCAATGAGAGCTGCAAGCACTCCTATCCATTGTTTGTGTGTCATTTTTTCCTTCAGTATCAGCCATGCAAGCAGCACAGTGCCTGCCGGGTAAAGGGAGGAAGTTATTGAGGCTATATCCAGCCTGCCTGCCTGGGATGCCAGCGCAAAGAATGTGTTTCCTCCGGTATCAAAAATCCCTGCAACAATAATTATTGGGAGAACACTTTTGGAAGGTGCTGAAACGGTGCCTTTGTAAGCAATAAATGCAAGTAACGTTACAACTGCCGCGATTCGTGCAGCAGTAAGCGGCCACAAAACAGCAGTGTCACTTACTCTATCTATGGAAATAAAGAAAAGGCCGAATCCTGTTCCTGCGATAAGGGGAAGTAAAAGATCGCTTCGATCAATTTTTTCCAGCCCTTCCCCGCCTCCGGCAATTAGCCAGACAGCTACGAGTGCGAAAGCAAATCCTAACATCTGGTAATATGCAGGCAACCCTTCATAGAAAGCGCTGAAGATGACCGGAACAGATGCTGCAACAACTGCGGAAACAGGCGCAACAAATCCCATTTTCCCCTGTGAGAGTCCGTGATACAGTGCGAGAAGTCCGATGCTGATGAAAATCCCTGCAACGACCCCCCAGATCATTCCACCAATTGGTGGCATCTCCTCAGCTATCAAATAAGCTGAAGCAGCTAAAAGAAACACGCCAACAGTTTGGGTTATCAGGACGACGCCATAAACGTTAGCTTTCTTTGATGCGAATCCTCCGCTGAAATCTCCTGCACCCCAGGATGCAGCTGCCATCAGTCCGAAAAAAACAACGAGAAATTCAGCGGGTATCATTTTTGCTCCTTAGTTGCCAGTGTATTATCATATGCCTTTTGCTGGTAAATGCATATAAGCTTAAGTCTGGCTTTAACAAAAAATATCATTTTTACTTTATTGGTGTGATTGAAACCATGGTCAGGCCGTCTTTCTCTTCTATGGAATAATCGACATTAATGAATTTTGAAATGATGTCCATGTTTGTTCTGGCATGGCTGCTCAATGATTTTGTAACAAATCGGGATGTTCCTTCAGCCAATGCCATATAAGGCAGAAGCTGGTCACTTAAGAATTCGTCAACGCTTACACCGGAATCGATGTCTGATGCGAGTTTTTTAGAGCAATTCCGACCTACAACTTCTGCCGGCACTCCTCGTTTTCCGAGGATATCTGCACCAATGATGGTATTTTCAAATATTGCACGAAGCAGAATCCCAGAACCTGTGGAATAGCACTGGGAATAGGCTGCTTCGATGTTTATGGGAACATTATATTTGCTGGTTAGGTGCTCCCTAGCAGTTTCAGCCTCGCGGGAAGACACTTCTGCCTTTTCAAGATCTGATGACGAATGAGAAATTCCGTCAATCCTTAGCAGTTTTCCTCTTTCAGACAAATCAAGAGCTCTCAGTGCTCCACCACTTAAAGGTTCCACAGAAACGTAGACTCTGGCTCCACCTTTTGGGTAATAACCTTCTCTTTCAGTACGAATTGCTATTTCATAACCCATTTTTGAAAGCATATGGCACAGGATATCCCTGATATATACAAGTGGAGGGCTCCATTTTCCATATGTTCCACCGCCTTTGATGGTAATATCAACTTTCTTTTGAATCCCTGTCAGAGGTATCATGAGTGCCTGAAGAACAAGCCCGATGGATCCGGCAGTGGGGATCTCTATTTGGATATCGTTTGATACGATTGATCCCGGTATAAACTCAAGTTCCTTAGAACCTATGACTGCTCCTTTGACTTCTGCATTGCAAATTTTTGCAACGGCTAGTATTCCGGAAACATGTTGGGCTTTTAGTCCGGGTGTTTCCCGTCTCAAACGTATGTTCTCGAGTTTTAGCGGAGTACCAGTAACAGCTGAAAGAGCGACAGCAGTCCTTACAATTTGTCCGCCACCTTCTCCATGGGATCCGTCGATTGTGGTCATGGTATGCATAGGAATAGAAACTTCCTTTCTTTGAAAAGTTTGGTGTTTGTTCTATCAATGTTCTTTTGCTAATCGATAGGTGCAATAATTTGTAGAATTTTCAATTTCTTTATTTTTTTTGATGACTTATGGTTCTGATGAATACTTATGCTATACAAATTAATTACTTTCATTCAAAATTAATTCATTTGATGTTTTATTAATGTGGGCGGTGGTGTAGTGAAAATTAGTATCTGGATAGTTCTTTCTTTAGTCTGCTTATTATTCATGTCAGTTCCAGTGTCAGCGGATGAAGTATCTGAATTTCCGCTTATTCTTAGAGGGAATGTATCTATAAACGGAGACCCTGCTCCTGCAGGTACCGAGATTGTGGTAAAGCTGGATGGGATTATTGTTGGACAGGTAACTACAAATCAGGAAGGCGTATATGGTGATACTCCAACCAGCAGGTTGCTTCTTACACCTCCATCTGAACGGTATGGAGATCTAGTTTTTTCGATTGATGGGATTAAAATCAATATCGAAAATATGGCAGTAATCACAAATGCAAGTCCCGGTGATTCTATAATTTTTGATATTGATGCAACTATTCCTGAAGACGATATTACTTCGATAAATACTGCCAATCCCTATCTGACAGCAAGCATTTTCGGGATTGTCCTTGTGCTCTTCTTAAAGAGAAAACAGGATTAAACAGTGAAATACTGCTTTTCTGAGAAATATTTGTATGAATATAAGTGGGAATATGGTTTACTCCATACTCCCATTTATGTGCCCTATACCACCCCGCTTACAGTTTAAGTCCCCCAAGACCTTTCTCTGTATTGGTCAGAGCCCCTTCATTGGAATTCAGCTTCCAAAAGCCAATTTATTTTTTTTGGATATAACCTAATGCATGTGGTATCTTAAAGATAAGTTGAAAATTATAAGGGGAACTAAATACATTTAAAAACAAGTAGGAGACACGTAAATAATCTGAAAAAGTATACTGTTGGATACTTAGTATATATGTTGTTGAGGCTAAATACAGTCAGCTTCCAAAAAGGCAATGAGTATCTTTTTATATTACTCATTATTAAATAAATACTCATCATTTCATAAAACAAATCTGAAATTACTTCACATTGTCATTATTCATCAGGTGGTATTTATATAGAAAAACGTTTAGGGAACTCTAAAACAACTGAACCACTTTCCCTTTTTGAAGTGATGGAAGAGGGGGTTTGTCTTCATGAATTCATATATGATGACGCCGGCAATGCCATAGACTATGCAATAACTGATATTAATCCCGCATACGAACTCATTCTTGGTTTGAAAAGGGAAGATGTTGTTGGAAAATGTGCAACTCAGGTTTATGGTTCAACGTCCCCATATAAGGATATTTTTTTGGAGGTTGCTGAATCCGGTATTTCCACACGTTTTGAATCATATTTCCCGCCAATGGACAAACACTTCAGCATTTCTGTATTCTCATCTAAAAAAGGTACATTTTGTACAGTATTTAGCGATATCACGATCCAAAAAAAGAATGAACAAGAGCTTCAGGAAGCAAAAAAGAGTCTTGAGTTTGCAATGGAAGTAGCTGAAAATGGATTTTGGGACTGGAACCTGGATACCGATGCAGTCTTTTGCAGTCCTCAATGCATGGCAATGCTGGGTTATACAGCTGATGAATTTCCACAAACCCTTGAATTCTGGGTAAGTCTCTTGCATCCTGAAGATCGTGAGATGGTGCTTCAGACGATTGAAGACTATACTCACCAAGCCCGGCCCTATAGCATAGAGTGCAGACTACGTACTAAAGATCGAGGATGGCAATGGTTCTCAGATTCTGGTAAATCTTTTGAGTTAGACGAAAACGGTCACCCTCACAGGGCAATTGGGGTTCTAAGTGATATAAGTGAAAGAAAAGCACATGAGGCAAGACTAAGGGAAAGTCGGGAGCGTTATAAAGGTCTGGCTGAAAGCACGCCTGTCGGTATCCTGACCTGCGACACAAAAGGCAATATCGATTATGTAAATCCGAAATTACTGGAGATTCTTGGGTCCCCGGGTGCAGAGGCAACCAAGAAAATCAATCTTTTTACTTTTCCTCCGGTTGTAAAACTTGGCTTCCCTGGATATCTGGAAACTGCTTTTGAAACAGGTATTGAAATCACTTTTGAGGATCAATATAAGACCAAATGGGGTAAGTCCCTTCATTTCAGGTGTCACATTAATCCGATAAAAGTAGATGGTTCTGTAAAAGGTGCAACCGTAGTATTTGATGATATTACTGATCGAAAGAATGCTGAACTGCGCCTTCAGGAAAGTGAAGAATTATATCGGGCTGTAACAGAAAATAGCCAGGAATGCATCTTCATTCTGCAGGATAACAAGGTTATTTTTGTTAATGGTACTTTGTGTGGTATGCTTGGTTACACAAAAGATGAAATTTATTCGATGGATATTTGGGACTTTGTTCATCCTGAGTGCATACACGATGTGCAGACAAAAATTAACTCTATTTCAATAACAAATCCTGTGTCGTCAGTTTGTGAAGCTAAAATTCTTACTAAAGATTACAGGACAATAGAAGCAGAGTTTTCCATAACTGCGACTCTTTACAAAAGCAGGCCTGCTTTGATAGGAGCCTTCAGAGATATAACACATCGAAAAAGTGCAGAGGAGGCTCTCATTCAGGGAAAAGCCCTTGCAGAAGAAGCAAGTCGTACTAAATCCGAGTTCCTTGCCAACATGAGCCATGAACTCAGAACACCTCTAAATTCCATCATTGGTTTCTCCCAGATGCTTGGTACAAATTCTTTCGGTAACCTTAACGAGAAACAAAACAAGTACCTTTCAAACATCCGGCACAGTGGTGAGCTTCTTCTTGAAGTGATTAACAATATTCTGGATATCTCAAAGGTCGAAGCCGGAGTCATGGAACTAAATATTGAAAACATACTAATCCATGAGATTCTGGAAAGCACGGAGACACTGGTTCATCCTCTTGCCTTGAAGAAGAATATCACTGTAGAAATCGATGTAAATCCTCGGAATCTCGAGATATGTGTTGACAGGATCAAATTAAAAGAAATAATCTATAACCTCCTTACAAATGCTATCAAGTACACTCCTGAAGGGGGCAGAGTTTGTATCAAAACCGGTTACGTTAATAATGAACTGCGGTTTTCAATTTCTGATAATGGAATTGGCATTCCTCCCCATATGCAGGATGATATCTTTGAACCGTTCAAACAGATAGGTTCATTTTCCAACAAAGAATACAAAGGAACAGGTTTGGGACTTGCACTCGTGAAAAAGTATGTAGAACTGCATGATGGTCGTATCTGGGTGGAAAGTGAGGAAGGAAAAGGTAGTGCGTTCAGCTTTACAATCTCCGATTAGAACAAGTGAAGTGCATCGATCATTTGATCAATATTCCTAAAAATTGACCAGAAAAAACTTGTGGTGCGAGGGAAGGGATTCGAACCCTCGAATTCCTACGAAACTAGGCCCTGAACCTAGCGCCTTTGGCCTGGCTCGGCAACCCTCGCATTTTGATGGCTATACATAGCACTTGTGATTATTAAGGGTTTTGGTAATTTGAAAAAGCAGGAGAAGGTGTTGGAGACGTGAAGGCGCCTCCAAACTAACACTACTGTCGAATTAATGAGGATGACAGCTTGGGGAGGTTGTCGGCTGGAGGTATGGAGCACCTCCAACCATTTGGATCTGGTCTTGGAAAGATTCTGTTGACCATATTCTTCTAGAATTAGATATTATATAGCCTCTTTTGGAAGGATTATTCACCAGACTCTTTAAACTGACAAAGGCTTTAAAATAGTAGTCAGGGATGAAAACCCAGTTATTACTGTTTTGAAAGGCAAGAAAACGAACAAATGATGGCAATTACGCCATCAGTTTGAGAATAAGTGCTTTTTGTGCATGAAGGCGGTTTTCCGCTTCATCAAAAACCACTGAGTGAGGACCGTCCATTACTTCTGCAGATATTTCTTCTCCCCTGTGTGCAGGAAGGCAATGCATAACAATAACGTCGTTCTTTGCAGTTTCTACAAGGCGGGAATTAATCTGGTAAGCTTCAAGGTCACTAAGTCTTTTATCCCTTTCATCCTCATCACCCATGGAAACCCAGACATCCGTATAAAGAACATCCGCGTCATTTGCAGCTTCCAGTGGATCAGACGTAACAAGTACATTTCCACCCATTTCCCTTGCCTGGGCTACGATGTCTTCATCAGGTTCATATCCCGGCGGGCATGCAACAGCTATCTCCATGCCCATCAGGGCACAACCGAGGATCATGGAATTGCAAACGTTGTTGCCATCTCCGACCCATGTTAGCTTTAGGCCTTTAAGGTGGGATTTGTATTCTTTTATGGTAAGGAAATCTGCCAGGATCTGACAGGGATGTTCCTTATCAGAAAGAGCATTAATAACAGGAATAGAGGAGTATTTTGCGAGTTCGGTAACAGTTGAGTGATTGTTTACCCTTGCAGTAATGGCTGCAAGATATCGTGAAAGCACCTGGGCAGTATCAGCAATTGTTTCCCCTCTTCCAATCTGGAGATCCCGGTAATTCAGGTACAATGCATGCCCTCCCAGATCAGCCATTCCGACTTCGAAGGATACACGTGTCCTGGTTGATGATTTTTCAAAAATCATTCCAAGACTTTTGTTTTTGAGAAGGTCTGTAACCTTACCTCGCATACGTTTTTCCTTGAGGTCTTCTGCCATTTCCAGGATTTCCATGATCTCATCATGGGAAAGGTCTGCCATTGAGAGCAGGTGTTTCATCTAATCAACTCCGTAAGTCTTAGTATCCCCGGATCTCTTTCATGTGGTTAACTTTCTTTGCGATCAAGGCTTCAGTTCCAATGTCACTTCTGTAATGAAGATCGCCTATGATATTCTCAATACCTTCCTGTGCAAGCAGCTCTGCTTTCTTGATGCTGTCTGCAACAGCGACTACGGCAGCGGATCTTGATGAGGTTGTGTAGATTTTTCCGTTCATCTCATACACGCTGGAGTAGAACAGGATTGCATCGCCCATATCTCCGAAAATAACTTCCTTGTCAGCATCAGGGTTGTCAGGATAGCCTGCGGGTACAACATACTTGCACACGGTTGCTTTCTTTGCAAACTTAACTTCCAGATCGCCCAGTTTGCCGTTTGCGATGGCATCGATGACATCTGTCATGTCAGTTTCGAGAAGTGGCAGAACGTTCATAGCTTCCGGATCACCAAAACGTGCATTGAACTCAATGACTTTTGGTCCGGCCTTTGTTAGAATAAACTGTCCGTAAAGAATTCCTTTGTAACCGACACCTGTTACTGATTTAAGGGCTTTTACAGTCTGTTTCATGATCTTCTTGCCGGTCTCCAGATCCTCTGCTACCATGAAAGGAAGTATTACATCGACATCCGAGTATGCTCCCATTCCGCCGGTATTTGGTCCGAGATCATTCTCAAATGCACGCTTGTGATCTTGTACGCATGGAGCAAAAGCAAGATTTTCTCCATCAACAAAAGCCTGCAGGGTGAATTCTTCGCCCTTAAGGTTTTCCTCAATTACAACTGAATCATTTTCAAGAAGCTCTTTTGCATACTCGTAAGCTTCATTTGTATCGGTTAGCTGATCCCCCATTATCCTGACACCTTTACCACCTGTAAGGCCGGCAGGTTTCACAGCCACATCCTTTAGCTCTGCAATGAATTCCTTTAATCCTTCATCAGATGAAAATACCCTGTATGCAGGACAACCATCAATATTGTTATCATTCATGAAGTCTCTTGCCCAGGCTTTATCAAATTCTATACAGGCAACTTCCTTCTTTGGACCAGCGACCGGAATTCCTGCATCTTCAAGGGAATTGGCAAGCCCTGCAGCCAGGGGAGCTTCGGGACCGATTATTGCGATATCGATTTTATTCGCAGTGGCGTAGTCCACTACCCATTTAACATTTGTTTCTTTTTCAAGCAGGAAATCCTTGCATAGCCTTGCGATTCCCGGATTTTGTTTTGCCATTACTGCATATATTTCAGGGTGTTTTGGACTTCTGGCAATGGCTTTTGCAATAGCGTGTTCTCTCCCTCCGCCGCCGATAACAAGAACTTTCATTTATAAACCTCATTTCTAAAAAAGTTTAACATAAATTTCAATAGGTGCTTTCTCTGATTTTGATAGATTGATAGATTCCTGATACACAATAAATAGTTTCCGATCTATGTTTTCACACATCATCGCCTGCTTTTTCAAGAATCCGGGAGGCTCTGGCAAGCGGAATCAACTCTATGTTTTTAGCCTTAAGGTTCTCCAGTGCTCCCTCTTCCCTGTCAACTACCGTAATCACCGTGTTGACAACAACACCTTCGCTCCTGAGAACATCGATTGCATCAATAACTGATCCACCGCTTGTTGTGACATCTTCTATCAGGATCACAGTTTCTCCCTTGTTAACATCCCCTACAAAACGTCCACCTGTTCCGTAATCCTTCTCTGATTTTCGGATCAGGAGTAATGGATCTTCTGTTATCAATGACACAGCAGTTGCGAGAGGCACCCCCCCCAGGGCTACTCCGCCGATTCTGTCAACCTGCATATCCCTGATCTTCTCTGAAGCCATTTCTGAAATCAGTTTCAGGACTTTTGGCATGGAAGTTGCTTTTTTAATGTCAATATAATATCGGCTCTTATTCCCGGAAGCAAGAGTGAAATCCCCGAATCGAATGGCTTCGCAATCCCTGAGAGCTGTAATCAAATTATCTTCTGTATATTCCATGTAAACCATCTCCCCTCACCAAGGTTCTTTTTTGACCCCAAGCAGGTATCCGATTATGTTTGTTGTGATATGAAGCAGAGGTGTAATGATAATTACTGCCAGTGCCACAGATGAAGTAAAATTGCTGAAAAACCAGGCAGGGCTTGTAATAATCGTAATTAGCCATGCACCGGCAACGAAATCAAGCTGGTCGACCCCGGGCAGGGGTGCACCTCTTTTCTTCCCGATTCTTCGCTTGACAAAACTCATGGCCATATCCCCAAACAATGAACCAACTGCCAAGGAAGCCGTGACTAGAAAAGCTGAAAAAACCGAATCTCCAAAAGACGGAAGGTTAATTCCGAAAACCTGGATGTCTCCCATCCAGAAAAGCATCATTCCCAGAATTATTCCGCAAAGAGAACCGGCTACAAATCCGCGAATTGTCTTCCCGTCGCCGAGAATCCTGTTCCCGTCAGCCATGGTCCGGCCACCATCGATGGGTCTTCCTCCACCAAAAAGGGCAGCACAGGGGCTGGGAATGTATGCGGGTAACATTAACCAGAGTGCAATAACAATTATCTCAAGCGTAATATCAGTCCCTAATCTTTGTTTCCAATATAATGACCCTTTATTAAGATTTTTCCATCCGGCTAAAACGATGGCTTATACGAGCTCTTCAATTGCCTTATGGCATTGATTTATATACTTCCCATTCTAATTCCAGTTCAGGTTTGAAGAAGGGATGCATTTGGAACTGGATTCTGATTTAATATCAAAAAACAATCTCGTATCTGCAACGGTTTTTTCGTTTACTGCCCTTGTAATTTTAATAACAATTGGAATGCTCACACCCCTTATTGTAAGGTTCACTATAGGTGTGGAACTCAGCATGGATGCTGAATATTTCAATCTCCGTACAGGTCCATTTGCGATACTTCTGACCTTGATTTTATCCGCCTGTCTTCTTGCAGGAAAATACTCGCAAAAACAGGTTGGCCTATTTGTTGGAGGCGTTATCTTAGTTTCCCTTCTATTTCTGTTTATCTCACCGACGGGAGACTGGAAAACAGATTTAATCCTGCCAATTTTTATGGGCTCGCTTCTGGTAGTCTTGTACAGATTGGTTACGATTACAAAAGAGCGACAAGGAAACGCACTTGTCCGGGGAATAGGGGCACATATTATTCATATAGGTATCCTATTGATTATTTTTGGTGTAATTGCCAGTTCTGCTATGAAAGTTGAAGACTCTGCAATACATTCAGAGAACACTCCCGTTTAGTTTGAGAATCTGGATTATAACATAATAGTTACAGGTATGAGTTCAGGTTATGAAGGAACTCCCTACAGGGAATATCCGGGTTCCTCTTATGTAACTCACATAGGATTTGATGTCTACAAAAATGGTGCCTACTTTGATTCAGGATCACTTGATTACATAACCGATATTAAATGGAGGCAGACTTACACAACCACTTACATAAATCGCGGTCTTGGCGAGGAGCTTTTCATAGCACCGCGCGCGATTGATGAGGAAAATAGTGCTATTGATCTTTATGTTCGTGTCGTGCCTTTCATAACTTTTGTCTGGGCCGGAATTTCACTGATGCTTCTGGGAATGATAATACTTCTTGCTCCGGGATTGCTTCCAGCAGGTGATAAAAGGGAGGCTAAAAAATGAATTTCGGTATGGTTTTTATATGGGTCTCATTTATTCTTGCGCTTGGAGCTGCGGTTCTTTCCAGTTCATATGCCGGTAAGTTCCAAAACAAACAATTATCTGGAAGGCTTGAGATTGCAGCTTTTTCCTTGATTTCACTTGCTTGCATCCTGATCCTGTATTATTTGAACGCAGTGAATGCTTCCTATGCCTATGTGTACCAGCATTCAAGTCTGGATCTTCAATGGTACTACAGACTATCGGCAATGTGGGCAGGACAGCAAGGTTCACTCTTGTTGTGGGTATGGGGAATAAGTGCAATATTGCTTATTATCAAATACAAATCAAAAAACCTTCCTGAAAAATTGATGGAACACACAA
The DNA here is from genome assembly GCF_017874375.1 of Methanohalophilus levihalophilus. Classification (NCBI taxonomy): domain Archaea; kingdom Methanobacteriati; phylum Methanobacteriota; class Methanomicrobia; order Methanosarcinales; family Methanosarcinaceae; genus Methanohalophilus; species Methanohalophilus levihalophilus. The sequence continues at coordinate 49,217 of NZ_JAGGLK010000001.1, forward strand.
GAACAATTTCCTTTCTCATAATTTCAGTATTTTTACTGGTTCTTGTGCTGGATAATCCATTCGCCGTGTATTATGCAAAAGCCCAGTCTATAGCTGTATCCAACTGGAATCCTTTTGTTCATGCTTATCATCTGACAGATGGTCAGGGAATGAATCCACTCCTTCGCAACCCATGGATGGCTGTCCATCCGCCAGTTTTGTTTATGGGCTATGCAGCTTTCACAATTCCGTTTGCTGCAGCGATTTCCGGAATGCTGCTAAATGATGATGGATGGAAGAATATTGCCGGGAATTGGATGAGAGTAGGTTGGCTTTTCCTGACTGCAGGAATAGGTCTCGGGGGTTTCTGGGCCTATGAAGTTCTCGGATGGGGGGCATGGTATTGGTCATGGGATCCGGTTGAGACTTCTTCACTCATTCCATGGATTGCTTCGACTGCTTACCTGCATACGCAATACAGCAAAAAGGAAGCTTTTAGGTTTACTGCACCACTACTTTCGGTTTATTCATTTATACTGGTGGTCTTTGCAACATTTGTGACCAGAAGTGGTATGTGGGTTTCCGTACACTCATGGCAGGACTTCACTGCAGAAAGCCTCTTGATTGGCTTGTTTTTAGTAACAATTACTGTTTCAAGCACTTATCTTCTTGCAAAAAGGTACTTTGAAGAACAAAGATAATTTTTCTTCATTTCCAGATTGTTCAAAAAAGGAATCAGTTGTTATATCCGCAGGAGCCCACCGGTAATTTTGCAAAGTTTTCAGGTACCATCTCGGGATTCTTTGTTGGTAGGGAAATTGTAAATGTGCTTCCAACTCCCACCTGGCTAGCTACAGAAATCGTTCCCATATGCTGCTCAACAACTTTTTTGCAAATATATAACCCGACACCTGTGCCATCGTATTTACGCGTGGTTGAGCCATCAATTTGATAGAAACTCCTGAAAATATCGTTAATTTTCTCAGGAGGAATTCCTATTCCTGTATCTTTAATTGCAACTTCAATGGAGTTGTCTTTGGGTAATGCCAAAACCTGAATGATTCCGCTTTCAGGGGTAAATTTAATAGCATTATCAAGTAAATGGAAAAATACTCTCTTAAGGTGTGCTTCATCTCCCCACATTGTAGGAAGTTCTTTAATCTGTTTTTCGATTGTGATCTTTTTCTTAGAAGCCAGAGGTTCCATTTCCTTGATGATATCGTCCAGATTCTCCTGAAGATTTACTGAGCAAAAATCAAAATGTACTTGCTCAATGAGTTCTTCACTTGTATAAAGAAGGGAATCTATTAGATGATGAAGTCTTTCGGCGTTCCGGGAGACAGTTTCAACAGCCTTTTTTTGTGAAGGTGTTAAAATGCCGATTTCATCTGAATTAAGGAGCTTACAAAATCCCTTTATGGATATAATTGGTGTTCTTAGTTCCCGGCTGAGGTTCACCATGAAATCGTTTTTCATTTTGTCGAGAACATAATACTCCTGATTTGCCTGCGTCAGGGCTTCTTCTACTTGTTTGCGTTCAGTGATATCTTCGCCTGAACTGATGGTTCCTATGATCTGGTTATTGTCATCACGCAGTACCACATCATGCCAGAAAACTAATCTCTCCTCACCACTTTTGGTGAGAATCGGTTTTTCGGAGAACTCAGGTGGCTCCAGTTTTCCTTCAAGTACCTGTATATAGCCTGCTTTGATGAAGTCACGAACCCTCTCCGGCAGGAAAATATCAAACCAGTTTTGTCCAATAATTTCTTCCTGAGGATACCCCAGTACTTCTGAAGCTCCTTTATTTGCCAGAATAATGTTCAGGTTTGTATCCACGACACCAACAACACAATTTGCCACATCTATGTATGTTTGTGCCTGATCCCTTTCACGGAGCAAGGTATCGTGAAGTTTCTTTATCCTCATAAGTGAATTAATTCTGGTTTCAAGTTCCAGTGTGTCAACCGGTGCAATGATAAAATCATCGATGTAAGACGTCATTTCTTCATCAATGTTATCAGATGTAATCAAAAGAATGGGGACGTATTCATCTTTTTTCAGGCTCCCTGCGTGCTTGCAAATTTCATAGCACTTTTGTTCATCATGGGAAATGGCGATAATAAGATCCGGATTTCCAGTTTCTTCCTGTGGTTTGGTATCGCTGGAAATTTTATGGATTTCAAAATCATGCCGTAGTCGATTTTCAATATCTGCAGCAAGTGTATCTGATTCACAGATTAAAAAGACGCTGGGTTTCTCGCTTTGAGATATTTTCATTAACGGCACCTGATAGCTTTTAACAGACACAGTTTAAATCCAATTATATATATAATTATGTAAAAAGCTTGCCTGACAAAGTTTAATTCTGTATCAGGCCAATATTCTCTTTTTTGATGACATGATCATAATTCTTGTAACCAAGGATTTCTGCAATCATGTCTGTGTGTTTGCCCTTAATTTTCTGGAGTTCCTCGGAATTATAATCAGTAATTCCTTTAGCAAAAATTTCCCCGTTGCAGTCAATCTCCACAATATCCCCACGATCGAAATTACCTGCAATATCGAGAACTCCTGAAGGGAGTAAACTCATCCGGTTCTGGAGGGCGTTACATGCGCCTTCATCAACAATGATTTTTCCGGTTGTGCGTGCAAGTAATATCCAGCGAATCCTGTTTGAATGTACATCCTTATCCGCAACGAACAGGCTTCCAATATCTTTCCCTTCAACAATATCCTCAATCACTTTTTTTATCTGGCTATTGGCAATTACCATATGACAACCTGCAAGATTGCATATTTTAGCAGCTTCTATTTTTGTTCTCATACCACCAATGCCTTTGGTGCTTGTAGGGCTGCCACCGTAACTTTCAATTGTAGGCGTGATTTCCTCAATTGTTTTTAGCAATTTAGCATCTGGATTCCTTTTAGGATTTTTATCGTAGAGGCCGTCAATATCTGAAAGCAATATGAGTATGTCAGCTTCGGTTTTGCTGGCTACCATTGCTGATAGCTTGTCATTATCCCCAAGAGTTGCTTCAATTTCATGAACGCAGGTGGGATCGTTTTCATTAATGATGGGAATAACTCCATAGTCAAGCAGCGTGGAAATGCTGTTGCGCAAATTCAGGTAAGTAAGCCTGTTTGTAAAAGATTCGTAAGTCAGCATTATCTGGGCAACATTTAGATTATATTCCCTGAATGCTTCCATCCATTTCTGCATGAGGATACTCTGGCCCACCGCAGCTGCTGCCTGACGTACTGGTATTTCTTTTGGTCTGCAATTCAGGCCCAACACTTCAATACCAACGCCAATAGACCCGGAACTTACTAAAATAACCTGTTTTCCTTCAGCATGAAGACTGGATACCTGTGAAGCCACTCCTTTCATAAAGTCAAGATCAAGACTTCCGTCTTCCCTGCTAATTGAAGTGGTTCCGATTTTGACCACAATTTTTTGTATGTCTCCCAGTAATTCTTTCCTGGATTTCAAATGTGTTGGCTCCTCAGTAATATCGTAATCCATTTCAAAGCGCATCTTCAATTTTCAAATTCAGTTCTTGATGCGTATAGCTCTTTGCATCCGAACCGCTGTAATCGGCAACTTTGTCACCGTTTCCGATGAGAATATACTTGTAAATAACCAGTCCTTCCATTCCAACAGGACCCCTTGCATGGATTTTGTTTGTGCTTATTCCTACTTCAGCACCTTTTCCATACCTGAAACCATCAGCAAATCTTGTGGAGGCATTTATCATCACACTTGATGAATCAACAAGAGCGGCGAAATCCTTCTTTTTCTGTTGGTTTTCGGTGACAATTGCGTCGGTATGATGTGATCCGTATTTATTGATATGATCAATTGCTTCTTCCATATCGCCTACAATTTTTACTGAAAGAATCAGATCATTGTATTCGGTACGCCAGTCATCATCTGTAGTGCTTTTTGCGGATATTGCTTCTTTGTATGCAAAACCCATTGATTTCTCATCAAGTCTTAATTCAACATCTGAGTTTGTGAAAGTCTTGAACATCTCCGGCAAAAACGTCTCTGCGATTTCAGAATGCACCAGCATGGTTTCCATGGCGTTGCAAACCGCAGGATACTGGACTTTTGAATCAAGACATACATTAACAGCCTTTTCGATATCAGCTTCATTATCAACATATACATGGCATATGCCATCAGCATGTCCAAGTACAGGTATTTTTGTGTTATCCTGTATGTATTTCACAAATTCGTTGGAACCCCTTGGGATAAGTAGATCGATGTGGTTATCAAAAGAAAGAATGTCCATCACTTCTTCCCTTGTTTCCATCAACTGGAATGCTTCCTCGGGAATTCTTTCGGTATTCTTAATTGCATCCTTGAGGATGTTGAAAATGGTACGATTGGAATTGAGAGCTTCACTTCCGCCCTTGAAGATAGTGGCATTCCCACTCTTCAGGCAAAGTGACATGACCTGTGGGACAACATCAGGTCTTGATTCAAAAATGACTCCTATAAGGCCGATTGGACAGCTGACCTTGTAAAGCACGAGTCCTTTATCAAGTTCAAGACATTGCAGGGTTTCGCCGGTTGGATCATCAAGCTTCATCACATCCTTTATTCCGGCAATCATTCCATCAATCTTGCTGTCATTTACTTTCAGCCTGTCAACAAGAGCCTGTGAAAGCTTGTTTTCCTGAAGCATTTTCCCGGCAATTTCCAGATCCTTTTTGTTTGCTTCAAGTATTGCTTCCCTGTTTTTCCCGAGTGCTTCTGCCATATTTTCAAGAGCTTTGTTCTTAATGGCAGTATTTACACTGGAGAGTCGGATGGATGCGTTTTTTGCTTCAATGACTTTACTTTCAATATCACTGGTCATGAGTACCGCCTGTTTATGGAGATTATGAATAGAATGGCCATATACAGATAAAACTATCGGATTTCAGATAGGTTACCCTATGGGTTAATGAATAAAAAAAACAGGAATTACAGGTGCAAAAGCACCTGCAATTAGATATTTCAAATTTATTTTGCTGGAATGACGAGTGATCTTTCTCCAGCAGGCTCGAACTCTCTGAGAGCTCCTCTTCCGAACTCCTTCCTTGGTGCGGTGAAGTCGAAAGGCAGCAAGTCGTCTGCGAAACAGATCTTGATGAGTGGGTTGAGCGTGAATGCGTCCCCACGACCTGCGTGTGCAGCGGCTGCAATAGCGGTGTAACCACCCTGGTGACCTACGTTCATAGCGTAGTTTGGATAGTTTGGACCACGGAGTTCAGCTGGCAGACCTTCGTCTCCCTGGTAGGAGAGAGTGTTGGTTGCACCACACTGATCCTGCAGGTCGTATCCGAAGAAACCAAGACGGCCGTGGCCTTCCTTGTGGAGGTACATTGAAAGGTACCATGCGGAGAGACCTGCGTTTCCGTTTCCGGTTGCGAGGGATACTGCGCTACCTGCTGCAGCGGACATGACTGTTGCTCTCTGGGAACCACCAAAGTGGTCTTCGAGTGCTGTTGGGTATTTCTCGTAGTTCTCAAGACCGTAGAGTGTGGATTCGGTTGCGATGTCTTTGACAACTTCAAGGGTTGCTTTGATCTTGTTGTCAGTACCCTTGTTTGCTGCACCATCGTACTTGTCGTTGATGTAGTCAACGTCATAGTAGAGGTTGTCGTCAAGGATGTTGTTGGTGTATGCAGCGGTTGCATACTGTGTGAAACCAACACCACCAGACATGTAGGAACCGAGCCAGATCTGGTCGTAAAGCATACAGCCTGCACCGACTACCTCAAGGGGTATGTGTGCAGGATCTTCTGGGTCTACACGGCTTGTCTGAATGATATCTGCCATGTTACCGAAGGTAATTCCTCCAGGCTCGTTTGGTGCACGTGCACGTCTTGCAGGAAGCATGTCACCCATGTTGACAACACCAGCGTGTTTTGCAGCAAAGGAAAGGTCAGCTACTGCTGCTTCACCGGCGCACATTCCATATGCTGAAATGTAGGACATACCTATTTGCATTGCAACCCATCTGCTGGTCTGACCACCGTCTGTAGTTCTGGTTACGATGGTTGGAATGTGAGCTGCCTGCCAGGTTGTCTTACCGATAGCGGCTTTGAGCTGTTCTGCCTGTTCTGCAGGGAACTGCTTGTTGATGTCAATGAGGAACTGGTCATCGATTTCATCTGCAAGTTCATCGTCACCGGTAAAGACCTTTACGTAACAGTCATCCACGAGTGCTGGATGTGTTTCTACCATGTGTTCCTGAACGACTGCTCCACCAGGGAGTGCGTGGTTGAGGGTTTCAAGGTAGTGGTTGATGGTCTCCGGGGTAACTTCGAGGCCGAGACGCTTCTCGAGGGTCTCGTGTGCCATGTCCATACCGACAATTGTGGTTCTTCTGATGTCATCCCACATCTGCTGCATTGCAGCGTTGTTGACGTAGTGAAGGTCATCTGTTTCTACCATCATGTCAGTGCCGGAAATGAATGAAGGTGTGAGTGCTCTCTGTCCGAGTGGGATACCACCGCAGTGCATCATTGGGTTATATCCGACAAGACCCCTCTTTGAAGCCATTTCCTGGCCTGCTTTCTTCATTTCAAGTTTTCTTGGATTCTGGTCTACACCAAGACGGTGGTACTTAATCCTCATATCGGTGATTTCGCCGCCTTCCATCTTGTTGGTGCCGTGTTCCTTTGTGAACTTAATTTCTAAATCTTTCTGGAACATTCTCTTTCTATCATCTGCCATTTATATCACCTCAGAGTGGCTGGAAGCCATACTTGGTCCTCTGGTCAAATACCCTGTGAACCCACTCGATGACTTCTGCGTCATCCCTGTAGGCTACATTGTCCACACGGTAGATGGTAGTTCTCTTTGCAGCTTCTTCGTCAGACATAGGTTTGCCCATGTCGACCTTCTTGTCGATTGGTCTTCCTACCTGATCCTTAACTGCCATGATCTGTCCGTTTTCAAGGACTGTCCTCTCAAGCATGTCAAACATTACACCATCTTCCTGGAGACGGAGTGAGTGACCGTGGACAGTAGCGCCACGAAGGCTTGCAAGTGCTGGACAGGTCATTTCTGTCTCGAGCTGGAATTTTGCAATAGCTTCCATGTCCCTTTCACGGGCCTCAACGACCTGACGGCCGGAGAGTGTACCTGGGTCTACGCCTCTGAAGTTGATTGCAGCGTTGTATGACCTGAAGTATGGGGTGGAAGGTGCGTTGTACATTGAGTCTACAAACTGTACGTACCTTACCCTGTCACCAGCTTTTGCGCCAGCTGTAGGTTCGACGAGTTCACGGATTGAGCATTCTGGTTCACCCATTTCTGCAAGTGGTGGGTGGGTGCTTGGGTAGTCAGTACCTGGTGCACGGTGTCCAAGAACGGTTGTTAAGTCGTCATCAGAGATTTCCCTGAGCTTCTCAACATCACCGGACATGTGCTTCCTTCTGTTTTCTGCAACGGATGTTGCGCCTGGGTAGAATTGTGGTTCATATGCCATAATGATTACACTCCTCTATGATTGATTGATTTCATGGTGGAATTCACTGCTTTGACAAGTTCATTTAATTTGTCTCTAGGACAAGTTTCACCTCTTGTCACGCCAGTTACAATTTCCATCACTTTTCCCTTTGTCTGGATGTTATTTTCCTGTGGTTTCACCAGTCTTGTCTTAGTACCGATTTTAGCAAAATCCTCAAAATCGACCATAGTCTGAGTGACGACTACAGCGGGGACTTCTGCATATTTCAGTATTTCCCTGACCTTCTTCACAACGTGATCCCTGATATTTCCCGTGTGGATAACAGCCATCTTATGCCTGTTGATCTGCTCTACTTCATCCGGGCTGATTCCAAATGAACCTGATTTCATTTCTGCATTAGGTTCCCCGGAACCGGTGTTGAGGACAAGTACACTCACCTGGATGCCTTCTTTGCGCATTCCATAGGTGAGCTCACATACCGGTTTGGTAATGTGCCTTCTGCCGGGGCTCATAGCAACTGCAACAACATCGGTGTGTCCGGCTTCTGAAAGAGTGCCGCGCTGTGCAAGCCCTCCTCCACGGCCAAGACCCATACCGTGTCGGCAATCAACTACCTGAGTTTCCCGGTCAAAAGTTACCATTTAATTATGCCTCACTTTCCTCGGAGTTCAGTACAGTGATATTGTCCACTTTGCTTTTTGGATCATAAAGGCCCAGAAGCTTTGGATCAGCTCCCGGACCCCTTTTGGCGTAGTCTGAAACAGTTTGTTTCTTCTGGATGAAGAGTCCCTCCCGGAATTCAAATCCGAATGGAAGTACTCGCTCACATACTTCCCGGAGGTTTTCTTTTACATCTTCATCTTCTATTTCCAGACGTATCCTACCAACCAATACTGATAATTCAATATCGGTATCCCCAATCTGGATGTGCTCTCTTGAAGGGTGATTTACCACACTTCCTTTGGCAGGTCCGTATGGGACTTGAGTTGGCAATCGGGGTCCCTGAATAAAAGCCCTTATGATCCCATCGAGGTTGCTGATTTCAGTCAGCAACTCTTTAGCAGTTTCAGGTCTAACTAACCTGCTTGGGAAAATTTCGATTTGAATGGGATTTCCGTTATCTGAAGAAGTTTCTGTCATTGTGAAACCTTAACATCCTGTGACAATCTTAGAGAGATTCTGCGATCGCGTCAATGGGCTCTCTGAACTCTTTGATGGATCCAAACACGTCACCAATGAGTCCTGATGTCTTTTCGATGGTAAACATCTGGGTACCTGCGTCAAGAGCAACTGCAGCGGATACACATGGAATTGCGAATCCTCTGGAGTGTCTGGTTACGACGTGGTTACCGTTGAATACACCTGGTCCACCGCCACCATAGATTGAGTGGCTGAAGAAGGAGAAACCGACTGCTGTACCCTGGATTCTTCCCATGTCACAGCCTGGTAAACCTGTTTCCTTCTCAATGATATCGTTGAAGTAAAGAATTGTAGATGAAACGTTCTGAGCTGCCCTGCCAGCACCCACGTTTACCATGGTTGCTGCAAGAAGACCTGCTGCTGCGTATGCGTTCCATGCGGATACATCGTTTGCTTTGTAGAACTTGTATCCGGAAGGTGCAGTCGCGTCAACACTGATTACACCATCTTCAATTGCCCTGCCAACGGTAGACTGAATCACAGTACCGATGGTACCGTCTTTGCCGTTCTCTTTAACGATGTCGTATACGACATTGTTTGCGTTAAGACCCTGGCATGCAAATCCGAGAAGCTGGTGTCTCTCGAATGGACCTACTGCGTTACCCATTTCGAACATTCCAGTCTGTTCATAGACTGAAGAAAGTGCTGCAGCGTTCATTGCCTTGCGGTGTGTGATTGCTGCAATGTGGTTTGTCATAATGTTCCTCAGGGAGTATCCCAGACCTTCGTTGTTCTGTGGGATATTGAGGATAGATGCGACGTTACCGCCCTTCATGTCCATTGTCTGTGGGTAGTTACCCCAAACAGCACCCTTTACGATTGGTGCATCGAACATGTCAACATTGTACATGTCAATGAGGGTCTGGACAACTGCAGCTGCACTGACTGTGAGGGAAGCAGTGTAATCTGCACCTGCATTGATCCTTGCGGTTGGAAGCTGTACGAGTAACTGCTTTCCGCCACTGAGGGTCTCAATGTTGGTGTCGTCACCATCTTCGACCATAACGAGTTCGTTTACTTTGTCAGCGATTGCTCCTGCATCGTCGACAATGTTGAAGTTCATTCCACGGCCGCTAATCTGGGCACCTTTGCCACCCATTTTACCGGTTGCGAGTGCCTTCTCGATTCCAGCGAGGTTGACAGCCACTGTTCTCTTGGTGTCGGTAATGATACGTTTGATGGCTGCGTTCCTTGTTGGAGCAAGGTCTGCAATATCAACGCCGCTTTCTAACAGTTTTCCTTTGTCACTGTAGATGTCTACTTTATCAGACACGTATTTTCCTCCTTTAGTTGTTGGTAAGAAATTCCCCATTTGGAAAACAACTACACTTGAGCGAGGACGATCTGGCGACACAATCCAATGGTAGCTAGAATTCCAGTCGGTTTTTCTTGAATGTAATGCACTTCAGCAATGTGACCTTTTAGGTTTAAAGCTTTTGGATTAGGTTCGAAGGTAGAAAGCAAATCTCCTGATTATTCGTTATGTTTTTGCAAATTTGGTGTAATATCAAGCCAACTTGACCACAACAGTTTAGTAATACCTTTTTCTACCTTCCCCACACCATGGAGATTGTCGCAGATATCGGAGGCAGCCCGGGAGTAGATTGCAACGGTTTTTGTTCATACTGCTACTTCCGCAAAGTAAGGGATGTGCCACCCTTTGGATGTAAACATTGTTTTCCCTTTTCAAAGGGGTGTGATTACTGCACAAGAAGTATTAAGGAATCCTATCCGGGCTTCAAACCCTCTCAGGTTGTTATGCGGGAAGTATCCCAGTCTATTCATTTCTCGCAGGGTAATGTGGAAAAATTCACGGTAAGTGGTGGAGGGGATATAAGCTGCTACGAAGAGCTGCCGGATCTGGTATATTTCCTGTCCCAGTTCGAGCGACCCATTCATCTCGGTTATACCAGTGGTAAGGGTTTTAATTCCGTTGAAGAAGCAGATTTCTATATACATGCAGGTGTGACTGAAGTATCTTTTACGGTTTTTGCAACAGACCCTGATCTCAGACGCAAATACATGAATGACCCTGAACCGCAATCATCTCTTGAAGCTTTGCAACGTTTCTGCGAGTCATGTGAAGTTTATGCTGCAATTGTTGTAATACCTGGTGTTAATGATGCCGAAGTACTTGACAGGACTTTGCAGGATCTCGAAGTCATGGGAGCAAAAGGTGCCATTCTAATGCGTTTTGCAAATTCCTTTAAGGAAGGTTTAATACTTGACAACGCTCCGGTTCTTGATGACATCACAACTCATAGTATTGAGGAATTCACTTCAATTGTACGCAATGCGGCTTCGAAGTATAATATAAGGATAACAGGCACTCCTCTTGAGGACCCCCTTATAGGTTGCCCCTTCGCTATAAGGAATGAACCTGATTATCTGGCCAAACTCCCTGAAATAACAAAAAAAGCTACTGTTCTCACCAGTATGGCTGCGCATCCGCGCCTTCAGGATATTTTTGACAGCCTTGGAGGGCAGGTCAACGTTGTGCCTGTGGGAAAGGACATCGGTTGTCTGATTACAATCGGGGATTTCAGGAATCTGGATCTTTACGATCTTGAAGAGACTATTATAATACCCGGTCGAACACTTGCTCACGACAATGAGATCAAGGAAGCTTTGAGCAGGGATGGTGTTGACCGGCTTGTTCGACGTGGTCCTGACCAGCTCACTTACGACGGCGAAATGTCCATTGGACTTACAAAAGAAAAAGTGTTGAATTTTGAAGTTGAGCAATTCAGCGAGCTCATTCAGCAAATAAACGCTGTGGGAATGCCTCTTACATAAAATCTGCAAGTCCCATCTGTTTTGAGCGGTCGTTGCTAAAGAGTGAGTCAATGTCCTTTCCGACCAGTTCTATTCTTTGTCGGGTGTAATCAGATACATTGTACTTCTCAGCGACCCTCATGGATACTTCAAGATATTTCCTGACTGCTCCTTCGTGAACAGTGAGAATCACCCTGCCACCGCAGAATGGGCAGGTTCCGGTAAGAGGTGGTCTCCGGAATTTCCCCCCGCATTTGACGCAGCGAGTTCCCTGTCTTGAAAATGCCCTAAGGTTTCCGAACATATCCGGCAGGAAGTGTGATACAAGAACTCTTTCCGCTACGTTTCCCACATCTACGGCACGTATCTTGTTTCCGAGGGATAGCTGGGCATCCATTTTTTCCACCATGCTTCCAAGGGTTTTGTAGGCGCTTTTTTGTGGTCCGGCTGCAATGTCCGTCGTGTCGTGAGTAAACATGAAATTATCATATTGTTCCGGGGTTCCAAGGCGATTACCTACCAGATCCATGATGTCTTCAAGGTCTTTAGGATTTGTAAAATCCTGTGTTGCTTCATAGAACTCCAGAGGATAAGATGCAGCTACATCAATATTATGGGCTTCCTTATCCACTTCCTTCGGATCTATCCTACTGGTGAGCACAAGTGGGGCGTCCATTTGCCCTCCACGTTTGTCCGGAAGGAACTCGCGTGAAAAATTCAGCAGTCCGTCCATCAGTAGCATGACACAGTCCTCATCACCATCACAGTTGCGTCTTTTTGCAGCGTGGAAAAACGGATGGGCATACCCGACAGAAGCTTTTGTAAATCCTACAAGCCTTCCCAGCACACCGGCGGAAGTGTGGGGAGCCAGGCCAATTAGCAAAACCCCGACAATATCTTCAAGGGTTTTTGCATTGTAGTAGGGTTCCTGATGGTAATATTTGACAAGCAAATCATCAATGAATCGGGTAGTATTGAGGATGTATTCCCCGCAGTCATAGGAAACTACTAAGTCCTGCACCCTGAGGCAGACAACCTGTTCATCTTTTTCCAGAGGATTTCCGTGAATATCTTCTGAGTATCCAAGCTCCTGTAGTTTACTTACAGGAATTCCCAATTCTGACGCTCTTATGTGTGTAAGGGGTATGTCCGACATGTCGTACCTTACGGTTCCGTCCTTGAAAGTGAACAAATCATGTTTGGCACGAAGGATTCCCTTTTCAAGGGGTTCGGGACTCATGTTTTTTGACATCATTCGCTTGACGCCCTTGAAAACCTCAAGATTGTCTCTTTCCCCCAGCCTTTCAAAGGCTTTCTGGTATATCTGTTTGAAATCGATATTCCTTTTTGTTGTGCAGGTAGTGGTAGCCCCGCATTTGGGGCATACTTCCTTGTTAATCGAAAGTCCGCATCTGGGGCAGAATAGTTTTGGGACGGTGTGGGTTCCACATTCACATCTGAATTCATGGGTTTCCATTCCACATGAAGGGCATATGCGGTTTCCGATTTCTACTTTTATGTCGCCGGGTTTGCCGTTTGCCATTTCTTTGTAATCAACAGCATTTGTCAGTTTTCGGGTATTTCCTCCTGCTTCTCCGATAGGGAAAAGAACATGTGGTGCAGGAGACATTTTGCGGCGGTTTGCTTTTTCAGGTCTTCCCATCCTTGCCCCAATTCTTATCGGAGCTCTGGCACGAACCGTCCATCCTGATAATTTGTTAACAGCATCAAGGGCCCCTGTTTCTTCAATAGTTTCCCATCTTTTTTTCAGGTTTTCAGTAAGGCCAAGGCAGTGAATAAGAGGTAGTGGGTCATTGATGCAGATTCTGTCGTCCTCGATTGTGTGCTGCACCAGAAGTTTTTCCAGTATTGTTTTTGACACACCGTCGCAACACTTGGTGTAGGGGATGTAGAGTGATTCCTTGTTGTCACTTATTTCGGAATTTTCAACAATGCAATTTGCAAGCTGGATAAATTCCTCCATTTCAATATCATGCCACAGGTATGTGAAAGAAGGATGTAGCGGTACGCCATGATTCTGGCATAGTTCAAGTGCTTTTTCCTGGGAAATGTTTGAAAGATCATTTTCGGTTTTTTCACCAAGGATTTTTTCATATTCCTGCACCCACCACTCGTAGCAGTAGGATGAAGGAATAAGAGGATGATTATTCTCAAGGAAATCGCCATAATTGATCAGGATTTCACCGATGTCTATTATAGACTCTACCTGTGAATGTAATTCAATGGCTGTTTCCTCGTCATCAATTCGAAGCACGTCACCTGAAAACAGTCTTACCGTGGGACCCTCAATTGAATCAACTGGTGCCATTCCTGCGGCTTTTCCCGGTCTTTCAACTTTCAGCTGGGTTCCCGCGACAATGAAACTGTCCATAATTACCATGCCAGCGGGACTGATGCCTGCTGCTGCAAAGGAAGTATTTCTTGAACGACCGTAACGCAACCTGAAACCGCCCGGTCTGGAGGGATGGGAAAAAACGGGTCTTCCTGCAATCAGATCCCGCATGTACTTGTCTTTTGGCTTGATGCCTTTCGTTTCCTCTTTTCCCTCGTCGTCCGAAGGAGTGGTACTAGCCATGAATTTCTCAAGCCAGTTCCAGCCATCAATCCCGAGCTTGTTTACGTGTTTCATTATTTTCGGGGCTTTTAGGGCCAGCCCTTCCGCGAGAACAAGTGCCATTCCACCCCTGAGGCGGTTTGTACCTACCCTGTCAAGGTTCCTATAACCTTCGACTTCCTCCTGCTCGGTGGGTTCCCCGTCAATGCATATGGGACAATTTTCAACAATAAGCCTGATTTCGGCCTCAGATGGCATGTACTGCAAGGTCGCAACACGGCGATACATTAGGATTTCTTCCACATATCTCTCCACTTCTTCCTTGCGGGGTTTGTATCTGTCAATTCCCACGCCTCTTCGGACATAATCGCCGACTAGAACTGAAAGGGCCTGTGCGGTACCTCCGGCACTTCGGATAGGTCCTGCATAATAAATTCTTATAAATTGGGTTCCGTCATCGTTGTCGGATATTTCTACCCTGTCAATACCTTCAATGGGTGCAGCAACGACACCTTCTGTAAGCATTGCAACAGATGTGCGGATAGCGCTTTCAATAGCTTGCTCCTTGGTGTCAAAATTTCCAACTTCTCCTTCGGCAATTGCCCTGCCAAGTGCAAGCGCAGCTTCTTCCCTTGACAGGTCAACTTCAAGCTCACGAATCTTGTCGGCAACACCCTCAACACCCATGAGGTTTTCCACCCTGTCCGCCAGATCCTTTGCAATGGGAATTTCTACATGTGGTTTAGGATCTTTCCCGGATTCACGGGCTTTATTCGCAATTTCAATTTCTTTTTGCAGGGTCGATTCCAGTGTCTCAAAATAGTCTGTCATCGTTTTGCTGGCTACAGTTTCTCCCATCTTGGATTATTCTTGTATCTCTAGGTATAATATGATTTTCCTGATAAGTCTTGAACTAATAATACTCCACAATTCAGGTCACTGGTCTCAGCAAAGACACAATCCTTATCACCAATCATCTTCCACTATTGGAACATGAGGAAAAGTTTATTGGTTTTGTTACTTGCAGCCACTATTTTTGTAAGCGGTTGCACAGGTACGGAAGAATCAGTTGAAGTAGCTGAAGTGGGGGACTATGTTCTTGTGGATTACACGGGTGAACTCGAAGATGGAACGGTTTTTGATACTTCCATCGGTCGCCAGCCACTCGGTTTTACTGTAGGGGCAGGCCAGATGATAGCCGGTTTCGATAATGGTGTCGTAGGCATGGCAGTGGGTGAAAGCAAGATACTGACCATTCCACCTGAAGAAGCATATGGTACTTATCTGGAAGTGCAGACTATTCCAATTCAAAATCTGCCAGATCCAAATGGGACATACGTAGAAGGGGGTCAATTGATGACTGCCTACGGGAATCTCACAATTGTCAATGTAACGGAGTCAGAAATAACGGTTGATGTTCAACGCCTCAATCATCCTCTGGCAGGTGAGACATTGATCTTCAATGTAACTCTTGTTTCAATTGGTGAAGAAGAATAAATAATCGGGTATTATGCCCGATTTCTCTTTCTGGTAGTCCTTTGACAAACTCCTGACTTCAGGCATACATGCCGTTTTCGCCTGGAGGGAATACAAGAGACTTTAATTCCTTCTTGTATTGTTCAATGCTTCTGAGCATGTCTTCTGTAGTTATTTGTTCAATAGTTATTTCATTCACTGAATCCCGGGTTATTATTTCAGGCATCTTGTTTCTGATTTTCACTATTTTACTGAATACACAGGCATTTACAACACCCTTTACATCCGCTCCGCTCAAATCCTTACTCACTTTTGCCAGCCTCTTGTAGTCGATATCTTCTACAGTATTGCGTCCTTTCAGATGTATCCTGTATATATCTTCCAGAGCTTTATCGTCAGGCAGTGGGATTTCCAGTTTAAGATCGAATCTTCCTGGCCTCAGGAATGCAGGATCTATATGGTTAAGCCTGTTGGTAGCTCCCATAATTATCATGCCTTTTGAACTGCGTATGCCGTCCATTTCCTGAAGCAGAAGGGATACTATTCTGACCGTGACCTCATGGGATGTGTCCCTTTGTGGCATTAAAGCATCAATCTCATCAATAAAGATCACCGATGGGGTACTGCTTTTAGCTTTCTCAAAAAGCTCCCTGAGATTCTTTTCCGACTCTCCGTACCATTTTGAAAGAATATCAGCGCCGTTTATGGAATAAAAATTGGCGTCAAGCTCCTTGGCAGAAGCTTTTGCAAGCATGGTCTTACCAGTTCCCGGGGGTCCGTAAAGCAATATTCCGTGTGGCAATTCTGCCCCGTACACTTCGTATATTTCAGGATGCCTGATTCCGAGATCAATGAGTGAAAGTTGTTTTTTTGCTTCCTCACAACCTCCGATATCACTGAAATCCACGTCAAGGAACTCTCTTTCTATTACTTCAAAACGCTTGCTTTCTTCCCCGGAAGAAGTTCTTCTTTCGGAAGCAAGTGATTGTGGCTTTAGATCCGGTTCTCTCATTGGCACAGGAAGAATGGCCAGATCCTGTTCTCCACCTCCTGCCTCGTAGCCGCAATTGATCAGTAATTCAAGGATTTCAAGAAATCTGGGGATATGAGTTTTCATTTCATCAGGATCGAGAAATGCCGTTGAAGATAACTTGAATTCATTTCCCTGAATGCTTATAATATACAAATCGTTGTCTTCAGTATGGCTCAGGCGCAAACTCCTGTGCGTGCTCTTGAAGTCGTATCCATACTGTTTAATTTCACGCTTGAAAAGGTCAAGGATTTCTTTGGTATTTGTCTCTTCGTCATATATTATAGTGGCAGAAGTGTCGTAAAGATATTCATTAAATGAATGTGGCGACATGAGGACGGAGGAGATTTCATATATCTCATCCCGCGTGTACAACGGTGACAGCAGGGAAACAACATTGTTATCGGAAACCGCCAGGTGCATAGTGCTGTAGTCCCTCTGGTTTAAAGCTCCCCAATCTATTCTGAATGGCATACATTCTAGATTCTCTATTCGTTTCAAATAGATTGCGACAAAAGATCTCATTATAGCAATGATGGAAAAGGATCACATTAATATAGATTAAATTTAATATATTTACGAAGGTGATATTATTGAAAAAACTTATCATTGCGTTAACATTTTTAATCCTTTTCACTTCAGCAACCACTGGTGCTTCTCCTCTTGGGGATGGCTTGCAGATGATGGTTGATGAATACAATAAGAATGCAGGAGTTGCTCCTTCTCCGATAAAAACTATTTTCGGAAATGAAGTCATTCAGTTGACAGTTGAAATGAATGATGGATCTATGTTTTACTTCAAATTAGTAACAGATGATGCAAAAATAGTTGAATTTGAGGAAATTAGTGTTGATGATGACATCGACGCAACTCTGCTTGTAGGTATTGATGAAGATACATTGTCAGCTCTTGCGAATTCGACCTCCCCGCTACATATCTTCTTAGATGCTTATGAGGATGGCAGGATTACAGTAGAAGCTGTGGGAGCCGTCAATAAAATTACCATAGCGTTGGGCAATCTGGCGATAAAACTGTCTCAATTACTTGGATTCATCTGATTTTATCCGGATGTTTCTTTTTTCTTTTTTTTCACTTTATTTGTGTTATGTCTTTTTTGTTTCTCCATAGAGATCCTTCTGCCAGTTTATGTAGCTAGTTAGGGTAGATTGAAGGTATTGTGCCAAAGATGTCATAATTATTATGAGAAATAGGATCAAATTGATATAGTTGTAGATTAATATATTTTCAAAGGTGAGTTAAGTGAAGAAAATTCTCGTGGCTTTATCTATCTTTATTCTTTTTGCCTCCGCAACTGCCAGTGCCGAGCTTGTTGATGATATTGAAGTTTCTATTGCCGAATACAATGCGTATTCAGGTGAAGTGCCTTCAGTTATCAAAAGCCTTTTTGGAAATGAAATTGGGCATGTAACTATTGGAACAGTTGATGGGTCTCCACTGTACTTCAAAATCGTGACAAAAAATGCAAAGGTAGTGGAATTCAGGGAAATAACCGCTGATGAGGATGTAGATGCCACTCTCCTGCTGGAAATTCATGAAAATACACTTGAGGATATCCTGACTTCTGAATCACCCATGTCTACTTACTTTGACGCATATGAAAGTGGCAAAATAACCATTGAAGCAATTGGAATTAAAAATCAGGTTTCGTTGACTCTGGGAAATGCAGCAATAAAGTTATCAAAATTCATTGGATTTTAAGAAGACATTTTAACTGTTTCTATTTCTCTCTTTCCTTCTTTTTCATTTATATACCCTCACCAGAAAGTACATAAAAGTTAATGGACAATTAGGTACAATTTCATCAGCCGAATTCTAAGCATTAACTAGATTCTTGCTTATATGTGCTAAAAATGAGAGGTATTCTATGAAGGTCAAAATAACTGAAACAATTCTGAGGGACGCACACCAATCGCTTCTTGCAACGAGAATGCGAACAAGGACTATGCTTCCCATCATTGAAAAGTTGGATGAGGTTGGTTACTATTCCCTCGAAATGTGGGGAGGTGCAACATTTGACACTTGTATCAGATATCTCAACGAGGATCCATGGGAGCGTCTCAGGGAACTGAAAAAACACATGAACAACACCCATGCCCAGATGTTGTTACGGGGCCAGAACCTTGTAGGCTACAGGCATTATTCCGATGATGTCGTAGAAAAATTTGTTACCAAAGCCTATGAAAACGGTATTGATATTTTCCGCATATTTGATGCGGTAAACGATGTCAGAAACATGGAAACTTCCATTAGGGTAGCTAAAAAACAGGGTGCGCATGTTCAGGGTACTATCAGCTATACCATCAGTCCTGTCCACACTGTTGAGAAATACGTTGCATTTGCAAACGAACTTGCGGAATTGGGCTGTGATTCCATTTGTATTAAGGACATGGCCGGACTTCTTGCTCCTCATGAAGCCTATGAACTCATAAGCTCACTCAAGAAAGAGGTCGGCTTGCCGGTGGACTTGCACTGTCACTGTACTTCCGGCATGGCTCCGATGAGCTACATGGCAGCCTGTGAGGCTGGTGTTGATATTCTTGATACTGCTCTTTCACCCCTTGCAGGGGGAACTTCCCAGCCACCAACAGAGTCCACGGTTGCAGCTCTTCAAAGGACTAAATTCGACACAGGCCTTGATCTTAAACTGCTGGGTGAAGCATCTGCATATTTCAAGGAAATCAAGGACGAATACAAAGGAATACTTGATCCTATATCCGAGCAGGTTGACACTAACGTTCTGGTTTACCAGATTCCTGGAGGTATGCTCTCCAACCTTGTGTCCCAGCTGAAGGAGCAAAACGCTCTTGACAAGTATGATGATGTTCTTGAAGAGATGCCAAGGGTGCGTGAGGAACTTGGTTATCCTCCACTTGTAACTCCTACAAGCCAGATAGTAGGCACCCAGGCCGTACTCAATGTCCTAATGGGCGAGCGCTACAAGGTAGTTCCAAAGGAAGTAAAGGACTATGTACGTGGTCTTTATGGCCGGTCCCCGGCTCCAATCAGCGAAAAAATGATCGCGACTATTATCGGTGACGAACAGCCAATCACAGTAAGGCCAGCGGATCTTCTCGAGCCTGAATACGAAAAGATAAAGCAGGAAGCTGAAGAGATGGGAATCGTCAGCAAAGAAGAAGATGTTCTTACTTATGCTCTTTATCCAGCCATTGCTCCAAAATTCCTGCGTGGCGAATCTGAAGAAGAGATACTTGCACCGGTGCCAGCTGCATCCACTCCCGCAGCATCAGCTCCAGTGGCAATACCTACTCACTTTAAAGTTGAAGTTGACAACGAATCATTCGACGTTCATGTTGAACCCGTTGGAGGTGCCATTACAGTAACCGAAAGTGCTTCCCAGAAACCGACTGCGGTTGCTTCAGAAGGTGCTGTAACTAGCCACATGCAGGGAATGGTTCTTTCTATTGATGTGGTTGTGGGTGACGCCATTAATGAAGGAGACAAGATTTGTGTTATTGAAGCCATGAAAATGGAGAATGCAATTCACTCTCCACATGGTGGTACTGTCAAGGAAATCCTTGTTTCCGAGGGCGATGCAGTTACTTCCGGCGAAGTCTTGATGGTAATTGACTGAGCACCAATTTGAGGTTATTATATGTTCAGCAAGGTACTTGTTGCAAACAGAGGCGAAATAGCTATCAGGATTATGCGTGCCTGCAAGGAACTGGATGTTGGTACGGTTGCAGTTTATTCCGAGGCAGATAGCAATGCACTGTTTACAAAATATGCGGATGAGGCTTATTTGATTGGTCCTGCTCCAACTTCCAAGAGTTACCTCAATATGGAGGCAATTCTTGAAGTAGCGAAGAAAACCGGCGCAGAAGGAATTCATCCGGGATTTGGTTTCCTTTCGGAAAACACTACTTTTGCAAAAAGGTGTGAAGAGGAAGGAGTAACTTTCATAGGTCCTTCCAGTGAAGTCATAGAGCAAATGGGAAGCAAAATAGCTGCCCGTGAAGCCATGATTAAGGCCGGTGTTCCGGTCGTTCCGGGTGATGGCAAACCAATAGAAGATTATGAAGCTGCACAGAAAGTCGCAGATAATCTTGGTTATCCACTTATGATCAAAGCCTCCGCAGGTGGCGGTGGCATTGGTATGAAAGTAGTTTATTCCGATGAGGAATTGAAAAATTCGATTTCATCTATCAGATCAGTTGCAGAGTCTGCGTTTGGTGATTCAACTGTTTTCATTGAAAAATATATGGAAGAACCACGTCACATTGAAATCCAGATTCTTGCTGACAGCCATGGCAACTGCCTTTATCTTTCAGACAGGGAATGCTCCATTCAGCGAAGGCATCAGAAGCTCATTGAAGAAGCTCCATCTCCTATAATGACTCCGGAACTTCGGGCAGCAATGGGTGGCACTGCAGTCAAAGCCGCAAAATCCATTGGTTATGAAAACGCAGGAACCGTGGAATTCCTTTATTCAAAGGGTGATTACTATTTCCTTGAAGTTAACACACGTCTGCAGGTAGAACACGGTATCACCGAGCTTGTAACAGGCATTGATATCGTCAAGGAGCAGCTCAAAGTCGCATGCGGTGAGGAACTATCTTTCAAGCAGGAAGACATCAAGATAACCGGTTCAGCAATTGAATGCAGGATTAATGCCGAAGATCCGCTCAACGATTTTACTCCATCCCCCGGGAAAATACGCCGCTACAGATCTGCCGGCGGTCCGGGTGTCAGGGTTGACAGTGGGGTGCATATGGGCTATACCATTACGCCTTTCTATGATTCCATGATTTCCAAACTCCAGACCTGGGGAAGGGACAGGGATGAAGCCATTGCAAGGATGAGACGTGCTCTCTTTGAGTATGTTGTAATTGGTGTCAAAACCAACATTCCATTCCATCGGGCAGTAATGTCACATGAAGAATTCCTGAAGGGAAATCTCACAACACACTTCATTGATGACTATAATATCCTTGATATTGTAGCTGAAAACGCTGCATGCCACGAGAGGGAATGTGAAACCCTTGCTGAAGCACTTGACAACAATAACAAAAAGATTGCTGCTATCAGCGCTGCAGTTGGGTCCTACATTAATGCAGCCAAATCCCGGGATATGGAAAACAAGGATGAATGATTTTTTATTCTTGTACTTCCAATTGTAACAGGGGATTTTATTGCAAAACAATATTCTTGAAGTAATAAGGATACTGAAAGGTGCAAACGGACAACCTGTGTCGGGGGCGGAGATAGGGACTTCTATCGGTGTTTCCAGAACGATGATCTGGAAATATGTCCAGGCTCTCCAGAAGCGTGGATATTCCATAGAATCCATCCCCGGAAGCGGTTATATCTTGCGATCAGAGCCTGATTTTCTCTATCCTGAACTAATTACTGAGGGCCTTGATACTGATATAATCGGGACTGAATTAGTTTACTACGACAAAGTTCAATCAACCAATGATATTGCCAAACAAATCGGAAGCGAAGCTTCTGATGGAACGGTTGTAATAGCTGAAATCCAGGACAGTGGCCGGGGGCGCAGGGGTTGTGATTGGTGTTCTCCGGAAGGTGGAATTTGGCTTTCTGTAATCCTGAAACTTTCTATGTCGCCTTCACATGCCTCCCGATTAACACTCATGGCTGGTGTTGCTGTGGCAGAAACACTTCGCAAAATCGGGGTAAATGCTTCCCTGAAGTGGCCAAATGATGTATTGGTGGGTGGCAAGAAAATCTGTGGTATTTTGACTGAGATGGAAGCAGAAGCTGAGATTATTAATTATGTAGTTATCGGTATTGGGATCAATGCCAACATGGATCCTGAATCATTCCCGGATGATCTGAAAAAGACTTCCACGACCATCAAGTACGAGTTGGGAAAAGAGATAGACAGGGTGATTTTTGTTCAGTCCCTTCTTTCTACGCTTGAGCAACACTACATAAAATTCAACACTGGTTCATTTGATGAGATTCTGCAGAAATGGATAGACCTTTCTGATACTCTTGGAAAGCAGGTTTGTATGGTAACTCCTGTCAAAATGTATGAAGGAAAAGCAATCGGGATATCTGAAGATGGCGGTCTTATTGTTGAGATGGCGGATGGCTCTAAGGAAACTCTAATATCAGGTCGCTGCATGTATGTTTGAGGATTACTAATGTATGCAAAGGTCTTAGCTTTCTTTTTTATTTTTATAATTAGCCTTTGCTCACTATCTACGAATGTTGCTTTTGCGCAAGAGCTTGTCCTGGAAGATGGAAGTGCGCTAAACATCCGCACAGGCCATACGAAGCAGCTCCATCAGAATTATTCTATAACGGTAAAATTTGTCAATCTGGATGATAATAGGGTTTGGTTGGCACTCCAAAGAAATGACGAACCCTTAATAGATGATATTCTTGGGGAGAATGAAACGCTGGTTTATTCAAGGGAAAACACTACAATTCTGAATATAACTCTCAAAGAAATATATTTCGGCTCGGAAGGTGAGCTTGTTACTTTTGAACCGGTTTTCCAGTATGTGGATCCAGAGTTCCCCCTGGATCAAAGTCCAGATAATGGTACAGTTATTCCGGATAATCCACAAAACAATAGTACAAATACCGAAAATCCCGGGAGTATGCCGGGATTTGGAATTACAGGTACAACCCTCAGTCTTCTGGCAGGAATATACCTGTTAAGGAGTCGAATTAAAGCTTAAGATCTCCTTTGTCCATCAAGATCTTAAGGTCTTCCAAACTCATTTTGCCGGTTTTCTCAAGACGCTCTTTTGCAGCACTATGCTGTTCATCCTTCTTTTTCTCGTCTTTTTCCAGTTGAATTTCGTTGAGCTTGTCCAGGTAACCACCAAGCTCTTCCCTGAGGGATTCTACCTTCTTCTTCAAGGGATCGATTTTGTCCCTTATTGGGGAAAGAACCGCATAGGTCTCTTTCATCTGGGAGTGATACAAATCGGCTTCCTTTCGGAATTCATCTATCTGGTTGTACAACTCAATCATTTTTACGTGATGCTTCTGGGAATCCTCCGCTAGCTCCTTGATATGTGAACCAAGTTCGTAGCCTTCCTTTTCAACTTCTTTTGCGCTATCATATACGCTCATGACTTCTTTGTGAAGGCCATCAGCAGCAAGGGCGGCTTCGAGTCTCTTTTCAAGCTGCATGATTCTTTCAAAAACATCCTTTTCGTGTTTAAGGGGGATGTCAGCATTCAGGAAAGTCTCAACTTCCTTAGTATAAGCCTTGGCAAGAGATTCAACGCTTCCCTTTGATTCCTGATTGAACTGGTTGCGCTTTTCCTTAAAACTTGAAATGTCGCCGGTAAGTTTATCCTTGAGATTCAATACGACCTGTCTCTTTCCTTTTATTTCAGAGATTTTCGCATTTACCTCATCTCTTGCTGCTTTTTCATTCCGGGCAAGAGTGGCAAGTTCCTTTACCTTTGCGTTCAAGTCATCTCTCTTTTCCTTAAGTTCACCAATGTTGGTACGGTGCAACTTAAGCTCCCTGAACACATTTTTGAGTGTCTTTTCATTATGGGAAATCTCATTACGGAATTTGTTCACCGTTTCCTTGAGTTCCCTTTCTGTCATTGAGGCCGGATCTTTCATGCTGTCTCCTCCGACTTCTGTGTACCTTCAAGTTGTTTTTCCCAGTATTCACGGGCTTCAGTGTGACTTGCAATACGCCTGTGTAGCCAGTTATGGCGTGGCTCATCTTTCTTGAGCTCTTCGGCCATGTTTTCGTTGTCCTTGGAGGAATCTTTTCGGTTTGTTTCAAGGGACAGAAGCTCGATTGTAGCTTCCTCGGCTCCTTTGATTTTCTCGGTTAACTGGCTTACCTGCTCTTTTATTTCTTCAACTCTGATTGAGTTTATCTTGTCCAGCAGGGTTTTACGCAATGCTGCTTCAGTTTCGGGCTCTTTCAAACGCTTAAGCTCTTCAATATCATCGTGAATTGAATGGACTAGCCGATCTTCAATAGTACCGGGTTCCAGATCTTCAAGCAATTTCTTTGCCTGATAATACAATTGCTGCCTTTTCTCCCTGAGAACATCCATCCTTTGCACGGTGTCCTCATGCTCTTTCTTTGCAGCAGCAACTTTTTCTTTTAATTCCTTTACTTTTCCTTCAAGGGAATTATACTCAGTATTGTATTCACTTATTAGGCGCTCATGTTTCTCAATGACCGCTTTGATTAACCCTTCCCTGTCGAGGGTTTTGACTGCACTTTCGCTATTTTCACTCATCTTTTTCCCTTTGCCTTATACTCTGTATATCTGGACGTGGGGAACGCCATCGATAATCATAACTGTGTCAGGATCTACCATGCCACATTTTATTGCACAATTAATAACTTTTTCTCCGAAAAGATTTGCATTAACGCAACATTTGAGTTCTTCCATCAGTTTTTCTTCTGACACAATGTCGCCTTTATAGAAGCTTTCTGTAACTTCAACGCAAATTTTTCCTTTTTTGAGCTTGGAACCGATAAGTTTTTGGTCACAGGCTGCAAGTACCATCCCATCCCCTTGTTTGTGAATTTTCAAATACATATCTTTCCCTCACACAATCTTAATATGTTTTTTATCAGGTGACATCAGGTCTCCTTTTTGCCTCATCTTCCTGATGAGTTCTTCTGCCTGATCCCGGCTTATATTTTCTGCTTCGGCAGCTGCATATACTTCTTCAAGGGGTGCTTTGCCACCAGGATTGCGATCTCCGACATCCCGAATAACATCCATCAGGACATGAATTTTGTCACGCTGGCTCTTGCTTGTCCCCGTAGCAATAACATCAACGTCAAAGGCACCTGTGTCCGGGTCAACACCAACCTGCTTCATGCAGGCCATACTGATTCTGGTAGTACGTTTTGCATCTTCCAGAGTTGCTTTGTTACTTAATCTGATTCTTGCGCTGGCTTCTGCAAGTCTCACAAGCGCTTCAAGCTGTCGTGCAGTAACAGGGACAGGTGAATCCTTATTTTCTCCCATTTTCCTTAAGTCAAGATAATAGTTAACCAGATGTTCCCTCGCTTCGTCTTCCATTACGGGGAATATCTTGCGGCGTGCATAAGCCACGTATTTGCGGAGTGTTTCGTTTTCAATTGCCGGGAGAATAATTTTCATCTGGTCTCCGACTTGTTTTTCGGTAATCTCGGATGCAGGGTCCCTGCTCATTTGTTCATTCAGTTCCCCCGCAAAGTGAGAGCGAAGGATATGTTTCGCAATGTCCCCGTCCTTCCTTGATTCGGGGATATCAAGCAATATAAAGATTAGATCAAACCTTGAAATCAGAGCAGGTGGCATGTTGATTTGTTCAGCAAGGCCTTCGTATCTATCAAATCTTCCGTATTTCGGATTTGCAGCTCCAAGCAAAGCACATCGGGATTTGAGTGTGGCAAGAATTCCGGCCTTTGCAACGGATATGGTTTGTTGTTCCATTGCTTCGTGAAGTGCGCTTTTGTCTTCCCTGCTCATCTTATCCATTTCATCCACTGCGGCGATACCCATATCTGCCATTACGAGTGCACCGGCCTCTAAAGTCCAGCGTCCATCTCCAAGATCGTCACGCACAGCAGCTGCAGTCAAACCACTTGAAGATGCACTCTTACCGGATGCGAATACACCTCTGGGTGATATTTTGACCATGTAGCGAAGCAACTGACTTTTTGCGATACCGGGGTCACCAACAAGAAGCATGTGGATGTCCCCACGAACCCTTGATCCGTCAGGCATAACTTTCGGGACGCCGGAGAAGAGTTGCAATGCCAATGCTTCCTTAATATCCTCGTATCCGAAAATTGACGGGGCAATGGATTTTATCATCTTCTCATAGAGATGAGGGTCCTTGCTTAGTTCCCTTATTTCTTCTTCATCTTCCGGGGTGATGTCGAGTTCATCGAATTCCTGATCAACATATTCGATGGAATTGCTGTGTAGCACAAGATCATAATATGGGGATTTGCCTTCCCGGAGAGTTCTCTGGTGGGAGCGGAGCACGCCATTTATTACTACCCTGTCTCCAGGTTTTACAATTCCTGCAATATCGTCTTCGGCGTCAACATCAATGCTCTGGGGCTGGCTTCCACCTCTCAGGTTTTCAGGTGATTCCTGTATCTGGAGTTTTTGAGAGTCGACAAAAGTGGATTTATCAATAATAAGTTTGAAAGGGCCTCTGCGCTCGCAGTTTACGTTTTCACAATCCTTTGGTTCCACAAACTTTGTGCCTTCCTGTGGAACATTAAATGTGTGTTCACAATTTGCGCATAAAAAATGAGCATCTATAATTTTTGGCCTGACTTCAGTGGCTTTCCTGATCATGCCTTCCAATGCGATGAATTTGAGCAGGTGTTTGCTGCGTAAATCACGGATTGGTATCTTGTTTGGAATATTTATGAATCGTATTTTGACATCTTTCAGGTTTTTGTCTTCATCGGTGCCTGACTCTTTAGTCGGGGTATCAACAAAGTGGATTTTTAATTCCTGCTTCAGTGCTTCCTCAGCTGCAGGGATTATCTCGTCGGGTGCCTGAATCAATTCCTCTGCTATTTCAGGCGTAAACTGGTACAGGTTCTCATAGTTAACATAAACACTTTTTTTCTCTGGATAATTGTCAACCAGTAAAAGTATGTCAGTCCTGTTGTAAAGATTCAGGAATTCCCTGAACTTGTTTACCCATTTTTCTTCTACCATGTTAAACCCCGGGTACCAGCATTATCGTTTATCAGAATATATTTAAATCTATCTTAAAAGAGTCGTTATTCATCATTTTCATTTGATTTCTGGATTCCCCTGAAGATGCCTCTCAGTGTTTGGACTTCGCGGGGTGTAAGAACAGCTCTTCCGAATATTCTCCTGAGCATCAAATATGTTTTTTCTTTCTTATGTTCAGGGTGCCCTATGTCATCAAGCATCTCTCCAAGATGCTCATACAAAAGTTCCAGATCAAATCTGTCTGCAATCGGTCTTGACGGATCTTCTATCTCACTCATTTCGTAGAGCACAACTGTTGTTGCATGAGCAATATTCATCACAGGGTAAATTTCGGATGTAGGAATTGTGAGGATCATATCGCATTGCTTCAGTTCTTCTTTTGACAATCCATTATCTTCCCTGCCGAACAAGACCGCTACTGTCCCGTCGGCATCCTTGAGATGTTCCTTCATCTGCTTGGGGGTATATACCGGTACACGAAGATGCTCATCATCTTTAATTCCTGAAATTCCACTTGTTCCGATTACCAGATTTGCATCCCCAATCGCTTCCTTCAGGCTGGACTCAATTGTTGCACTTTTGAGCAAATCCTGTGCATGGGACGCCATAGCTCTCGCTTCTCCTTCAAGCGGACATGGATTGACAAGAACAAGATCATTGTAACCGAAATTTTTCATTGAGCGGGCAACTGATCCGACATTTCCCTGATAAAGCGGTTCAACAAGTACAATACGTAAGTTAGGCGACATCTCCCTTTAACATCGTCTTTTAGGTATAATTGCTTTCTGGAACCTCGTCCCATTTACAAAAATCATGTTTTGGATAATAACAACTTTATGTATGGCGATTGCTGTAGTTAATAGTTAATTTGAATAGAAACCTGACAACCATTGCAGGGGTAATCGCATGGATCTCACAGTCACCAAAGCTAAGCAACTAAAACCTAAGCCCGATGAGAATGATCTGGGTTTTGGAAGAATATTTACTGATCATATGTTTGTTATGGATTACGATCCTGAAAATGGATGGCATGATCCGCGCATTGAGCCATATGGTCCTTTTCAGATGGATCCCTCTACAATGGCATTGCATTATGGGCAGGCTACTTTTGAGGGACTTAAAGCGTTTAGGAAAGATGATGGGACAATTCAACTCTTCCGCCCTCAGGAGAATTTCAAAAGGTTGAATGCTTCCAATCGCACACTTTGTATTCCTGAAATTGATGAGGCATTTGCGCTGGATGCATTGAAACAATTACTATCGATTGAAAAAGAGTGGGTTCCCCGGGTCCGGGGCACTTCCTTGTATATTCGTCCTGCCATCATTGCCACAGATCCCTTTTTGGGGGTCAGGGCATCCCGAACGTATCGCTTCTTCATGATCCTTTGTCCGGTTGGTGCATACTATGCCGAAGGGTTTAACCCGGTAAAAATATGGATCACAAAGGCCCACGTGCGGGCAGTGCGTGGAGGACTTGGAGAAGCAAAGACCGCTGCAAACTATGCAGCAAGCCTCTATGCCGGAGAAGAAGCGCATGGATGTGGTTACTCCCAGGTTTTGTGGTTGGATGGACTGGAACAAAAATATGTTGAAGAAGTGGGTTCTATGAACATCTTTTTTGTTATTGCTGGGGAACTTGTAACTCCGATGTTAAACGGCAGTATCTTATCTGGTATTACACGTGATTCTGTCATAGCTCTTGCTAAGAAATGGGGAATGGGAGTTTCAGAGAGGAAAATTAGTATCGATGAAGTTTTTGAAGCACAGGAAAGTGGAACACTTCAGGAGATATTTGGTTCCGGGACTGCTGCAGTTATTTCTCCGGTGGGAGAACTAAAGTATGATGGCAAGGCGATAACTGTCTCTGGTGGGGATGTGGGTCAGATTGCCAGCAAATTATTCAATGCCATTACAGACATTCAATATGGCAGAAAAGAAGATGATATGGGTTGGATTGAATCTTTATAATGCAGTTATTTGGCTATCATGCACTCTCCTGAAAAAAACTAACCATAAACGACCTGGTAAATCCAACACATCCTTGCAGTAAATATTTGATTGGATGCAGGTAAGGGCAGATGTTCGATGTTTGAATCAGCGGAATTTTTACTAATGGGCTTAGTTCTGGGGTTTGCTGCCGGTATTTCTCCGGGTCCGCTAATGGCGATGACAATTTCTGAAACCTTGCAGCATGGATCAAAGGAAGGGATTAAGGTTGCGATTTCGCCACTGATTACCGATATACTGATAGTTTCATCCATTGTGTTACTTTTAATTCATTTTGAAAATCAGGAGTCTGCAATTGCCCTTATTAGCCTGACAGGGGCATTGTACTTGGTACATCTGGGGATTTCTTCTCTTCGAACTCAAAATATAGATATTGAAATCAGTAATGGAAAGAAGGATTCCCTTAAGAAAGGTATTCTGGCCAATTTCCTGAGTCCCCATCCGTACCTATTTTGGATCGCTATTGGCGGTCCTATTTTTTTCAGGGCTCTTGAAGTTAATATATTAGCTGTGGTTTTATTCATTTTTGGTTTTTATCTTCTTCTGGTAGGTTCTAAAATCGTGCTTGCACTTGCTATCGGGAAATTCAGTTTCTTCCTGAAAAACAAATATTATCTTTACACTATTCGTTCCCTGGGGGTTGTTTATCTCATTTTTGCCATGTTTTTCATTACGCAGGGATTGGGATTGCTTGGTTTGAACATTGCAGCGCTGTAAATGTGATGAATTTAATACAGTCCGATAAATCTGTTCGTATATAACAAAACAATCAACTTTAAATGTTTGGAGAACCTATTAATTATCAAATTGGTGTTGTTAGTTACAATTTCTCAAAAAGAGCTATTTATGCACTTTTGGATATTTGTAAGAAAAGCACTCAGATTTCACAATGATTGTTCCAGAATCGTATAGAAATTGTGCTATAGCATAAATATGGTGCGGACAATTATTGTAATTACTTCGTTGACAAAGTCTAAGAGGAGTGAAATAATATGAGCCTGGAAAACATTTTACAGCAGACCTTTAAAGGTGAAACGACAGAAGTTGGTTGGTATTTGGCAATGTCCAAGCTTGCAGAAAGGGAAGGACTTCCTGAGGTTGCAGTCTACCTCCGTCAGCTTGCTATGGATGAAGCATGGCACGCAGCCGAAGTTGCCGAAATCCTCGGACTTATCAAAGATACAACTGTTGATAACCTTAAGATGATGCTTGAGGGAGAAACCATGGCCGAAGGCGAGAAAGCCGACGCTGCTAAGATTGCACAGGAAGAAGGAAATGAGCAGGCAGCTCTCTTCTTTGCAAAGGCATCTGCAGATGAGGCCCGTCACAAGGAAGGCCTTACCGGCATCCTCAAGAGACTTGAGCAGTGAACTTGGTGGAGTATTTAAATGACTAAGAAAGACCTTCTTGAGAAAGGCGCAATCCTGCAGCGAGATGGGGAAACTTATGCGATAGCACCCCAGTCTCCCGGTGGTATTGTCAGTCCGGAAATGCTTCGCAAAGTTGCAGATGTGGCAGACAAATATGAGGCAGCAGCCGTCAAATTAACCTCCGCTCAGCGTCTTTGTATCGTCGGGCTTAAGGAAGATGATATTGACGGTGCCTGGGAAGACCTTGGCATGAAACCTGCAGCTGCAATTGGGCTGTGTGTCAGGAGTGTTAAAATCTGTCCGGGTACCACATTCTGTAAACGTGGACAGCAGGATTCCGTCGGACTCGGGCTTGCCCTTGATGAAAAATACCACGGAATGCAACTTCCTTCAAAGTTCAAGATTGCCGTTTCAGGATGCATGAATTCATGTGCCGAATCCGCAGTAAGGGATATTGGAATACTTGGTACTCCCAAGGGATATAGGGTTCTGGTAGGAGGAAATGCAGGTATTCGTCCACGCCTTGGTGATTTAATTGCTGAGGAGCTCAGTGATGAAGAAGTCATGGAACTTGTGGACAAGATTATAAGCTACTATAAGACCCACACAAAGAAATGGCGCCTTGGCCGTGTCATTGATGAAATGGGACTTGAAGAATTCAAGAAAGAGATCGGGCTTTAAGGTAAAATCCTTAAACCTTTTCTTCTTTTTTTCTTTCTTTTCATCTGTCTCCTGATTATCTTTTTGTTGCT
The DNA here is from genome assembly GCF_017874375.1 of Methanohalophilus levihalophilus. Lineage (NCBI taxonomy): Archaea > Methanobacteriati > Methanobacteriota > Methanomicrobia > Methanosarcinales > Methanosarcinaceae > Methanohalophilus > Methanohalophilus levihalophilus. The sequence continues at coordinate 80,556 of NZ_JAGGLK010000001.1, forward strand.
GTTTTCCGATGGCGGTGGATGAAAATATTTAAATAGAATCGGTACCACCAATAGACCAGACTTAACTATACATATCACATTTCTTTAAAAAGAACACATCAGGAGATAGACATTAATGGCTATGGAATATTTTTCAGGAATATCCGATGCTTTGAGGATCACTTTCGTGCAGGTCATGATACTGGCTAATGCTGCGATTTTGATTTTCCTCTACGGAATGTATATAAATTTGAAAAAATGGGGTGCTGGTGCCGAAGAATATGGTGGAAGCGGTACTGGTGGCAAACTTTTAGCTTTCCCAAGAATGCTTATTCGTCAGATGAGTGCTGAAAGCCACGGTCACGGACAGAATATTGTTGTAACTCTTGTTCTTGATATTCTGCTTCAGAGGCGTATCATGCGCCGCAGTCCAGTTCGCTGGTTCATGCACATCACAATTTTCATTGGCTGGATGGCACTTTTTGTAATGTCTGTTCTTATGTTCCTCGTGGAAGTAACACATATGGCACTCCACATGGGTCCGGATCCTGAAGTTTTCAGGGAAATGCTTTCTCTCCCCAATGATATATTCAGTTACATCCTGCTTACAGGAATTATAATTGCAATCGCAAGAAGGCTCTTCCTGCAGAAAATGCGTGAAAGTACAATTGCATATGATTCTATTCTTCTTGGCGGCCTGACTCTTATCACAATAACAGGCTTCTTTGCAGACGGTATCAGGAACGGTACTTTCTGGGGTATGGGACTCCACTATGAGTGGGCTCCACCCGCAGCTCTGTTCCACGTAATCATCTCATTGCTGTTCTGTATTGCATACATCCCATACAGCAAATACATCCACATGATTGCAATACCACTTACCCTCCTGGCAAACAAGGGAGGTGAATAATTATGGTACGAGATTCACCATCTATTAATACAAACAACATGACCGCAGTGCAACTCATGGAACTTGATGCATGCAGCCGCTGTGGTGAATGTGTAAACTGGTGTCCAACATACGATGCTTCCGGAGAAGATCCGGGACTTGCACCAAGGGACAAGATTCTCCGCTGGAGAGAATACATGAACAAGTCCTACGGTCTCAGGGCAAAACTGTTCGGTCCGAAAAAGATTTCCGAGGACGAGATTGAACAGTTCAAGGATGATGTCTATGGCTGTACAACCTGTGGTATGTGTGCCACAGTTTGTGAATCAGCTATCAACACAATCGAACTCTGGGAATCCATGCGTGCTAACCTCGTAAAACGTGGAAATGGTCCATACGGCAAGCAGGGAATGTTCGTCAAACTCATTGGTGAGTACGGCAACCCGTACATGGCCGACAAAAAAGACAGGCTTAGCTGGATTCCTGATGATGTCGTAATCGAAGACGAAGCCGAAATCCTTTACTTCGGTGGTTGTACAGCAGAACTCCGCCAGAAAAAGCTTGCATTTGCAACAGCCCGTGTTCTCAACAAACTCGGCATTAAGTTCACAATGCTTGGTGAGGATGAGGTATGCTGCAGTTCCGCACTTGTAAGGACAGGTCAGTACGAGATTGACGATATTGCCCGCAAGGCTGCAAAAGCTAATGTTGAGGGTATCAAAAAGAAAGGCGCAAAGAAAGTATTGTACGCATGTGCAGGATGTTTCCGTGCCTCAAAGGTTGACTGGCCAAGGCTTCTTGGCGAAGACCTTCCTTTCGAAGTTGTTCACATCACAGAGTTCCTTTCAGATCTTATCAAACAGGGTAAAGTACAGTGGAAGGATTCAGTCGACAAGACAGTTACATACCACGACCCATGCCACCTTGGACGCCACGTTGGTGTTTTCGATGCACCAAGGCATGTCCTGCGGAGCATTCCAGGTATAAAGTTCGTTGAAATGGACAGGATCAAAGACAACCAGCGCTGCTGTGGAGCAGGCGGTGGTGTAAAAGCAGGTATTCCTGATCTTGCACTTGGAATTGCATCAAGCCGTGTTGAAGATGCACTTGCTAAGAAACCTGACATTCTTTCAAGCGCATGTCCATTCTGTAAGAGAAACCTCTCCGACGGCAGGGATGCAGTAAAAGCAGAGGATCTTGAAGTGGAAGATGTTATTGTCCTGACTGCCCGTGCAATGGGCATAAACCTCGATGACTGTGTAGAAGAGTAATTCTTCTACATTCCATCTTTTTTTTTATTGTTAATTATAAATATACAGCACTGCATTTCATTTCCATGGAAATTCCCTACGAACTTCTGGGAAGAATATTCGTTTATGGCGCTATTGCAGCATTTGTTGGGTTGGTATTTGCTTTAATTCTTGGAGCGTACAGCTTTAAGAAACGTAAAATCCTCCTGCCAAATTTTGTTCTCTTTATTCTCTATATGTTCTATTCTCCGGCAAAATGGATTTGCCGCTCTTTTCAGATACGGGAAACCCTTGTGGATGAAATCCTGATAGAAGTGCGCAATGCAGTCATGCGTAACGCTTTCATCCATAACAAGGGAAAAAAAGTTCTCTTTCTGCCGCAATGTCTCAGGCATGGTGATTGCAGTGCAAAATGTCATCCTATTTTTGGATATGAATGTAAGCAATGCGGGAAATGTTCTATCGGGAAAATCAGTAATGCTGCACATGAAAAAGGCTTTTCAGCATTTGTAATTCCGGGTGGCAGCTTTGTAAAGAAAATAGTTAAGCATTGTCAACCTTCTTCATGTATCGGGGTAGCGTGTTACACCGAACTTTCCGAAGCTATGGAAGAAATGTCGTTTATGCCTGTTCAGGGTGTTTGTCTTAAGAAAGACGGATGCTTTGAAACCAGGGTAGATGTTAATGAAGTAATCAAAACTATGGGGTTATGTGATGTATAATTTAATTGGGTACTTGATTATCTGGGCGTTCATAGTATCTGTTATTATCAGTGCTGTGGCTCTTTTCGTGGGCAGGGTGAGTTTGAAAAGGGAAGTCCATATGGCTGGTTTTTTCTCTTCAATACTTGATTTTTTCTACATGCCCCTCAAGTATCTTTTCTGCAAGTTTTCAGACCCGAGGATTCTGGATAAGTGGATGGTTTCCATGAAAAATATTGCACATAAGGGGTCTTTCCTTGAATCATCCAAAAGAATAATGTTTGTTCCCCATTGCATGCGTGCACTGGATTGCCCCGCATCTTCCACACGTTTGGGTATACAGTGTGTGAACTGTGGGAAATGCGATGTGGGGAAACTCAAACAAAAAGCCGAATCTGAAGGCTATGGTTTTTTCATTGTAACAGGTTCATCTTTTGTTGAGCGTATTCTCAGAGGACAGAAAACAGATGGTGTATTCGTAGTCGCATGTAATTATGAAATCAATAAGGGAATGCGTTCTCTGAAAGGCACTAATATACCTATTGTGGGTTTTTCCCTCCTGAATGATGGGTGCTTCAATACCTGCCTCAACTACGATGAAATGCTCATAAAAATACAGGATCTCAAAACCAGTCCTAATGTATGTGAGTGAGGAGAGTAAGCTCCCTTCTGTTGGTGTAAATACACTGGCGGCATTCGGCTTAGCGTCAATAATTCGGGGGGCTATCCAGATGTAGCCTGATCCCCTACTTCCGACTTGCACCCGCGAGGATTCGCCGTTCCAGTCGGATTCCATACGACCTCAGTTTTCCAACATCATCGCATAAGTATGGAACGATATCGTTTCTGTGCCATCATGTAACCGGAGTTACAAGAGTTGGTTCCCCAACTGCCCGAGCTCTCGCCCGACACCCTTTACAGGTGTTCGCGTTTCTGGAGTGGTGGGGAGACTTTCCTCAGACCAATAAGGCCCGGCAGCCGTCCTTCCTCTCTCACATAGGTTGTAGGTATTGTTGATGTTATGATAAACCTATCGTTTGCGTTAACCATCATCAGGGACGAATTTGAGTGCAAGGGAATCAATACAGAAATGCTCTCCGGTGGGTGGAGGTCCGTCATCAAATACATGGCCCAGATGGCTTCCACAGCGGCTGCAGGTAACTTCTGTTCTCTTCATCATAAGACTGTAGTCAGGTACACGTTCGATGTTGTCTTCTGATATCGCTGACCAGAAGCTCGGCCACCCTGTACCGGCATCATATTTTGTCTTTGATGAAAACAGATCCTGCCCGCAGGCTGCACATTTGTAGATTCCAGCTTTATAGTGGTTATCATATTCTCCTGAAAATGGTGCTTCAGTTCCTTTTTGGCGCAAAATATGATATTCTTCCGGCTTCAGACGTTTCTTCCATTCAGCATCGGAAACTCTCTTCCAGTTTTCAGACGTTTCTGATTTCTTAATCTCTTCCACTATATTGCCCCCGGTGCGAACAACCGTGTTTGGTGTGCCGAATGTGTGGTACACGATTGTTCGCAATCATACGAATGACCTATTCCTATATAAAATTGCTCGTTTTGTGATTCAAGGTACTACAAGAACCTGTTTTGCGGAATGCCTGACTACATTTTCAGCAACGCTGCCAAGAAGGAATCGTTTTATTCCTGTTTTTCCAAGTGTGCCCATTACAATGAGGTCGATTCCATTGTTATCAGCATACTCCAGAATGACATCCGTTGGATTCCCTTCGAGAACTGCTGCTTCAACATCAACTCCTACCTTTTTGGCACTATCTTCAACGTACTCGACGGCCTTTGCACCTTCTTCCTGTAAGTGCTCCTTAAACGATTCTGCCCAACTGGCTCCTCGTGATGCTATTCCGATACTGACCCCTGGGACTACGTAAACCCCAAAAAGCTGTGCTCTGGTTGCACGGGCAAGTTCAACAGCCCAGTCAACGGCATTCTTTACATTCTCAGAGCCATCGGTAGCTATCAGTATTCGTTTGTAACTTTCTGCACCCATGAGTATTCCCCAATTATAATGGTTTTTTTGAGAACTTATTGTTTTTGCTAAATCAGCATCCAAATCTTAATTTATCGCGAACTCTATTCTTAGGTGATGGATGATTTGATTGTTGCAAAGGCTCTCGCAAAAAACTATGGGCGGATAACTGCAGTTGATAACATAGACCTGCGCATCAGGGCCGGAGAATTTGTTGCAATCACAGGTCCCAACGGGGCGGGGAAGTCCACGTTACTCAAGTTGCTTTCTGCAAGACTTCATCCATCGAGTGGTGAAATTCTGATTAATGGAATATCTCTTTCAGATGATGAAATGGGTATAAGGAAAGAATTCGGGGTTTTATCCCATGAATCATACCTATACGATGAACTCAATGCCATTGAAAACCTGCATTTTTTCGGGAACCTCTACGATCTGGAAGGCATGCAACTTGAAGACCAGATTGAAATGCTTCTTGATGAAACCGGTTTATGGAAGCGTGCCACAGACCGTGTAAGCACTTATTCCCGTGGCATGAAGCAGCGCCTGTCCTTTGCCCGGGCTCTTATTCATGATCCAGGTGTTCTTTTTCTGGACGAGCCATTCAGTGGCCTTGATCCGGGTGCTTCGAAAATAATGGAACAACTCCTTGTCAGGAAATCCACAACCACAAGATTGCTGGTTACCCACAATATTGATTTCGCAATATCCATTTGCGATCGTATACTTGTGATGGATTCCGGAAAACTGGTAGCTGATTTTGAATCAAAAGACGAATCAGTCAGAGAAACAATTGCGCAGATATGCGGCATCAATGGCTGTGTCTGAGGTGAAATGGTGATCAAAGCTTTACACATAGCTGCAAAGGATTTCCGTATAGAAGCCCGGGCAAAGGAACTGTTAAATTCCATGCTCCTGTTTTCGTTCCTTGTGCTGGTGGTATTCAGCATAGCTTTTTCCGAACTGACTGCATCTTCAGGCGATGTTGCAATGCTTGCAGCCGGTGTTTTGTGGATTTGTTTTGTCTTTGCCGGAACACTTGGTTTTTCCCGTGCTTTTGCATCTGAAACACAAAACGGAGCAATCCAGGCACTGAAAATATGTCCAGTTTCCCCGATTTCAATCTATCTTGGAAAGGTAATTTTTACCGTTTCAATAATGCTGATTGTAGAGATAATCACGGTTATCCTCTTTTCAATCCTTTTTACCTTCCCGGTCTTTTCACCTCTTTTTGTCCTCATCGTAATAGGAGGTACCATTGGTTTTGCTTCAGTAGGTGTTTTACTCTCAGCTCTTGTCCAGAATATTCGGGCAAAGGAAATCATGCTTCCTGTTCTTCTCCTACCTTTACTGGTGCCTGTGCTGATTCCCGCCGTGTCTGCAACATCTGCGGTATTGCAGGGTGATGGCCTGGGTGCAATTACCACTTATTTGAGGATACTGTTTGTTTACGACATAGTTTTCCTGGCGGTTGCTTCACTTGTATTCGAATACGTGATTGAGGATTAACAATTAATATAGTTGCAATATATTCTAGGATAAATCCTGTCATGGCTGGTAAAATCATGAATTATGGAAAATATGAACGCATTATGGCTTTGCTTTCGGGAATCCTGATAGCAGTTGCCATATACTCGGTGTTTTTCATGCTTCCTGTAATGAAAGACGAGTCAGGAAATGTCCTTGACCAGTCCTTCAATATTTTCTATTTCCACATGCCAATTGCGATTCTTTCTTATCTCGCTTTTGCAGTTGTATTCATAGCAAGTATCCAATACCTGAGAACACGTGACGTTTCATGGGATATACTGGCAAAGTCGTCCGCCGAAATTGGGTTAGTATTTGCTTTTCTTGTATTGGCAACTGGTTCTATATGGGCCAAGCAGGTTTGGGGCTGGTATTGGGTATGGGAACCACGACTGACGACATCCCTTGTGCTTTTCCTTGTTTATGCGGTTTACCTGCTTCTGCGAAACTCCATTGATGATATGGCAAGTCGTGCACGTTTGTCTTCGGTTTTCGGGATTGCCGGGTTTGCGTCAGTGCCTCTTAGTTTCTTTTCCATAAGGTTGTGGAGGAGTGCACATCCACTGATGTTTGGTGATGCACTTTACGGGCAAAGTGGAGGTGGACTCGAAGGTAGTACTTTGCAATTTGTTCTTCTTATAAATTTTGCAGCATTTATCTCGCTTTATGTTACGTTACTCATTTACAAACTGGGCAATGAGCATCTCCGGGAATCCCTTGAGGAATTGAAGAATTCCTGAACGTTGCATCCTGCAAAAACATTTTTATTATGCATGTTATCATTAAGAGCATGCTTTTTGAACCCATCAAACTAGGTAGCCTTGAAGTGCCGAATAGGTTTGTCAGATCCGCAACCAACGAATGGCTTGCAGAAGATGACGGCACCCCAACAACTGCCATTGTTGAGATGTATGAGGAACTTGCCCGCAATGACGTAGGCCTGATTATCACAGGATACTCCTATGTGAATCCTCGGGGCAAAAGCAATGAAAAGCAGCAGGGTATCTACGCTGACAGGTTCATCACTCCTTATCACGAAATAACTTCCGTTGTTCACAAATACGGCAGCAAGATAATTGCCCAGATTGTTCATGGAGGACGACAGTCCCTTGTAAGGAATGACACTGTTCTCCTTGGTCCTTCAGTTGTAAAAGATGAAACTTCAGGGAAAACGCCTGTTGAAATGACGGAAGCAGATATCTTACAAACAATTGAGGATTTTGTAGAAGCTGCAAGACGTACAAAAGAAGCCGGGTTTGATGGTGTACAGCTTCATTGTGCACATGGTTTCCTTCTGAGCAGTTTTATTTCCCCTTATACTAACCAACGTACTGATCAGTGGGGTGGATCTGTGGAGAACCGCACGCGTATAATTGTAGAAATTGTTGAAGGAATACAGGAGCGTGTAGGCTCAGATTATCCTATAATGGTTAAGATGAACGCAACCGATGGTTTTGATATGTACTCCGGGAAAATAGGGCTTGATGCCCCGGAATGCGTGGAAATTGCCGCAATTCTCGAGGAAGCAGGAATATGTGCAATCGAAGTCAGCGGTGGAATCTTTGAGGCAGGGGATGTGATGTCACAGCCGGATATCGATTCCGAGGATAAGGAAGCGTATTTCAGGCGTTATGCAAAAATGATCAAAGATACGGTGAATATTCCTATCATTCTGGTAGGCGGAATCCGCTCCAGGAATGTCATGGACCATGTTCTGAAAGTTTATGCTGACATGGTGTCAATGAGCCGTCCATTTATTTGCGAGCCGGATCTGGTGCGAAAAATAAGAGATGGAGCACCTTCTGTGAAGTGTGTTTCCTGCAATCTTTGTTTTGATCCGGAAGGAATAAAGTGCCATTATTTTTCCACTGAAAAATAATACTTCCATTTGGAAAATGGTCCCTGTTTGCTGTAGCTATTTATAGGAGGGGCCATATTCAGCTAACGATGAGACTCGATTCCTATCTTGTAGAGACCGGTATTTTCAGTTCACGTGGAAGGGCCAAGAAAGCTATTTCCAACGGTGAAGTAAAAGTAGATGGTGCGGTGGTCACCAAGACCTCAAAGGATGTTTCTACAGGTAATTCTATAGAGGTTACCGAAGGACTGGACAAACCTGAAGGTTACTTCAAACTGCAGTCCATTCAGGAAAAAACAGGAATTCTTGAAGCCGAAGATCTGGTTCTTGATCTTGGTTCAAGTGCAGGTGGTTTCATAATGTATGCTTCCGGAATTGCTGGTCACATAACAGGGGTTGAGTTCAGCAAACACTTCCGCTCAGAATTGGGTAAGCTTGCTTATGAGAACGAGAATGTGGATGTCATTTTCGGGGATGTCTTTTCTATTCCCCTTGAGGAGCTTTCTGAGACCCCAGTAGACGTGATTCTCTCTGACATGACTCTGGAACCAGCTGATTCCCTTGAGGCGCTTGAGCGTGTACTTCCACTCCTGAAGGAAGGGGGAAAACTGCTTCAGGTCCTGAAGATAGATCGGGCAAGAACCCATAAAGGGTGGCTTAAAAAAATGGAAGCTATGGGATTGTCCATAGTTGATGTTATTGAACCCCAAAAACGTGAAATCTACATTTTTGCAAGGAAAGAATGACGGAGGTATAATCCGTGTTTTCCCGGATTTATGGCAAAGGAAGACCATTCAGGCTGTTTGTGGCAGGGTTGCACGGCAATGAATGGAAAGATACTTCCCGTCTACTTATGTCCCTGCAACCTCCTTCTAAAGGCACTTTAATGCTCGTTCCCCTGATCAACAAGGAGCGTTATGTATCCACACTTGATTCACGCTACTACGGCGGGCCCGGCAGGCATATTGCCGAATTAATTGACACCTACAATCCAGAGGTTTACGTGGAATTCCATTCCTACAGGAAGGAGAATTTCGATCACCTCACCGGAATGGACAGGATAAATCATACCGGCGTACCTGCTTACAGTGTACTCGAACAAGGTGTTTTGGTAGGTTCGGTTTCCCCGAATATACGCCTGAGTTTTCCACCTGAAGCCCTTTGCCTGTCTTTTGAAATGGAAAAAGGCAATCCTGAATCCGGGTAGCTTGCTCTTGGAATGCTGGATTCAGTCAAAGAATGCAGTGATAGGGACGGGTTCATTAATTTCATGCTGGGGAAGTATCCAAAGCAGGCACATAAGGCTATGGAAGATTACAGGAATTTTTATGGTTTGTGAAGTTTGGCTTTGAATCATTTTTGAACAAACCTTAGGGTACGAAACAATCTACCTCACTATCATAAATAATGATGGTTTCATACTTAGTAGTAAGTATGCGGAGTGAATCCTGGCTCCCTTCCGCTCGATGCGTTCCTTTTGGGATCAATGTCACTTTGTGTTCACCCCACAAAACACGTGGCATGATCACTCCGCTGCTGTCTTTAGTTTAGATATTTTTTCTGTTTTTCATCGGACTTTAGGTCAGGTCAAAGAGTCAGACTTTCATATTCCAAAAGCATATAAAATTTAAATGCATTTTATTATTGGGGTAATTGTCTAATCATCTGGTGTGTGGGCGTATGGAACGAATTCACGATTTTTCATGGAAGAAATGTGGTGAATTATGCGAAAAACATCATGAAGGCATCATTGCAATCCCTCTTTCGCTGCAGAAAAAGGATCCTCATTCATATGCGCTTGAGCAAATAAAGGCCGACATGATAGTTGACAGCTTTAAATACAGAATCGCAAAAATGGTTTCTGAGGATAGGGCTGGAAAGGATTGAACATATTTGTGTAATTCCACTTGAAACTTAGTATTATGAAGATATTTCCATAGGCAGCTGAGCTTTGAATTAGTTTCGTTGTAGTTAGTATAACTGAACCCTGTGGAAGATTTTATAATATGATCTATGTTTTTGAAATATATATTTCTATTTTATTTAATTGATTATCATGTGTACTAACTTGATATGAGTCATTTTCCAGCTTTGTTAAAAGGACTGTGGTTTTATAGCAGTCAATTATATGAATCTTTATATAATTTAAATTCAATTATTTAGTTGCATTTGAGAACCTCAAAATGCCGATAATAATATCTAATTATATTTTGTTTTGGGAGCTATTCGATGTCTTTGAATTCTGAAGTAGCGGATGATCAAAAGGTCAAAAATTTCCGTTCTGTTGAATCTAGTAGTTCAGAGCAAAGCAACGACGACCTTTTTAGTTTGAGCCCTCAATATGAAATGTTTTCTACACTTGCAGAAAGCATAAGTGATGCCGCTATTCTTATTGACAATTTGGGAATGATTAATTACTGGAACTCAGCTGCTGAAGCAATTTTTGGTTTTTTTCGGGAAGAAGTTTCAGGAAGGAAATTCCATGAGCTTTTCTATTTAGATGAACAGCGAACCCAATTCCAGTACTCACTTGATGTTTTTTCGGAATCTGGATCTTTAGAGGATCTTGAAAAAACCATAGGCTTGGAATTAAAAACGAAATCTGGAAATATTGTTCCATTCAACTTGTCGCTTTCTTCAATACCGGTATCAGATGAATCTACAAACATTCTTGTCGTTTTTCATGATCTTTCAGATAGAAAAAGATTTGAAATTGTTGAAAAAGAAGAGCAAAAGAAGTTTCGGGCAATTATGGAATCTTCCCTATCGGGTTTTATTCTGATTGATGCAGAATCCAAAAAAATCCTGGATGTAAACACTACCGCTCAAAAAATGATAGGTCTTCAGAAAGATGAAATACTGGGACACGTCTGTCATAAATTTATATGTCCTGCTGATAAAGGCAGTTGTCCTGTTGTTGATCTCCATAAGAAAGTTGACCGTTCTGAACGCATCATGCTAACAGAACGTGGTGAGTTGCCAATATATAAATCAGTTAAGCCTTTTTACTACAACGGAAGACAAGTGCTTCTGGAGAGCTTTTTTGATATTTCTGGCTTTAAGAAAGCAGAAGAAACTTTGGTTGAAGCAAAAATTGCAGCTGAAAACGCAAGCCGGGCAAAATCTGAATTCCTTGCAAACATGAGCCATGAGTTGCGAACACCTCTCAATTCAGTTATTGGTTTCTCAGAAGTCCTGGCGGATGGAACCTTTGGGAATTTGAATCAGAAACAAAATCGATACGTTAGCAATATATCCGGAAGTGGAAAACATTTGTTGGGCCTTATTAACAATATCCTTGACATTTCCAAAATTGAAGCTAACAAAATGGAATTTGAGCCTGAAGTATTTAGTGTACCTGAATGCTGTAATGATGTCATGGCCCTAATTTATCCCTTGGCAAAGAAGAAATCCATTAATCTCAAAATGAATTTGGGGTGTCAAGGTGCTGATATATATGCCGACAGGACGAAAATGAAACAGATCATGTATAATATTCTTGGAAACGCTATCAAGTTTACACCTGAAAAAGGGGATGTATCTGTTGAAACAAAAATAATTGATGGAACATTTCAGGTTTCAATTTCTGATAGTGGAATCGGAATCTCTGAAGACGACCAATCAATCCTGTTTGAACCTTTTATGCAAATCAGTCCATCCAGCAGCCGTGAGTTTGGTGGGACTGGCTTAGGGCTTGCCCTGGTAAAAGAATATATTGAAATGCATGGCGGGAGAATCTGGGTTGAAAGTGAAATCGGGAAAGGAAGTACTTTCATTTTCAAAATACCTCATCATGCTCTACCCCTTCAGGAAAGTTGAGATTTTGATCCTGCCACAAGCCTGTTTTAAATTATCGAACTATTTTTTCAGAGTATGGAATACATTGATGGAAAAAAATTCAATTATTCAAGTTGAAAATTAGACAGCGGAATAAAAAAAGTAGTATGGAAAACCAATGACTTGATTTTCCAGTTGCGTGTTAAACAATAAAAGTATTAAACTACTTCAGCAAATGCGAATTTCTGGGTAACTTTTGTGACGTTGATTGTCACTTCGTCGCCCACAGATGTGTCAGGTACAAAGATTACAAACCCTTCGATACGGGCAATGCCGTCGCCTTTCTTTGCAATGTCTTCAATTGTTACTTCGTAGGTTTCCCCAGCTTCTACTGGAGCACTTGTATCCATGTTGTTAAACAAATATTTCACGTCCTTTAGGTATGAGCTTAAAAAGAAAAATACTGCTTGTTTAAACATACGAAAAAATAGTAAATACTGTTACGGTAATACCATCTAGACCTATTATTAATCAAAGTAATTTTAACCTCTAAAAGCACTCCTACAAAGGAGAGATGCTTTATATATCTTTTTGTCTGGGCAAGGTCGATCTAGATCTAAGAAAATGCTGAGATTGAACCCTAAAAAGGAAAAAAGAGATCTCCACGCAGTCGCATGAAGATTTTGAAAATATTTTAACATGCCATCAGTATGGCATGTTATAGTTGTGAATGTTGTGTTCCGGCCTGACATCCATCATGGATTTTCTCTGGGCACGCATCATGTCATCGACCCTGAGGACCATTGTTGCCACTTCGGATGCTGAAAGAATTGCCTGTGTTTTAACCCTGAGGGGGTCTACAATTCCAGCTTCAGCCATATCTTTTACGTCACCACTGTAAACATCGAAACCTGAGTTTGCGTTCTCAAGGTGTGCAGCGTGAAGTTTCAGGATGATATCCATTCCTTCAAAACCTGCGTTATCTGCGATTGCTCTTGGAACAGTTTCAACAGCGTCTGCAAATGCAGCAATAGCGAGTTGTTCTCTTCCACCAATGGAAGAGGCGTATTCCCTGAGTTTCTGGGCAACTTCCATCTCGGAAGCTCCACCGCCGGCGACGATTTTTTCATCTTCGTAAACTGCCTTTACAACCCTGAGAGCGTCATCAATTGTTCTTTCCAGATCGTCTGTAACATGGGCTGTGCTTCCCCTGATCCTCATGGTTATTACCTTTGCATTCGGACATTCACTTACAAAGATAGTTGCAGGGTCTGTGTCACCTTCCTGTTCTACTCTTCCGGCTTCACCAAGATCTGATGCCTCGATTTCCTGCGGCCTCTTCATAATCCTTGCACCGGTGGCGTATGACAGGTTTTTCATATCGTCATCGTTAACCCTTCTGATTGCAAAAATTCCTGCTTTCTGAAGGTAGTGTACAGCATGATCGTCAATATTCTTTGTATTGAAGACTGCAGTTGCACCTGCCACAATGATCTTGTCAACAATAGCTTTGACATCTGCATCTTCCTGTGCCAGATAAGCTTCCAGTTCCTCAGGGGTTTCAATCTGAATCTTGGATTTATTTGCAGTCTTTCTGACTTCAAGAGGTATGTCGAGCAAAGCAACTTTTGCATCCTTGACCAGTTTTGGCATTGATGGGTGCAGGCGGGACTTGAACATCATGAGCCCTTCTACGATTTCAGTATCAGAGACTGTTTCACTTGGATCCTGCCTGAGGATGATATTATCGCTAATGTTCATCTTGCCATCCTGGGCTATTTCAAGGGCTGCATCAACACAAATCTTTGCAATTAAATCCCTGTGAGCTTCATTACCTTTGCCGGAAATAGATGTTTTTGCAACGGTTTCAAGCATATCACGGTTTTCGCCAACATCAACTGCGAAGTCATCAAGAATATCAACTGATTTTTCTGCAGCGAGGCTAAATCCTTTTACAAGAATAGTTGGGTGAACGCCTTCCTCAATAAGATCCTCGGCTTTCTCCAATAATGCACCTGCAATGACAACAGCGCTTGTAGTTCCATCTCCTGCAATATCTTCCTGTGTTTTTGCAACTTCCACAATCATCTTAGCAGTAGGGTGCTCGATGTCCATTCCTTTCAAGATCATGGCACCATCGTTTGTAACCACAATATCGCCGATTTCGTTTACAAGCATCTTGTCCATTCCTTTTGGACCAAGCGTTGTTTTTACAATATTAGCAACTGCCTTTGAAGCAGCGATATTCATGGAAAGGGCATCCTTTCCCTGCTTATGTTCTGTGTTTGGATTTATGATATAAACTGGAGAACCTTGTCCTGCCATAGATATGAACCTCCTGATGAATAATCGTTATATGGAGAAAACTAACTGTATATGGTTCTATAAATAGCTTTTGTACGGTCTCTTTCTATTTCCTGAAACCCTATTTTTCAATAAAAATCCGGTCGCTGAAATGCCAGGATATTTGCCTTATTTTACAGGAAAAGTGACTTTACATCTTCTTCCGGCCAATATCAATATAATTAATCTGCTCTCCTTTTTCAACGGCAAATATCATCCTCTTGCGAACGCTGTTTGAGAGCCTTATTGCCCTTGACATCACAGGCAATGAGAATTCATAATTATTCGGAATTGCATGGATAAGGAACTCTGAATGTGGAAGCTTTTCAAGTGATTTCACTTCCTTATAAACCCTGAAATGCGTTCCAAATTTAAAGCCGGTTTTAGGTACAAAACCCAAATTTCTAAGATCAGAATAGGCGGCGAATTTCAGGCTGAAATCTTTTTCAATACTGGAGGCTTTTTCAACGAAAGCGTCGATTCCCAGAATCTCATCGGATTCCATGGAATGTATCTTTAAGACTTCTTCGCTTAACAGGTAACCGCCCTCAACCAGTGACAACTGCAGTCTCTCCTGATCAAGTGGTTTGCCATAAAAACCATTGTTTAAGAGAATTTCAGAAGCAGATTTTTTCCAGATAATAACGCGATCTTCAAGGAAAGTTGCATCAGTGGTAAGTGATGGGTGAGGTTCTTCCATTCCTCCATGAAGCTTACTGCTTTTAACTTCATAGTATGTGATGTCGCTTTCCTCATCGACTACGGCCAGAACAAGCTGCTTGCGCATGTTCTCTGCGGTTTTCAGGGATTGAAGTAGCTCTTTTATTTTCAGGGGAACCCTTTCGGATTGGACGTAAACAAGAATTTTTGCAGGTCCACTTCCCGGGTTGCTGCCTCTGGGATAAACTCTGAAATCAACTGCAGAAGGCTGAACATAATAACCGCGCTCTTTGAGATCTTTGTATACGATATACTTCAGTTCAAAAGCTGGTTCAATTGTTGCTGCTTTCTTGAAAAAATCCCGAAATGCGAGTTTTTTCCCGGATTCACCAATTTCCAGTTTTTCTCGGTAAAGTAAGTATGCAGCTTCAATTAGTGTTAATTCAAGCTTGTTGTCTTTAGGTCTTCCATGGAATCCCTTTTTGTACAACTCTTCAATTGCACTTTTGCCTGCAACAACACGATCTTTTTCTATTTTACCAATCAAAAGCCTGCACCTTCAATTCAGGATTAATTTCTACTGACGTTGTAAGGCTTTAACATTGTTTCCCTTACTTATCATTTACCTGCGCTGTCGATATTCACGCGCAGCTTCGACAAAAGAGGTCGCAAAATACTGGTATGATGCAGCTTCAAGATGCGCATAACAACCAAGGGTATTGTTTACTGTCAAACCATCCCATCCTTCACGGATTCCGGTGCCACGTGTAATACGAATGGCAAATTTCGCATCATCAGGAATGTCTCTAATTTCCGAATGATGGAATTCATGACCAATAAATGACTTCCCTTTCTTCCCGATTGCTGTATCACAATCAAGTGTTCCGTTATTGTAACTGACAACCCTTGCAAGTCCCATGATGGTGTGGCCGGGTAAAGCTCCAACCATTTCGCAGGTATTTTCTGGCATATCTGCCATGTTGTAAGTGCCTTTTCCCTTGACTCCCGTAGTCAGTTTTTCAGTAAGGTATATGAGACCACCACATTCGCCATAAATCGGCATTCCTGCTTTTGATGCTTCAAGAATTTCCTTTCTTATGGATTTGTTTGCTTCCAGTTCTTCTGCAAACAGTTCGGGATACCCTCCACCGATGTAAAGGGCATCAACTTTGGGTAAGCTTTCATCATGAAGCGGGCTGAAATAGGTAAGCTTTGCACCTGCAAGTTCCAGTAATTCAAGATTATTCTGATAATAGAAATTGAATGCCTCATCAAGGGCAACACCAATAGTCACTTTTTCCGTTTTTCCCGAGGCAGCTGTAAATATGGTCTGCTCAGGTTTTGGCAGTTCTGGTGCTTGCTTTGCAATTTCAACAATTTTTTCGAGATTTATTCCGGCACTGACATGATTTTTGATGGCTTCAATTCGGCTGTCGAAATCATCCACTCTCCTGCGTCCTTCGAGTGCTGGTACAAGTCCGAGATGACGCATGGAAATCTGCATTGAATTGTCACGTTTGATGATTCCAAGAACTGGAAGATTTGTGTAGTGTTCAATGGCTTCACTGGATTTCTGCTCATGCCTCTTGTTTCCAACATTATTCAGTATGACTCCTACAATATTGATGTCGGGGTCAAATGATTGGTAGCCGTTTACGATGGCAGCAGCAGATCGAGTAATGCTTCTTGCATTGATAACAAGGATAACAGGACATTTCAGGATTTTTGCAATTTGTGCAGTGCTTCCAATATCGCTCTTGCTTTCCAATCCTTCGTAGAGTCCACGAACGCCTTCAATAACCGCAAGGTCGGCTTTCCCATCCACTTCACAAGCATGGGTAAAAACATCTAGGATGGTATTTTCATCCATAAGGTAACCATCGACGTTACGAGCACGCCTCCCGGTAATCTCTGAGTGGTAGCTGGGATCAATGTAATCCAGTGCCACCTTGAATGGCTGGACATTGTATCCCTTTGATACCAGTGCTGCCAGCAGCCCGGAAACGATAGTGGTTTTCCCGGAAGATGACCTGTCTGCTGATATCAGGATACGTGGGATATCCACCATGGAACTATTCTCCGGGTGCATTTGTGAACCTTACCTTGTGAGTTCCCTTAACCTGTCGTCATCCAGTGATCCTGGGATTAAAGATTCGCTGCGTGTCATAATTGTTCTTGCAAGCTTACGATAGATTTCCGCAATATCAGTTTCTGGTGCTTTCTCAAGAACCGAGTATCCGTCACGCTCACAGTCCTGCACAATCTGCTTCTTGGGAATGAATGCGATCATCTCACTGCCAATTTCCTCGGCAAACTTGCTCACAATCTCTTCTTCACGACTTACACTTCTGGAATTGCAGATTACGCCGTTTAGGTTTGTGTTAATGCGAGCCAGTCCCTTGCAGATGTTGTTAGCAGCATATAGGGGCATGTATTCCCCGGAAGTAAGAACATAAGCTTCATTCACCAGTCCTTTTCTGATAGGTGCAACAAATCCTCCGCACACAATATCGCCGGGGACGTCATAGATGATGAGATCCATGTCATTCATGGATTTGCATAACTGCTTGAGTTTCTGGATGGCAACAATTATTCCCCTTCCTGCACATCCTATGCCGGGCTCTGGTCCACCGACTTCAACACACAGGACGCCGTTGTATCCTTCAAAAACAATATCTTCTTCCTTGATATCCACACCATCCCTGAGAAGATCAAGGATTGTAGGAATTCGTTTCCCTCCAAGGAGAGTAATGGATGAATCGCTTTTCGGATCGCATCCTATAATCATTACTTTATAGCCTTCATCCGCACAGGCTGCAGCCACGTTGGAGGCGGTGCTTGATTTGCCGATACCACCTTTTCCATATATGGCAATTCTTTTCTGAATCGTCATTTTTCCACCTTAATCCAAATCTTCTGCTACCTGTCTTAATGTAGCACCGAATTCAGACTCAACAATTTTGTTAACACCCAATGTCTTCGGGTGAAGATCAATCTCGACCATCACATGCTGATGTCCCATTTCCTTTAGTGGTAGAACCTGTCTGGGTCCGTTTGTGACAGAAATAAGTTCCATTCCTTCAAGGGCATCCATTGGGATTGCATGGGGTACGCCGGTAATAACTGCGAAATCAAAATCTGTATATTTTTCCTTGAGAAGCTGGCTGATATGTTCACCGGTAATTGCATATTCGTCCAGTCCACCGGTCACTTCGTGAATTGTGATTCCACGCTTCTCGAAATCCTCTTTCATGTTAATAGCATGCTCGCGAACCCTTGGTAAACCCAGTTCAGGATCAATGTTTGCCATATTCACAAGATTTTTCTATTTCCCCATTTCTGCCGCAACTTCATTGACAGCAACAGTGACGTCTGCAAACATGTACCCGGTTTCTTTCTTTGCATTCATAATACAAAGGCCCTTTTTACCTTCTTTCAATAATTCGATAACTCGTTTTGCGACATTGTATTTCATATCGCCACGGGAAGGTTCAAGGTATTCCCGACTTGCAGCTCCATGACGTTTTTCAACATTTGTTGCTTCTTCAAGCAAATGTTTCTGCCTGTCGAATTCATGCCTGTCAATGATTCCTATGTCAAGGGCAGATTCAAGTGCAAGAAGAACACCCTTTGTGTTCTCATTGTATCCTGCATGGACTTCCACTTCAATAACAGGTGTATCGAGGTTTGCTTCCATTACCGGTTCATGCATTTCTTCCCCGATAATCATACTTGCACAGGTGCCAACGACGCCGATGAGATTTGGGTTAAACATTTCCTCAACCTTGTTGAGCATGTTTACCAGCTTGTCATGGCCTCCAAAAACAAATCCGCTCTCGTCAAGAGCTGTGGTTACGACACGAATTCCATCTTCTTCCAGAAGGCGGGCGTGCTTGAATGAGCATCCTGCAGGTCCGTGAAGGATGGCTACATCTACGTTTAGATCCCTTAATGTGTAAAGCGCAGCCACAATTGAACTTGGGCGCGGGTGCATGATAGTAATATCTTCCATGTAATTTCTCCTGTTATCTGAAGCATTTCACGCATGAAATGATTATGTCGTTTTCTGATGTTAACTCAAGTGCAGTTGTTATGCCTTCTTCAAGGCTGCTGCAATATATGGCTTTATCTGTTCCAGTATCTTCCATTCGTTCTCCGACTAGAATCGGAACGTCAATTTTGTCGGCATATTTTTCCAACAGGCATTCAACTTCTTCCGGTGGTAGGCCCTCACAAACCTGTGCAGCATGTTCACCGATTATCAAAACTACTTTTTTGTCAGAATCGGCCCCTTGTATCAGGGCAGTTTCAGCATCTTCGATTTTTAATCCGGAACTGGAGTTGTCTACAAGTTTTCTCCCTTGAATACTTGTAATTCTCATCCTGCCTTCAACTCCCGAAAAATCGGCAAATGCATTTGCAATTGTGCTTGTGCTAATTCCAGCTTCTAAGGCAGCACAGGCAGCAGCTGCAAAAGCCATTGAATAGGATTTAGGATCGTAACCAGATTGCAGGACGATTTTGATGTTTTCATTTCCGCTCTTCAAAACTAATGAATCCGAGGATACTTTGATTTCCACATCTGCATTGCATTCGCCGTCGCTACTAAATGTGGATATTTTGCTTTTTGAAGTACTATTTTCAGCTCTTTCAAGATCAATGCAATTGAGGACAATCTTTGAATCTGGCTTTGCATTGCGAACCATCTGCAATTTAGCATCACTGGAATTGCGCTTGTTATTTGCAATTCCATATTCAGGTTCCAGAGTTGTTATGATGCCAATATCTGCAATCCCTGTTCCTCCAAGCGAATCTTCAAAAATGAATGCATCAACAGAAATCTCTTCTTCTTCAACAGTGCTAACTGCTTCAAGGATGCTTGCAGGTGCTATGCTTAGGCCTTTTCGAAGAAGTTCTTTTTTCGTGGGACTCAGGTAATAAAGACCACCGGAAGTATGCAAAACAACAGTTTTTTCTTTTGAAAGGATGGCTGCCAGCAAAAAAGCGGTGCTTGTTTTACCCCTTGAACCTGTTATCTCAAAGACTTGTTTTTCTTTGAGTTTTCCGGTTTTGCTAAGAATCATCTCAACTGCTTCATGATGGGTTATGATTTTTGCACCGGATTCCAGTGCTGACTTATGTACAGGATTATCGGGATCAAGATGTACGGGAACTACAACAATATCGTTTTCAGAAAAAGCGGGATTTTTTTCGGTAACTTCAATCCCGGAGGTTTGGAGGCCAGCAATACCTTCGTCTTTAAGAGATCCATAAACGTCTACAGCTCTGACATTTGAACCCAGTTTTGCAAGGGCTTTTGCAATAAAAACCCCGCCATGGGTCATGTCAAGAACTGTGTACTTTTGCTGGCCGGTATTCATATTTACCAGTTCAGTGTGGGGATTTTAAAGGACTTCCTTTGCCCTTTCAAAGACAAGATCTGCAAGAAGTGGGTGGTTCCCAAGAGGCTTGCCATAGACGATTGGTACTTCATTACCATCGATTGTTATCTTGCCTTCGTTAGTTTTGGAGTCCAGACCCAGAATTTCTGGAATGTCTTCTGTTATATGGACGCCTGATGCGAGGAAGACAGGGACTGCTGCAATGCGGGTCACACCTGTTCCCTGGAAGCTCTGCAATGCTTCTTCCACTGAAGGGCCACAGTTTTCCATGAATCCGGGAATTATAACATATTCAGGGTGCTTTTCTGCAATTGTATCTGCAATTGCTGTAACTACTTCCTTGTTGTATGGAAGTCTGCTGCCGTGTCCGATTGCCAGAATGCCTATTTTTTCACTCATGTTAGAATCACCATTGTTTTGTTAATTTTGAAATCTTGTTATTGAAAAGTAAGAATCTTACTTTCAGTAGGTGTTTGTGTTACTCCCTATGAGTAACGTAATACCATAAAAAGAATTCGGATTGGTCAAAATGTCAGAATAAAAAATTAAGATGAATTTGAAAAAAGAGGTTTGGGCGATTAAATTTCGTAATCGCCGTCATCTTCTTTGTAGCTATCGGCGCCAACCATGGCAGCTTCAATAGAGTCAATACCGTCCATTAGTTCAGCTACAAAACCATAAGGCATTTCTTCCAGTTTCTCAGCTGGAAGTTCTTTTTCGCTAAGTACAAGTGCTCCTATTTGGGCTATCAGATCGAGTGCTCCGTCGATGTCCTCAGCTTCTTCGGCCTTGACAGCTTCATCGATTAAGTCTTCAATGTTTGCATCAGCGTCAAAGTCTTCGTAGAGATATTTCTCAAAAGATGCAAAAGCTGCAACAAATGAGTTTTGAAGAGACTCGATCATGATTTCTGCATCTTCGGATATGTTTTCTGGTTTTTCAAGTACAATGTCCTGAATGCTCGCAAGAATATCATCGGTTTCTTCAGCGTCATATTCTCCATTCTGATGCTTTGCAATGACTTTCAGGCAGGCAAGTATTACATCATCCTGCATATTGACAAAAATAGCTCCGTCCTTGCTCTCCTCTTCGTCCTCGCTGAGCTTGAAGTCACTTTCTTCTACCTGCTTCAACCAGTTTGTCCAGCGCTCCTGCGTATAAAATTCATGAGTAATCTGTTTATTCTGGGTTGTCGGCATCTTCTTAAACCCCTTTAAATCCATTATGCTAATTTCAGTTCAACCTTTTTCAGGTTTTCCTCTTCGCCGATTTCTACAGGTCCAAATGTTTCAGTGATTATACATTTGTCTCCGTCTTTCAATCCGGCGGGATGACACAATTCAAAAGTTTCCGGGTCTTCGGTTTCACAATTTGGTGCCTTATACCTGATTGTTGCACCTTCTACTGCATTCTTGGAATCAATTGCTGCAACGATGGGAGCTTTTTCAACTACAACTACATATGCTCCTTCTTCGTGAACAAAACACTCCTGAAGCTTATCTGACCGAACTTCGGTAATCCTGTACTTTCTACCCCTTTCAAGATCAAGGCAAGTATTTTTCAACTTACATTTATCACATTCGGGAGCTTCCCTTTCAAAAACGAACTCCAGACCCTCCCGGGCAAGCTGGGTTCCGATAAGTGTGATCTTGGTGTCATCATCCATTGTTATCACCTGATTTGGTTCATGTATATATCTATTATGAAATTACTCCGGTTGTCTTTGCGACAATTTCCGCAGCATCCCTGGTAATCCCGGTTCCAAGGACAGTGTATCGTTCCGGTCTGATTTTATGACATTCAACAAGCGCTTCTAATATATATTTATCTTCAATCCCGAGAGCATTTGCGGTTGTTGGAGCATTGATAGTTTCGAGTCCCTGTTTGATTCTTCTCCAGTCTCCTCCATGCAGGTACATCATCAGGATTGTTCCCACTCCGCATTGCTCCCCGTGAAGTGCAGGGTTTGGTGCAAGCTTGTTAAGGGCATGGCTGAACATATGCTCAGATCCGGATGCTGGCCTTGAGGAACCTGCAATACTCATTGCAACTCCGCTGGAAACAAGTGCTTTAACCACCATTCTCACAGAGCTTTCAAGTTCAGGTTTAATGGATCCTGCAGAATCAATAAGGATGTTTGCCGTCATCTTGGAAAGGGCTGCTGCATATTCGCTGAATGCTACGTTCTGGAGGCGGTGTGCTAATTCCCAATCAAGCACTGCTGTACAATTGGAAATTATGTCTCCGCATCCTGCTGCAAGCAGACGATATGGTGCTTTTGCAATAATTTCTGTATCTGCAATTACTGCCATGGGGGCGTTTGCCTGTATGGATGCGCTGTCCCCATCTTTGATTATCGAGGCTCTTGATGATACAATACCATCGTGTGAAGCAGCTGTGGGTATACTCAGGAAAGGGACTCCGAGCTGGGTGGCTGCGAGTTTGGCAACATCAATGGAGCTTCCGCTCCCAACACCCATCAGGAATCCGATGTTTTCCTCATTAACGAGTTCCATTGCTCTTTCGACTTCTTCCATGGATGCCCTTTTTGCAACAAAAGTGTCAATGCTTTTTCCGCAATCTTCCAGCATGTCTTGCACAGGTTTTCCTGCAATTCCACTGGTTTTCTTCCCTGTTATGATGAGTCCGTGTTCTCCAAGCAATAAGTCCTGGCAGACCTCGTCTACCTTGTTGATAACTCCACTGCCTACAAGGACGTCTCTTGGAAGTTGCATCCACTTGCTGTTCTTAACGCTTTCCATCACTTAAACAAACCCTGTTTTTTCTTAAAGAGAGTTGTGAAAACACTTATATTATAGTTGCCTATGGTATAAACTGTATCGTCTTCAATATGAAGATTTCCGACTTTTGCCATCAAAAAGTAGGATATTGCTTTTCCTGTGAGGAGTAGAATGGGTGAATTAACAGATCAGTTAGTCCAGTTCATAAACCGCTATTACATTGATCCTGTGATCTATGATAGTGGCTATAATCCTGTCAACACCATTACTTGGGGTTTAATTCTCGGCATTTGTGTTTTCGGGGTTGTCAAATTGTTGCAAAAAATGGATGTTAAGATAGATGATCGTTTCATCTATTCTGTAATTCCGTTTGTCTTTGCCGGCTCTTCTTTACGGGTTCTTGAGGATGCGGGTATTTTCTCTGCTCCTCTGAGTTATCTTTTCATTACCCCTAACATTTATTTTGTAGTTTTTATTGTGACGACGATCTGCCTGATATTTTCAAAAAAGCTATTTGATTTTGGGAAAATAAGAAATTGGCATCGTTTGTTTTCAGGAATTGGTTTATTATGGTTCCTGTGTAATCTGGTTACATTGTTGTATTTTGAGGATATTCAAAGGCCGGATGCTTTTCTTGCAATTGTTCTTTTTGGAAGCGGGCTCGCTTTCTTAATTTACTACATTTCTACAAAAGCAAAGTTTTCAATCATAACCGACAGGGTCAATTTCACCATACTGTGGGTGCATCTGCTTGATGCATCATCTACTTTTGTTGGAGTTGATTTCCTGGGCTACTATGAAAAACATGTTGTACCTGCATACCTTATTGATCTCACAGGAACGGCTCTGGTTATGTTCCCGCTGAAACTTGCGATTTTTCTGCCGGTCATTTACATATTAGATAGTCAGTTCAAGGACGAGGAATCAATATCTTTAACAACATTTGTGAAAATGGTTATTATTGTACTGGGTTTGTCTCCTGCGTGCAGGAACACTTTGAGAATGACGCTGGGTATTTGATATGTTTGGATTTCTTTCCGATTCGGATGTTGTGGAAATAAAATCTTATGTGGGTGAGATAAAACCGCTTATTATCCTAGCCACACTTGTGTTTTTCATCAGCGCAGTACTGGGTTATTTGTTCACATCCATGAATCCGGATTCTGCTGGATTCTCCCTTCAGGAGCTCGAATCCCTTGTGGAACTTATTGAGGGGCTATCGCCACTACAGATAATGCTGTTCATTTTCCTGAACAATTCGATAAAAAGCTTGTTTGCAATATTGCTTGGTGTTTTCTTAGGAATAATACCATTCATTTTCCTTGCATACAATGGTTTCATATTGGGTGTTGTGGCCTATATTTTCGGTTCGGAAAAAAGCCTGCTTTTCGTTTTGGCTGCAATCCTGCCTCATGGGTTAATCGAGCTTCCTATGATATTCATATCAGTTGCCATTGGAATGCGTGTAGGTATTGCGTCATTTGATATTGTGCGTGGGCGTCCGTCAAATGTAAAGGCCGAACTTTCACGGGGGCTTTCAATTTTCTTCAGGTTTGTGGTTCCAATGCTTCTTATTGCTGCAGTAGTGGAGACATTCATAACCCCATTTTTCATAATTTCATTTTGATTTCGCCGCAAAAACCTTTTATCTATCTCTCGTATTAATAACCCAGAAACCAATGATGAGGACTTCCAGATGATAGACAGAAAAGAGATTATCGAAATCGCTGAAAATTATACCTATGATGACGTTCGCATCGGTGCAATCGCATCCCATTCCGGCCTTGATGTATTTGATGGTGCCGTGGAAGAAGGCTTCAATACGTACGCAGTCTGCAGGAATGGTCGTGAAAAAACCTATGCAAATTATTTCCGTTCCAAACGGGATGCTCAGGGCAATGTTATACGCGGAATAGTTGATGACTATGTCTGCTATGATGGTTTCGATGAAGTACTGTTGAAAGAGAATCAACAACAATTGGTTGATACTAATACTCTCTTTATTCCAAACCGTTCATTTACTTCATACTGCAGCATTGATGAAATCGAAAACAATTTCGCAGTGCCTCTTGTCGGTAGCCGGAATATGCTTCGCAGCGAAGAACGAGGTCTCGATCAGGACTATTACTGGCTACTTGAAAAAGCAGGCCTTCCATTCCCTGAAAAAATCAATGACCCTCAGGATATTGATGCTCTTTGTATAGTTAAGCTCCCTCACGCAGTGAAGAAACTTGAACGCGGATTCTTTACCGCAGGCACATATAATGAATATGTGGAAAAATCCGAGTCTCTCATCAAACAGGGCGTAATTACCCGCGAGGCACTCGCAGAAGCCCGTATTGAGAGGTATGTTATCGGCCCTGTCTTTAACTTCGATTTATTCTATTCTCCAATTGAAGAGGAAATGGAAAAAGTTGAGTTGCTTGGAATTGACTGGAGATTCGAAACAAGTCTTGATGGTCATGTCAGGCTTCCAGCCCCTCAGCAGATGACTCTTGCAGAACATCAGCTTACTCCTGAGTACACGGTGTGCGGGCACAACTCTGCTACTTTGAGGGAATCCCTTCTGGAGAAGGTCTTTGAACTTGCCGAGGTTTACGTGAAGGCTTCACAGGAATATTATGATCCTGGTGTCATCGGCCCATTCTGCTTGCAGACTTGCATCGACAAGGATCTGAATTTCTACATTTACGATGTCGCTCCCCGTGTAGGTGGTGGAACCAATGTGCACATGTCTGTGGGTCACCCCTATGGAAACACTCTCTGGAGGAAACCAATGAGTACAGGGCGCAGGGTTGCCATGGAAATTAAGCGTGCAATTGATACGGATCAGCTTGGGATGATTGTAACTTAAATCATTCCATTTCTTTCTTTTCTTTTTTTATTAATCGATTCTGGAATAGTATTCGTATTCCCATATTTCTGAAATCGACGAAAATGCTATATAAAAAAGACACAATACCTCATTATGATGAGATATCTTTGATCACTATCAATTTCTTTTGTTTTTTTCTCCTAATGTGCTGTGGACTCCAACCTTTTTTTGTTTTTGAATGATTCGCCGAAAGGGTTATATAATAATCACCATTATACTCATAATGATGAGACAGGTCATGTGTACTCACATGATTTATCTAATGGAGCCTTCAGAATGAAAATTGTACATGCACAGACTGTATTAACAGAGGAGCAATTAGAGGCTCTGAAGAAGAAAGCTAATGAGTCTTCTACTAAAGAGGCGCTCAGTGTTGCTGTACAACATTTTCTCGAGTGTGAGTACACGGATATGAACGATGAAATGTGGACCCGCAAACTCGAGAAAGTAGTACAGAAAAAGAGTAAAAAAGACTAAGGAGTATTTAATATGAAATTACCAGAAATATTTAAGAGAGACGATGCAGTGTCCCCGGTCATCGGTGTTATCCTGATGGTCGCCATCACTGTCATCCTCGCAGCTGTAATCGCTGCATTTGTATTCGGACTCGGATCACCAGAAACTGCCCCACAGGCAAGTGTTAAGGGAAGTACTGATACCGTAAACTCTAACAGTGCCGTTAAAGTTGAACATCAGGGTGGAGACGCAATTACCATGATTACTTCTAACACCAAAGTAACCGTTGATGGTACGGAAATTGATACTTATAACACTAGTGCAGCTGATAAATTTGAAGCTGGAGAAACTCTCTATCTTGTCAAGGCCTCAGGTGGGGAATATACCCTTGGCAACTTAAGTTCAACCACTGTTAATGCTACCGCTGCATTTGCAGCTGCTGGTGAGACTGTTAATATCAAGGTCATTGATGTTCCAACTCAGCAGTTGATTGCAGACTTTGATGTAAGATTCTAATCTTAAATAGTGAGGGCGGCATTGCTGCCCACCAATTTTCTTTTTAGTTTTTCTTTTTTTCAAAAGTATATTTTGATATTGGAACACTCAATTTAATGAGTAACTCGCTAATAATAATTCTGGAAACCTCAATGAGATGTTAGTTACAATTTAAAAAATGGTGCAAAAAAGATAGGACTACTAATGGGGTATGATATGAAAACGTCAAATTTATTTGAAGAAGAACTGGCACTAACTCCTGTAATTGGTACCATTCTGATGATTCTTATTGTTGTTATTCTCGCATCTGTATCTGCTATTTTCCTTTTTGATTTAGGTGTATCTGACGAACCTCCTCAGGCAAGCATCAAAGGAACACTTGGAAGCGCAAATACGGGAAATTTCAATGTTATAATGATAGAGCATCAGGGTGGTAGTGAAGTTATGCTGAATGTTGCCACTACAAGAGTCGAAATTAATGGTGAAGCTGTGAATCTTGATGCTTTAGCTGGTGCAAATGTAGAATTCGAGGCTGGTGATGTTCTCTATCTTGTAAAAAATGGCTCTTCCACTCCTTACTGGCTACTTCAGACAAGTAATTCAGGAGGTGCGCAGGAGAATGTTCTCGGTTCAGGTGATACAGTTGGTGTCAAGTTTATTGACATAAACAGCCAGGCGGTTATCTCGGATTTTGAAGTTAGTTTCTAAATCTAATAACTAATAGTACTTGATGTGCCTTCCTCATTTCATTTTTTCAAAAAAAGTCATTTAAGGCTGCAGCACGCAATCTCTTTGGCGACCGGATTCTGCATAAACTCTCTTATTTTATCCATATCATCAGTCTGTCCCAACACCCACATAAGTTTGACAAGCGCAACTTCAGGCAGCATATCTTCAGCTTCGATTGCCCCTGCTTTTATCATATCCCTGCCTGTGTCGTATACTCTATCACAGATACGTCCGTTAAGACACTGTGACGTCACTATTATCGGGATTCCTGCTTTCGTTGCTCTTTCTATTTCAGGAACCCAATCCGTGGAAACATGCCCAAGTCCAGTTCCTTCAATTACGATTCCTTTGTATCTCTTATCAATGTAGTAGGAAAGAACTGCCGGATCTGCTGCCGGAGTGAATTTTACTAAAGCACACTTTGGTTGTATTGTTTCAAAAAGTTTCAGCTTTTTCTCACCGCGTTTTGCATAATTCAGGTTTGTTGTAATTTCCCGGTTTGAGTAATCAACATGTCCTATTGGTTCTGAATTGAGTGATTTGAAAGCATCCCTGCGGGAAGTGTGCATCTTTCTCACACGTGTGCCGTAATGAATTGCGCACCCGTCGTCAGAACTGCTCTCATGCATTACAACACAAACCTCTGCAATATCGCTGATTGCGACAGTTGCCGCGCAGATCGCATTCATCACATTGTCACTGCTTGGTCTGTCTGCACTTCTCTGGGAACCAACGAAAACTACAGGAACCGGGGTTTGCAGCATGAAAGAGAGGGCTGCTGCCGAATACATCATAGTGTCTGTGCCGTGGGCAATGACAATCCCATCAGCTCCATTCTCTATTTCCTCAGCAACAGCACGAGCAAGATCAATCCAGGTTTCCGGTTTCATATTTTCGGAAAGTATGTTTGTAATAATCCTTCCCCGGATGTTTGCGATTTCCTCAAGTTCTGGAATTGCTTTAACAATGTCATCTGCAGAAAAGTGGGCGGTTACTGCACCTGTGCGGTAATCCACCTTACTCGCAATTGTTCCGCCTGTGGAAAGGATCGTAATGTTGGGAAGGTTCTTGTTTGCTTGCGCTTTTTCCTTATGGGGGATTGTTTTTCCTTCAGCTTTTTTCTCAATCAAAGTAATTTCTGCACCTTCAGGTTCAATTCCCACGTTATAACCGTTTTTCATCTTCACCACAATATGGCCGGTTACCGAAGGCATGGCTACACCTTCATATTCATTACCGTTTCTTGTGACTCTGATTATATCTCCCAACTCGTAATCCATATTTTTCCCTTTGCGTAATTATGAAACTTAATTGTCTTTTGTGAATTCATTGACGGATTTCATGAGATTAGCCAGTGCATCATCAATGTTTTCACTGATTTTGGCAACTTTTCTTTCTTCCACTAAAAGCTGCTCTCGCACCCTTGCAATTGAATTGCCTATTTCTTCTGGATTCGGTCCGCCGATGTTGTTCCTTCTCTTTATATTAAGCATTGGATCAAGGGCTTCTTTTACCATCTGTTCAGTGAGTCCGCGTTTAATCAGGCTTTCCCCGAGGATGTCTTTTCCGGCTGTCTCGATGTCTGAAATATCCGGTTCATTTTCCATTCGTGCAAGCTGGCCGACTATCTGGTGAGCTGTCCGGAAGGGGATATCACATTCTCTAACGAGGGTGTCTGCAAGTTCTGTAGCAGTTGTAAATCCAGTTGTTGATTGTTCTGCAAGTATATCTTCATTGATTTTCATGGATGCCAGCATTCCTGCTGCAACTCTCAAAGATGCACGGCAAGTCAGGACACTATTCCAGATGTGGGGCGTTGCTTCCTGAAGATCTCGGTTGTAACTTAATGGCAATCCTTTGCAAATTGTAAGTAATGCTATAAGGCTCCCGGTTGCAACTCCGCTTTTTCCTCTCAGGAGTTCTGCAGTGTCCGGGTTCTTCTTCTGGGGCATTATTGATGAAGTGGAAGCATATTGGTCTGAAAGTTCAATGAATGAAAACTCGGTTGAAGACCAGACAACCAGCTCTTCTGCAATGCGCGTCAGATTAATCATAATGCATGAAATCACTGAAGCGGTTTCTATCAGGAAGTCACGACTGCTAACAGCATCCATGGAGTTTTCAATAATCTCATTAAAGGCCAGCAGTTCCCGGGTTCTTTCCCGGTTTATGGAAAAGCCGGTTGAAGCAAATGCAGCTGCACCCAGTGGTGAGCGATTCACACGGGCGAAGCAATCGATTGCTCTTTCAAGATCTCTTCCCAAGGCCTGCTGATGTGCCATCATGTGATGTGCCATTGTTGTTGGTTGTGCATGTTGCAAATGAGTGTACCCGGGCATCAAGGTTTCCCGGTGCTTACCTGCCAATTCAAGTAATACGGCACGTATATGCACTAATTCTTCCATCATTCCCAGAAGCTCTTCTCGTAATCTCAGCCGTATGCAGGTTGCAACTTCATCATTACGAGATCTTCCGGAATGCATCCTTCCGCCGACGTCTTCACCAACAAGATCTATTAGTCTCGCTTCCAGAGCAATATGAATATCTTCATATGAGTGATCAAGCCTGTCAATTCCTTCTTCCCTGACCTGCAGTAAACCTTTAAGGATTGATCCGGAATCGGATTGTTTGATAATTCCCTGTTCTGTAAGCATTACGGTATGTGCAAAATCCACAAGAATATCTGCATCAAAAATCCATCTGTCGGCTTTGAGAGATGTTGTGTATTCCATAATCTCTTCATCAGGAACCGACTCCAGCCGTCCGCGTCGCAGGATGTCACTCATAAAATACCTCGGGTGTCAGGATCAAAAGTTAAAGGGCTTATTTCCCTTTTATACATGGTCTTTGTAAATAAAAGTAGCTATTTGCTTGCCACTTCTCTGGATTTATTCGGTATCAGAAACAGGTAAACTTATGTGGACTTCAGTACCCTTTCCTTCTCCTTCACTCTCAATCCAGATTGTCCCATGATGGGCTTCAGCAATTGTTTTTGAAATGTAAAGGCCAAGACCTGTGCCACCATATTTACGCTTGCGGGATGAATCAATCTGATAAAACCTCTGGAACAGGCTTCCAATCATCTCTTTCGGAATTCCAATACCGCTGTCCTTTACAATTATGTGAATTCCTTCATCTTCTGCAAGGCCGCTGACAGTTACATTTCCTTCTTCCGGAGTAAACTTGATAGCATTATCCACGATATTTGTAATCATATCAGTCAGTTTATCCCTGTCACCGTTGATCAAAGGCATTTCTTTGTCAAGTTTTAGTTCAAGATTTACCTTTTTTTGACTTGCCTGTATTTTCAAATCTTCCTGAATATGCGCAAGAATTTCCTCGATTTGCAATGGCTCGAAGAAGTATTCCACCGTTCCGGCCTGTATTCTGCTTAAGTAGAGTAAGCTTTCAACAAGCCTTTTCAAACGTTCAGAATTGCGCGCTACGGTATTCTGGGCTTTGAGCTGTTCCTCGTTAAGTTCGCCAAGTGTTCCGTCAGAAAGCAGCTGGGTGTATCCTTTTATTGAAGTGAGGGGTGTTTTGAGCTCGTGGCTGACATTTGAAAGGAATTCGTCTTTCATCTTGTCCAGTGATTTAAGTTCTTCGTTAGCTTCAGCTAGCTCTTCAGCATATCGTTTTAGCTCTTCTTCTGCCCTTTTCCTTTCTGTGATATCACGGGCTACAACAAGGATGCTGGGCTTGTCATCGTATTCGATAATACGAGCGCTAATTTCCACAGGAATGGCTGTTCCATCCTTGTTTTCATATGTGGCTTCAAAAATTGCATTTCCTTTTTCTTTCAGGTAATTTATGCGCTCAGGAATTTCTTCCATGGACAAACGGGTGTTCAGATCCATGGTATTCATGGAAAGCATTTCTTCACGTGAATAACCCAGTTTTTCATAAGCTGCACGATTTACTTCAAGCAGGTCTCCATCAAAATCGTGCAGGAAAATTGCATCATTTGTGCTTGAAAAAATAGTCCTGAATTTATCTTCCGATTTTTTGATCTTTTCTTCAGATTTGCGGCGTTGTATTAGTCTCCACATTCCCTGCATAAGAAGTGTTAACTGTCTTGCATCAGAGTTGTCGTAGTTCTCCATTTTGTTTGCAACTCCTGCAAGTGCAACAACTTTGTCCTCTTCAAAAATAGGTACGTCCATGTGTCTTACAATTTCAACATGACCTTTGGAATATCCGCTCTTGAGGGGATTTGGATCATTGTAATTGTTATTGATAAACAGTTTTCTCTTGCGAACCGCTTCGCCCCAGAGTCCGGTCTTACGGATCTTGTATTCTAGTTTTTTATCTTTCACTTTGCAGCGATTCATGGCATTGTCCGTCCACGAGACAATCCTCATGATCATTTCTTCTTCATCTACAAATGCGATATATCCCATGTTGCTACTGGTAAGCCGAACACCTTCCTCGCGGGCAAAATCGATTATTTCCTGCAAGGATGCTTCTGACATCTGGTTTAATTTAACCAGTGTTTCCAGACGTGATTCATCAAGTCGAAGAGCCTCCTCAGCTTTCATGCGCTCACTGATATCTTCAACAATTCCGACTCCTCCCAGAAGGGTTCCGTCTTCAGCAATATTTGGACTAAAATCGGCTTTAATGGGTGTTACCTTCTCACTGAAAGTAGAGCAATATTTTCCTTCATAATGCCCCTGCTCCTTTCTGAAAACTGCCTTTACGGCATCAGCCATTTTCTCATCCTGCAAATCAGTTAGCATGTTGAATCCCAGGATTTTATCTTTTGGAGTCCCGAGAATTGTGACAATGTTATCGTTGGAATGAGTAACTACTCCATCGGAGTCAAAGTTGAAAATTCCCAGTGGCGAATTTTCAAAAATAAGATGGTAATTCTTTTCGGATTCAAGCATTGCATCTTCTGCCATCTTGCGAGGGGTTATGTCAATCAGTATGCCCTGGAAATAAGATGGGTTCCCCATTTCATCCCTTCCGAGATATGATCTCTCAGTGACCCACCGTGTATTCCCGTCTTTGGTTAATACGCGGTATTCTTTTGAAAAATAAGCTCTGCCCCCGATTTCAAGTTCAGTGACATCCGATTTAACTCCTTCAAGATCCTCTGGATGGATCCAGGTTCCGAAATTCATTTTTCCGGAAATGAAATCATCGATTGAATACCCAAACTGGGATACATTTTCAGAAATGAATTCCAGTGGCCAGTTCTCCTCAGCTGTACAAAGGAATGCAACTACGGGGCTATTCCTGTAAATCTGCTGAAGTGTTTCCTTTGACTGTAGCTTATCACGAAGTGTTTTCTGGCTGATTTTGCGTTCCACAACTTTTTCAACGGTACAAACCATTCCATCATATTTCCCATTCTTATCCAGCAAGGGGATGAGGTGGCCGTTCTGGAAACTGAAGGCTCCGTCTTTCGTAATTATTGGTAGTGACTTGTAGGATGTGGGTTCCAGTGTTTCCTGAAGTTTCCGGAAAAGCTCCCGGAAATGGGCTTCATCTCCCACACTTTGTTGGGTGGGGGACAGGAAAGTTTTCAACTCTTTCCCGAGAACTTCGCCTTCCTTCAAACCGGTTATTTTTTCCATCCCGGGATTAAAATAAACAAATTTTTTATCCTTATCAACTGCCCAAACTCCCATGGATACGCTATCAAGGATCTTCTTGCTTAAATCCATAAAATCCTGCCACTCCTGATTAACACAAAACTATGTAAAAAGTATCTGCCTGCTGGCATTAAATAGTTTGTTGTTTTTTGGAAGCAGTTATTATTTTCCTGAGTGGTATGTGGAGCAGGTACCCCGCAGCCATTACAAGAATAATAGTGGAACCAGAAGGCACGTCAAGAATATAAGACAGGAATAAACCCAGTATTGTGAAAACTGCTCCAAAGCAAATGGATAGTTTCATCATTCCAATCAGGTTTCCTGAAAAACTGCGGCTTATTGATGCCGGAATTGTTAAGAGTGCGATGACAAGGATTAGTCCTACAATGCGAATCATTACAACAATTGTCAGTGCAATAAGGCAAAGTAGCAAAAGGTTTAGTTTTTCTACGGGAAGGTCTGATACTTCGGCAAATTCTTCGTCAAAACTGATTGCCAGGAATTCCTTATAAAAAAGGTACGCAAAAATTATTATTATCACGTCAAGGACTGCCATCAGGTAAAGATCCATCAAAGGCACTGTCAGGATATTCCCGAAAAGGTAGGTCATGAGATCTGGTGCATAGCCGGGTGTAAGTCCTACAAACATGACACCGATTGCCATCCCTACAGCCCAGAGTATCCCGATTGCCGTATCCTCTGCAATTTTTGTCCTTCGATTGACAAGTCCCATTACAACAGCAGTTAAGACACTGAAAGGCAGGACACTCAAGATAGGATTAATTCCAAGGAAGTATCCGAGCCCGATTCCTCCAAAGGACGCGTGGGCAATACCGCCGCTTATGAATACGATTCTCTTGACTACGACATAAACCCCGATTATTCCGCATGCAATGCTGGCAAGTAGTCCTGCAATTATTGCAGTCTGCATGAATTGGTATTGCAAGATTTCCAGCATGCTATTAAACCTCAATGTTCCTTCAGTACCCTGTGGGGCATTCCGTGTGCAATCAAATCTACGGGGCAATGGTATGCATGTTTCAGATCGGATTCTGAAATTTCCTTTGAGTCATGGAAGAAAAGTGTCTGGTTTAAGCATGCAATTTTATCAACATAAGTGGAGACTGCGCTTAAATCGTGGGAAACCATAATGATTGTAATTTTGGATTTGAGCTCGGCAAGTATCTCATAGAACTCTTTTTGCATCAATGCGTCAATTCCTGCTACGGGCTCATCCAGCAAAAGGATTTCAGGTTCGCTCGCCAGGGCTCGTGCAATAAATACCCTTTGCCGCTGTCCCCCTGAAAGTTCAGAAATCTGCCGATCTTTGAATTCAAGCATTTTAACTTTCCGGAGCGCATTATTTACAGCTTCAATATCTTCTCTGGTATACTTTTTGAGCATCCGGTTTTTCCCCAGTCTTCCCATAAGTACAACTTCCCTTACATCTACAGGGAAGTCAGGACGATATGCACTGTGTTGTGGAACATAGCCAAGATATTCTCTTGCTTTTGCAGGCACTTTTCCAAAAATCCGCACATCTCCGCTATCCGGTTTTATCAGGCCCAGCAGGACTTTGAGCAGTGTGCTTTTTCCTCCGCCGTTGGGGCCTATAATCCCGAGGAAATCTCCTTTGTCTACTTTCAGGTTCACCTCTTTTAAGGCAGGAATTCTCCCATAGTAAACAGATA
Source organism: Methanohalophilus levihalophilus (assembly GCF_017874375.1). NCBI lineage: Archaea > Methanobacteriati > Methanobacteriota > Methanomicrobia > Methanosarcinales > Methanosarcinaceae > Methanohalophilus > Methanohalophilus levihalophilus. The sequence continues at coordinate 115,531 of NZ_JAGGLK010000001.1, forward strand.
AATTGCGGACTTCAACTGCTTCTTCCACTTGCTTTTTCCCTCACTCAATAGCTGTAGCAAAGACTGTTGTTACATTATCCAGATTCTCTATATAGTCCTTTGCAAGAGGGTCTATCTGAATAACCTGGCCATCGATTTCCTCTGCAATTGCTTCCGCACTCTGTGTGCTGAATTGTGACTGGACAAAAATAACCTTAATCTCATGTTCCCTGGCAGAATCAACTATCTTGCTTAGCTCTTTTGCGCTTGGTTCTTTGCCTTCAGTCTCGATGGTAAGCATATTAATTCCATATTCATCGGCAAAGTATCCCCAGGAAGGATGGAATGCCATTATGTAAGCTCCTTCTTTACCTTCAAGTGAGTCTCTTATGCGACTGTCAAGTTCCTCAAGTTCTGCAAGGTAGCTTTCCTTGTTTTCAGTGTAATACGTTTCATTTTCAGGATCAATTTCAACAAGGGCTTCATGGATGTTTTTGACCATTATTTGAGCATTCAGGGGATTTGTCCAGATGTGTGGATCAGTCCCCTCGTGACTGTGCATTTCTTCTTCATCTGCATGCTGGATGCTTTCCCGTTGCTCTTCGTCATGCTCTTCCATTTCCCTGAGCTCAATCCCTTCGGAACAGTCTACAATAATCATATCTTTGTTGATATCTTGCAACTTTTCAAGCCACACTTCCTCGAAAGGTAAATTTGATCCAACAATCGCATACATTCTGGCATCGGATATTTCCTGAAGCTGTCCCGGGGTAGGTTCATGTGTTGCAGGGCTTGCTCCGGGCGGGATCATAAGAACGGTTTTAACCCGGTCGCCACCTATTTTTTCCACAAACTCCTGCTGTGGAAGAATGCTTACTGCTACAATGATTTTTCCGTCAGAATCTTCCATGCTTTGGGTGGATTCGTTCTTTCCATTGTCAGAAATACAACCACAAGTTGCAATTAGTATGATTAATAGTATTGTCAGGGTAATTTTCTTTGAGAAATTATGGCTTAGCATTAGGAATCCTCGATTTTGGGTATGTGCCAAATATTCATGTTTGAATTGATCTTTTTGTTATCAGTAATAATGAATTATTGGCTTTGTTGTTAGTATTTTTATTTATGCTATGTTTAACCTGTATTGATATAAAAGTTGCTTATTTTTGGCATATATCAAAAATAACAATTTGCTTAATTGAATCAGATTGCAACTTTCAGGTCATCCATGATTTTTAAATAGCTGTGTTGCAATTAAGGAAGCAATCAAGAATCTTCTAACTAGGTGATTTAATGTACGCAGATAGGATCAATGCACTACCCCCATATTTGTTCGCAACGATAGATGAAGCCAAGGCCAACATGATTGCAAAAGGTGTTGATGTTATCGATCTGGGTGTAGGAGACCCGGATATGCCTACACCATCCCATATCGTGGATTCCATGTGTGAAGCTGTCAAAGATCCAGCTACGCACCGCTATCCTTCATACACAGGTATGATGGAATTCAGGGAAGCAGCAACCCAGTGGTGCAAGGACACTAAAGGTGTGGACCTTGATCCGGCAACTGAAGCTCTCACAATGATCGGCTCCAAGGAAGGAGTTGCACACATTCCTCTTGCTTTTGTAAATCCGGGAGATATTGCATTGATTCCTGATCCTGCATATCCGGTTTACAAAATCGGGACACAGTTTGCAGGCGGAGTTCCGCACATCATGCCTCTTCTCGCAGAGAATGACTTCCTTCCTGATCTGGATGCCATCCCAGCCGATGTCCTCGCAAAATCCAAATTAATGTTCCTCAATTATCCAAATAATCCAACATCAGCAACGGCAACCAGTAAATTCTTCGAAGAGGTTGTTGACTTTGCACGCGAGAACAATATTGTTGTTGTCCATGACAATGCATACTCTGAAATGGTTTATGATGACTACAAGGCTCCAAGCTTTTTAGCAGTTGACGGTGCAATGGATGTTGGTATTGAGCTCTATTCTCTTTCCAAGACCTACAATATGACCGGCTGGAGGATTGCCTTTGCAGTTGGTAACCGTGAAATGATAAGGGGTTTTGGGAAAGCTAAATCAAACATTGATTCAGGTGCATTCGACGCTGTCCAGAGGGCAGGAATTACCGCACTTAGCAGCTCCCAGCAGTGTGTTGATGACATGAACAAGATTTATCAGGAAAGGCGTGATGCATTGCTTAAAGGTCTGGATGCTCTTGGAATCGATATGAAACCTCCAAAGGCAACTTTCTACATGTGGGCACCTGTTCCTGAGAAATATAATTCGATGGACTTCTCAAAGCTGCTTCTGGAAGAGGCCGGCATTGTCGCAACACCGGGTGTCGGTTTTGGCGACTATGGTGAAGGATACATCAGGTTTGCGCTGACCCAGTCTGTTGAGCGCATCGAAGAAGCTGTGGAAAGAATGGAAAAACTCGACGTATAATTAACACATATGGCAGGTTTTCCTGCCATCACTCTCTTTTTATTCTGTTATTTTGTCCGGGTGAATGTGCCCGCTTCTGATCATATGATCAACTATCACAAGAGCCATCATAGCTTCAGCAACCGGAACCATTCTTGGAGGAATAGTCGGGTCATGCCTGCCGGTTATGGTAAACTCTTCTTCCTTCATCTTTTCCATGTCAACGGTTTTTTGTGGCAGGGAAATTGATGGTGTTGGTTTTACAGCACAGCGACAGATAATCGGCATTCCACTGGAAATGCCTCCGAGTATTCCGCCTGCATGATTGGTACAGGCTACAATTTTGTCGTCTTCAATACAGAATGGATCGTTCATCTGGCTTCCCTTCATGTGGGCAGCTTCAAATCCGACACCAATCTCGACACCCTTGACAGCCCCGATTCCCATCATGGCTTTTGCGATGTCAGCATCGAGTTTATCAAAAACAGGTTCACCGAGTCCTGCAGGAACTCCGAATACAACAGTTTCAACAATTCCTCCAACACTGTCGCCTTTGACTCTTTCTTCCTTGACCATCTCAAGCATTTCTTTTGCAGCTTTCGGATCTGCGCAGCGGACAGGATTCTTTTCGATGTTTTCTTTCATTGCCAGAATGTCCGGGACATTAGCTTTGATGCTACCGAGTTCCGTAACGTGGGAGATTATTTCAATTCCTTTTTTCTGAAGCAGTTTCTTTGCAATTGCTCCGGCAGCGACTCTCCCAATTGTTTCACGTGCGGATGAACGTCCTCCGCCGCGGAAATCCCGGAAACCGTATTTTTCCTCATAGGTAAAATCAGCATGGCCGGGCCTGGGGAAATTACGTATTTTCTCATAGGCGCTGGAATCCGCATCCCGATTAAAAACAACTAAAGAAATAGGAGTTCCGGTTGTTTTTCCCTCAAAGATACCGGAAAGGATTTCCACGCTGTCACTTTCTGATCGTGGGGTTGTGACTGCACTCTGGCCGGGTTTGCGGCGATCCAGATCTTTCTGGATTTCTCCTGCTGAGATTTCAAGACCTGCAGGAGTGCCGTCCACAACGACACCTATAGCTTTGCCGTGTGATTCTCCCCATGTAGTTATTCGGAATGAGTGGCCAAAAGTGTTTGCTGCCATGATACTTATGTTACACACTCCGATATTTATGGATTTGCACAACACTTTTTACTTATGTTTGCCGGGCTCTATGTGTACCACCACATCATCCACACCTTCTATTTTTTCTTTAAGCCTGTCAGTTACCATGTGGGATATTCTGTGGGCTTCACTTACATGCAATTCCGGATTAACCCAGATATGGAGATCGATGTAGTAGTCACCAACAGTTCCCCGGGTTCTTATTTTGTGACAATCCAATACTCCGGGAACTTCTTTTGCAATATCACAGATGAAATCATTGTCAAGTGGTGCTTCATCACAAAGAACTCCAGTGCTGCTTCGAATAATATCGATAGCTGCTTTGCCTATTAGTGCAGCAATAATTAAGGCTATTAATGGATCAACAATTGGATATCCAAACTTTATTGCCAGAAGTCCTGCGATAACTGAAAGTGAAACATATATGTCGCTCCGGGTATGCATGGAATCGGCAATCAGCACTTCGCTTTTGAGTTCTTCACCCTTCCGTTTTTCATAAGTGGTTACTGCAAGATTGATGCCAATGGTTACAATCATTACGACAAAACTCAATGTCGTTATTTCAGGGGTAGTCATTGTGGCAAATCTTTCGACAGACTGTGAGATGATTTCAAACGCTACGAATACCAGAAGTACAGCAATAAATACAGAAGCAAGAGTTTCGTATTTCTGATGGCCGTAAGGATGGCTTTCGTCAGGGGGTCTTGAAGCAATTTGTATCCCAATGATTCCAACTATGTTTGAAATGCCATCAAAAAGGGAATGATAACCATCGGATTGCATACTGAGGGTATTGGTTATTGATCCATAGACGATTTTAGCGAAGGATACGGCTAAGTTCAGGACTAAAACGAGTATTAGTATTCTCCTGATTTTAGCATATCTTTCCATATTTTTCTGCCACCTTCACGTCTGAAATATGTGATGATGTCAGGTATATACCTTAAGGTTTATGCTGTGAAGGTTGTTGCAAGCGCATTCTTATCATTGGAGGTATGTATATTGAATTACATTTGTGGTGACCTTTCTCGTAGATTATGATTACAGGATACCTCTGTAACCTTAATCTCTCATTGAATATTGAAATTGGCATTATTGCCACAGCAGGTAATATATCGATTTTTTTGGGCTTAATCGAATGTGAAAGTATCTTTATCAGATATCTTCAATGAAAAATTGAACCGGATATTTCTACTAATCCGGCTTCAGAAAATAAACATTTTGTATTTATTGTTATATAGATTTTTGAGACGGAAGTGAAAAATAAAAAGAACTGCCTTTGCCTTCTTCACTTTCAACCCATATTTTTCCACCATGTGTTTCAACATAATATTTAGTAAGTGCAAGTCCCATTCCAATTCCCGAAAATCGCTTTGTTAAGAACTCCTCAAATTGATTGAAAGGTGAAAATAAATATGTCATTTTTTCTTTTGGAATTCCAATTCCGTTATCGGAAATTTTGACTGTTATTGCATCATCTTCACTTTCCAGATTTAAGGTAACCATTCCACCCTTTGGAGAAAATTTGATTGCGTTATCTAAGAGATGATATATAATTTGAACGAAGATTCTTTTATCCGCAAATATTTCATCGGCATTATTTTCAAGATTATTTTCAAGAATAATTTGAGATTTTTCTAGTTTGTTCTTAATCATCATTCTCAGATCATTAAAGGCTTCATTCACCCCAAAAAGTTCGGGTCTAATCTCCTATTCACCAAAGTTAATAGCAGAATACTCCAAAATGGTATTAATAATATTCAGGAGCGAGTAGCCACTATCAGATATCCTTTTGAGATAATTGATTTGGTTGTCAGTTAAATTTTCATTGGATGACATAGCATCGGAAAAGCCTATTATTGCATTGAGGGGAGTTTTGAGTTCGTGACTTATATTGTTTAGAAAATCGGATTTTACTTTAAGTGCACTTTCCTCTAGTAATTTTGCAGTCAATAAAGCATTTTCTGCCTGAATTCTTCCCAATGCATTGCCAATATAATCCGAGACTAAAGATAAAAGGTATATGTCTTCTTTCTCCCACTTTACAGCCTTTGTAATGTCATCAAGACCCACAAATCCGACAAGATCATTTTCTATATGCACAGGAAGTGCAATTAGTGATTTTATGTTTTGCATCTGTAAAATTTCTTTTTCAGCTGAAGCTTCTTTTGGTAGCGAATCAACATCCGTAATATGAATTGTTTCCAGATTTGCAAGTTTTTGCATCCACCATGGAAACATATCGGGTGGTAAATCCTTTAGATCCTCTTTTTGGGATTCCACTCCTTCGGCACACCATTCGTGGGTATTATCCATAATTTCGCCATTGTCCCTAAATAAGAAAAGATAAGACCGGCTTGCACCTGTTAAATCACCGAGTACATTCAAAACAGTTTCAAGATATTCATCTACATCGGCCCGTTTCAGAAAAACAGACTGGATACTGTTAATTGCTTTTTGTATCTGATACTTTGAATCAAGTTGACGCTTATAGTCTTCTTTATGGAGCGTCCTTCCAACTATGTGAGAAATTGTCTGAAAAGCATTAAAGTCCTTTTCATCCCACTTTTCTGTTTCAGTTGGATTTTTCAATCCAATAAAGCCGAAAAGTACTTTTTCTTTCTATATGGGAAGTACAACGAGTCTTCTCGTATTCTATATGCTCAGTATATCTTTTTCAACTGCAGCTTCTTCTGGGAGAGAGTCAGTATTTTCAATATAGATTATTTCATCTTCGGTGAGTTTTTTCATCAACCATGGGAAGCGGTGGGATGGTAATCCCCGGAGGCTTTCCTTTTGTGATTTAATTCCTTCATCACACCATTCATGGGTGTTATCCATAATTTTATTATCATCTCTGAAAGAGAATAAGTAAGTTTGACTTGCACCGGTCAGGTATCCAAGAGTCAAAAGGACATTGTCAATTGCTTCATCAATATCTTCAGGGTCGAAGCATATGGAGCTCACAATTCTAGTTGCTTCTTTTATTCTAATATTGTTCAAAAGGCGCTTTTCATATTGTTCTCTTTTCCTGATTTCAAGATTCAACTCATAATTGGATCTTTTCAGTTTATTCGTTCTTTCAAGAACCATATGTTCCAATCTATCTTGATGGTCGGCCTTTTTCATTTCCAATTCTTTTCTGGATGTTATGTCTTCATGTGTTCCGGTCATACGCAAAGGTACTCCAGGACTACTCCATTCAACAACTTTCCCTCGGTCATGAATCCATACCCAATTCCCGTTTTTATGTTTCATCCGAAGATCACAATCATAGAATTCTATATCTCCTTTAAAGTGGGATTCAAGCATTTCACGTGAATTATTAAGATCATCTGGATGTGTGAATTCCATCCATGTATGAATGCTAACTGGCTCTAGCTCTTCTAGTGAATAGCCAATTATTTCAGCCCATCGTTCGTTAAATTTTGTTTCTCCGGTTTTTATGTTCCAGTCCCACAATCCTACGTTTGTTCCATCGATAACAAGTTGAAGTCTTTCTGCTGTATCTTCTAATTCAGCTGCCATTTCCATTCTAAGCCTAATATCCCTAGATATTCCAAAAATAACTTCTTTTCCATCCCACCTACCTTTTGAAACTCTAGTTTCAACAGGTATCAACATTTCGTCTCTGGTTTGTAGTGGCAAGGTGCAATAGGATAGCGTTCCCTCTAGCATTTTTTCAATAGTATCAATGACTCTATCTACTTTGCTTTCGGGATGAAGATCAGTTACGTTCATCGTTACCAATTCTTCACTGGAATAACCCAGTTTCCTCTCAGCTGCATTATTCGTTAGAAGCACGCTGCCATTTTCATCAAGGACAAAAACCAAGTCATCGATCGTGTCGATAAAGCTTATAATATTTTCTTGAGACCATTTTTCAAGAATATTTACACCCACCATTACTCTGTTTAATATACTAAGTCTGCCACTTTCATTGGAATAGACAACACCTCTATTGCACAATGGGTTTTATCTCACACAACTAGGATATATTTTATGTATTTTATATATAAGAGTTGTTATTACCGAATGTTTTTTCTCTGGCATTTTAGTACAGGATACTATCAACGGCATTATGGGATGTTTTCTGATGCATGAATTCTTTCTTTAATTGCAGGTTATTCCGTGATTTCTTCATCTATAAAACCACATATTTCTTGAAAATGCCATATCTGGGTAACCTATATACAAACAAAAGGCTAAATTGAATTGATGATCAAAATCGCAATTACAGGAAAAGGCGGTGTGGGCAAAACTACTTTTTCCGGAGTTATGTCCCGGCTGCTCGCAAGGGATGGCTATGATGTACTTGCTATAGATGCGGATCCGGATATGAATCTTGCATCCTCTCTGGGGATCGCAGAACCTCCCAGACCACTTACCGACTACAAGGAACTCATCGAAGAGCGGGCAGGGGAACCCGGCGGGATGTTCAAATACAACCCTAAAGTTGATGATGTTGTTGACAAATTCGGTGTTATAGGTCCGGATGGAGTAAAAATGCTTGTGATGGGAACCGTAGAGAGGGGAGGCAGTGGATGTATGTGTCCGGCATCATCTTTCCTGCGTGCCCTGCTTCGTCATGTGGTTCTCAAGGATAGCAGTGCCGTAATCATGGATATGGAAGCAGGAATTGAGCATCTCGGGCGTGGCACCACAAAAGGCATCGATTTAATGATTGTAGTGGTAGAACCCGGAATGCGTTCCATTGAAACGGCTGAGCGCATCAAGAGGCTTGCAGGTGAGGTTGGGGTAAAACACCTTGCTGCCGTTATCAATAAGGGGACATCTTCCGACGTTAAGCCAAAACTGGTAGAGATGGGAATTCCTGTGCTTGGCGAAATTCCGTTTTCACCTGATCTCATGACTGCTGACTTTGAAGGAAAAGCACCACTGGATGCAGACGTGGAAAATATTGGTTCATTTATTGCAATAAAGGATTCAATGTTGGAAATGATCAAGGATTTCAGTGAAAATGAAACTGAGTGAATCCAAATTTTTAGCTTCTTGAATAAGTCCCCATTAAGTCTCCTTGAGCGATAATATGTCCCTGCATTTCCTGCTCAAGGACGTTTCTTTCCGAGCCAGATGGTATTTCCAGAGTGGTGTCCAGAGCATAAATCCTGAAGAAATACCTGTGCATGCCTGAAGGAGGGCATGGCCCCGAGTAATCGGTTATTTTGAAATCGTTTAGTCCCTGTACTCCAGGAATGCTGTCTTCACTGATCACTGCCCCTGGTTCTATATTCCAGACAATCCAGTGAGTGAATGTCCCCATTGGTGCATCCGGACCATCAACTATCAGAACGAGACTTTCAGTATTTCCGGGTAGATTTCCGATTATCAGTTCAGGGTTTATATTCTCTCCGTCACATGTGTGGCGTGGAGGTATTGCTTCTCCCTGTTCAAAAGCACTGCTAGAAACACTGATTGTGTTCACCTGTACTTGCGACTCTTCTGATTCGACGTTTGTATCCTGTATTTCTTCAGATTGTTCGCTTTCGGAGCATCCTGAAATTGCTACTAACAGGATAACAAGAGCTGCCATAAAAACTGTAAAATACTTCATTTTGCTCTCCCCATGGTATATTATTTGGAACTTGATGGATTATATACCAGATTGTCTTTCCAGTTATTGCGTGATGATTCCTAAAAAAGGATGGTTATCTTTCTTGGAACAAAGGAACAGTATCACTTCAAAACTGAAAATCTCAAAAAGACGTGAAACCTACAGGCTTATTTTCCAGCTAATCGGGCTTTCAATCTTCGTTTATTTCGGAAGGGAGTCAACGATATATGTCATTCTCCTGACCCTTCCCCTGGCAGTACTTATAGGTCCTGCTTATTGTGGATGGATGTGCCCGAGGGGGATGTTCCAGAACATTGCAGGCATTGTTGGAAGGAAGTTTCTTGGCAAGCGATATAACCGGTTGGTTTCCCGAAAGGTGCACGATAAGTTGAGATTCTTCAGGTATGTTCTCCTGCTTTTTGTATTGGCAACCGTGATTCTTTATGAGTTTGAAGTACTTGGTGTATCTGTAGAAGCGGCTATTGCTGACGGGCTTGTTGCAATAATGGTACTTTCGATTCTGCTTTCCTTTTTTGTTGACAGGGCAGCGTGCAGATATTTTTGCAAGGATGGGGCATTTGCATCTCTGGTAAATCTGGTTAAAATCAGGAAAATCAGGCGTGATAAATCCCTTTGCAATTCCTGCGGGATATGTGACAAGGTCTGCCCAATGTGGATTGAAGTTTCAACTAAGGGTGCTGTGGAGGATCATTCCTGCATAAGCTGCTTCAAGTGCATTTGTGCTTGTCCTCAGGATGCTCTTAGCATAGAAGAGTAAGTTACAGGAAATATAGTATCACCGGCAACAGGATTACTCCCATTGCATGTGCTCTTCTGACTTTCATAAATGGTGGTAACATGCCGATGGTAGTGGCAATCACAAAAAGAAGGAGGCCGTAAAAGCCTGTTAATACTGTTACTGTAACGCAAAGAAACGCAAGAACGCCTTTGCAAACCTTTGAATATTCAATTTTTTCCAGTACTCTGTGGATGTTATTTCCGATAGCTACCGTTGAGATGTAGGAAAAAAGTGACGCTGTCAGGAGTGCAATAATACACATAAGTATGAATGTGCTGTTAATTCCGGTGCCGGAGAGCAAACTATCTATTGCAACCATTGCTCCGCTTCTTGTTTTTTCAATTATTGCAAGTGCGAATAAACCGAAAATGGCATTGCTTGTATTTACACCTGAAACAGAGACAATAAACTCCTTCGCTTTTTCAAGCAGATCCTCGTCATTTTGCTCTTTTGAAAAGTTCTCCGGAATCATAAGTCTGGTCATAACAGTTGCAGTGGATGATGATACTCCGGGTAACCATGCTACAAGAGAACCTGCAAGGCTTCCTGTGAAAATTCCTCTGGCGATGTTTTTGGATGGAAGCTTCATCTGCGAGATGTTTTTGGTGGGAACATGTGCATCTGACATCATACTGATGATCAATTGTGAAGCTCCGAATAAGCCGCTCAAGAGCGGAAGCAATACGGTGGGCTCTCCGATATCGAGTATGGGTTTTGCAAGATACTCCGTTCTGAATGCAATATAACCAAGGCTCCCGCTTATCAGGAAAATTAAAAGCGCATAAAAAACGAAACGAAGCCGGGCCAGTGACCCCTGTCCGGGTACCGTTTCTCCCTTTTCCGTAATAATCAGGACAGTCGAGATCAGAATAAGTATTAACGCCATGTTTTCCTGTACCAACGAATAATTATTTGCAAAAAAGAAGATGAGGGGAAGTGCAAGAATCACAGAAAATACAACGGAGCCTGCACTCCCAAGGGCTGAAAGCCGTACGGCTTCCGCACCATAACCATCCAGAAGCAGGCGATGTCCCGGGAGTACAGCAAGTGCGACATCATCATTTGGTGCTCCAAGAAATATTGCAGGTATTATATCGTGGAACGTGTGTGAAATTGAGTTGGAAAGAATTGCCACGGCTACATATATCGGAGAGATTCCTAACTCGATGAAAATTGGTGATAGGGAAAGTAGGAGAAGTGCGAAGTTATTAGTGTGTATTCCCGGTATGAGGCCGGAGATCACTCCAAGTAGGTATCCGATAACAATGGAGGCAACAAGATATGTGATTGTTATATTTTCGTACATTATTAACAGAGAACTTTATTTTTTAGTTTTCAACAATTCATTTCAATAATAATTTATTTTATTTAAACTGAACCAAGGTTACTGCTTTATACCAGAACCCCAATGGAATGATTTAATGTCCCACCCTGCCAAAAAATGCATGAAATGCAATGCTGATGCCATTATTTTCCAGAAATATTCAGGAATGCACCTGTGTAAGAAGCATTTCATCGAGGATGTGGAGCGCAAGGTCAAGCTCACTATACGCAAGCATTTCAATATTGGGAAAAATGAGACACTGGCTGTTGCGCTAAGTGGCGGGAAAGACAGTTGTGTGGTTCTTTACATCATGCACAAGATTTTCAGCGAACGCAGGGATCTTAACATCGTGGCGATAAGTGTTGATGAAGGCATCAAAGGATACAGGGAACAGTCCCTTGAATATGCAAAGGAACTTGCTTCAAGTCTTGGGATAGAGCACATTATCCGTTCCTTTGATGATGAATATGACACTACCCTCGACGATCTCACAGCAAAGAATCGTGTTCTGGGAGCATGCAGCTATTGTGGTGTCCTGAGGAAATCAATTCTAAACAAGGTTGCGCTGGAAATTGGTGCGACAAGACTTATCACCGGTCACAATCTGGATGATGAAGCCCAAACAATTCTTATGAATCATCTTGCAGGGGATGTGGATCGCCTGGTGAGGCTTGATCCGCCACGTGAAATTGAAGGCATGGTTCTCAGGGCTAAACCCTTGCGCAAAATCCCTGAAAAAGAAGTTGCACTTTATGCTCTTGTGAATGACATACCGGTTGATTTTGAAATTTGCCCATATGCTCATGAAGCGCTTCGGGGGGAAGTTCGCGACATGCTCAATGGGTTTGAAACCAAACACCCCGGTACAAAATATTCTCTTCTCAGGGGTTTTGATAAAATGGTTAAGGTACTGGCTGCGGATTTTCCGCAGGCGAACATCAGCCAGTGCAGGGTCTGCGGACAGGCGTGTAATGCCGAAGTATGTCAGGCCTGTCGTTTACTTGGAAAAGGATGATTCAGACGTATTCGAGATACTCGTCAATATCGTAGATTTCTTTTCCTGTCCTTCGCATAAACATTCGTGTCCACCATATGGCTGTAAGCGGTTGAATTACTGCGAAGGAGATAACAAAGTCTGTAAAGGACCAGAGTGTTCCGAGAGCTTCAATTGTTCCCATCATCTGGCCAATCAGTGCAATCAGGATTGAAATGCTTATTATGAAAAGCCAGAGCAGAAATGTATCTAGTTTATTTTGCATAAATACACTGAAACCTTTTTCAAGGGCAGTGACCGGATCAAGATTTTCGACAACTACAGCGTATTCGGAGTAAGTGAAAACCAGTTCTACGACCATTATGTACAGAGTCCATAACAGCATTCCAAAAACAAGTATTAGTGCCCCTGAGGCTGCTTCTTCCGGGTTAAGGAAAAATCCTTCAAGATCTCCTACACTTAGTATCCCGGGAACGATAAAAATAATTCCTGTAAGCATTATCAGGAGAAGTATGAACTTGATAAGGAAAAGGTTTACAAAATTCTCCCTTCCGTATGTGAACATGTCTCCGATTGTAGAGGTTCCTTTTTCAGAAGCTTTTTTTGCCATTCCAATAGCTCCCGCTTCAAAGTAGGAGCCAATAATTGTTAGCAGAATTACAGCTATCAAAGCAATAAGTCCCATCAGCAGGAAATTGTCATAAAAGGAAGAGTTCAGGATTCCAATTACCATTTCGGGTTCTATAGCATCCGGGTTTTCAGGGAGTGAAGGCATTGCGGGGAGAATAAGTAAAGCAATAGCAATTACAAATGTACCAAAAATCACAAACATCCCGAGGAAAACATTCAGGAAAAAAGGGATGCAGATGTTTAGGTTATGAGTCCATGTCTGGAAGCCTTTTCTTAATGTCAGGCTTATACTTTCCATTTGAAAAATCTCTCCGATTGCACATCGTGATTGTTATATCCTTCTTTAGCCTAATGGGATACTTGCCTCTAATGCGTTCTTATGCTATAAAAATGTTGTAAAAGGTATGGTGAAAATGGATTCCGAGAAACATACTTTGCTGGTTGTATCACATTGTCTTCTGAATCCCTCCTCAAGACTTTCAGGAATAAAACATCCTTCCAGAATTGATGTTGGGAAGTCAAATATTATGCAACTTCCATGCCCTGAACTGATATTCTTTGGCTCAAACCGGAGAGAAATAACAAAGGATCAATTGCAGCATGCATCATACAGGCGTTTCTGTCATGACCTTTTTGAACCATTTGCCGATATGATCGAAGAGCTGTATAATAAGGGGTTGGAGATCAAAATCGTTGGTGTTGGGAAAAGTCCTTCCTGTGCTGTTGAATATACTACAGTTGGAGGTCCGGCAGGCAAGGTTTTGGAGTTCTCTCATCAGCATGTAAAGGGTAAAGGTGTTTTTTTTGAGGAAATTGAAAGAGAGCTTTTTGAAAGAGGTATTTCCTTTCACACATGTGAACATTAAAAAGGTCCGATCAATTTAGAAATACTTATATAGCATTGCAAAGTCCTACAGTTGTGCTGGTGGGTTAAACTCTAATTTTCTTCAAACCCCACTCCCCAAATACACCAAACCCCCCATTAAACCCACCAGCTTTCTTCTATACTTTTTTGTTAATCTTTAACATCAAGTTGTAGGGATATTCCATGCTTTTTTGGATAGTCTTTTTAGCTCTGACTTTTTATATGTAGGATAAGTTGTTCCCCATAGCGAGATGAAGTAGTTAAGTTCAAAAAATGATTCACCTATTTTTACTGAATAATCGGTCAAGAAAAGGATTATTCCCAAGCCCCACATTCCGGAAAAAATGCTCAGGCTTATTGGATTTGTAAGTCAATTATGATAGTGAAAACAAAGTCAGCCAGTTTTTCTTGAAATCACTTTCTTTTTTTAAAAACGTAGTCCAACCAATTTATAGCACTCTAGCTGGAGCTCAAGGCTATTAGCAGTCAAATATCAAAAAAGAAAAATGGAAAAAAGAAAGGTCATTTGACCTTTCAGAAAATACCTGCTCCGATGAACAGGGAAGCGAACAGGATGGCCACCATGTTAACTACCTTGATAAGGGAGTTAAGTGCCGGACCGGCTGTGTCCTTGAATGGGTCACCAACGGTGTCACCAACGACTGCTGCTTTGTGAGCATCAGAGCCTTTTCCACCGTGTTGTCCATCTTCAATAAGTTTCTTTGCGTTATCCCATGCTCCGCCACCGTTGTCCATTGTAAGGGCAAGCAGAAGACCGGATGCAATAATTCCGATAAGGAGTCCTCCGAGTGCAAGCGGGCCGAGTACAACTCCTACGATCAATGGGGTTGCGACTGCAAGGAATCCTGGAATTGCCATTTCACGAATAGCTGCTGCGGTGACAATGTCCACACATTTTCCATATTCCGGTTTTGCAGTTCCTTCCATGATTCCGGGAATTTCACGGAACTGGCGACGTACTTCATTTACAATTCCAAACGCAGCCTTTCCGACTGCTTTCATGGTTACTGCACTGAAGATGAATGGCAAAAGAGCACCGATAAACAGGCCTACGAGAACCACAGGGTTATCGAGGCTGAGTGCACCCATGTCAAGATCAACCTTGTGACGGTAGTCTGCGAAAAGTGCAAGTGCACCGAGTGCTGCAGAACCGATTGCATATCCTTTTGTAACAGCTTTTGTGGTGTTACCTACTGCGTCGAGAGCATCGGTTGTGTTACGGACTTCTTCTGGAAGACCTGCCATTTCAGCAATTCCGCCGGCATTGTCAGTGATTGGTCCGTAGGAGTCGAGTGTAACAATCATACCTGTTACTGAAAGCATTGCAGCTGCTGCAATTGCAATACCGTAAAGACCCATTGCTGGATCTGCGGCTCCACCGACAACAAAGAATGCTGCAAGGATACCGATTACAATAATTGCAAGAGGCAGGGCTGTACTTTCAAATCCGATTGCAAGACCTGAAATTACATTTGTTCCTGCGCCGGTTTCTGATGCTTTTGCAATGGTCTTAACCGGACGGTAGCTGGTTGAAGTGTAGTATTCTGTAAATACCACCATCAAGACCATAATTGCAATACCTATAAGGGATGCGTAATAAAGTGTGATGCTCATTCCCAGGAAAGTTGTTACAAAATAGAATGCACCGAGACAGAGAACTGCCGATACAACAACTCCTTTGTAAAGCGCTTTCATAATCTTGCCATCATCACCGACTTTCACGAAGAATATGGAGATGACTGATGCAAAGATGGCCACTGCACCGAGAATGAGTGGATAAAGAATAGCGTTTGGATAAGCTGTAAGAAGCTGGCTTCCCAGCAACATTGAAGCAAGGACGGTTACTACATAGGTTTCGAACAGGTCAGCACCCATTCCTGCACAGTCCCCGACATTGTCACCGACGTTGTCAGCAATGACGCCGGCATTACGTGGGTCGTCTTCAGGAATTCCTGCTTCTACTTTACCTACAAGGTCTGCTCCTACATCTGCAGCTTTGGTGAAAATACCGCCGCCAACCCTTGCGAAGAGACTGATAAGACTGGCACCGAAACCGAATCCTACTACCTGGTCAACGTCTCCGAAGAGGATGTAGAACACACTGGTTCCGAGGAGAGCTAATCCTACTACTGCAAAACCGGTAACTGCTCCTCCCTGCACAGCAACGCTCATTGCGTCCTGAAGGCTACGGGAAGCTGCGTTAGCAGTCCTTACATTTGCACGTACGGATACGTTCATACCGATGTAGCCTGCGAGTGCGGAACTTGCAGCACCTACAAGGAATCCGATAACTACCCTGCCGCTGTTTTCTGCGATCAGGAAGTATATCATGAAAGCCAGAATAACGGCTACGATTGCTACTGTTTTATATTGACGATTCAGAAATGCCATTGCCCCTTCTTGGATAGCCTTGGATATATCCTGCATCTTCTCATTTCCGGTTCCTTCCTTAAGAACACGGCTTGCGAAGAATGCGGAAAATACAAGACTTATGATACCTGCCAGGGGGGCCAGATATATTATATTCTCCATTACAAAACTCCTCTGGTCCTGTTATTTGGTTTAGTATTGTATTTGATCAAAGTTAATTGATTACTGGTAACGGGCAGGAATTGGGTGTATAATATAAATTATTTATACTCCTGCCGGAAGGCAGGTTGAAATAGTACACACCAGATATGAATGTATCGCTTGTAAAATTTTTACGTTGTGAGTGATCAATTCTGTTTTGGGTCCAATTGTCGTGTTCGTTCTGGGATAAAAAAATTGGTATTTATGGTAAAAAACCATATTGCTTATAAACAAGTACTATTTATAGTGACATAATGCGATTGGTTGCGCTCGTCTTTACATGTTTGCTTGTTGCATCATTTTTCCTCACTCCTGCGTTAGCTCAGGAAGAGGGTGAATATCTCCATATTAAGGAGATGTCCCTGCGCTTTGACGGTGATGATGCTACCGCAACTATCTATTTTGATCTGGATCTCTTTGGTGACTTCTACGTTTTTGCTTTTGGAAGCCGGCATCTTGAGCCTGAAATTGTAAAGGTTTTTTCAGATTTTGAAGAACTACAGGTTCAGGAAATCGGCAGGGAGAATGCTATTATTTCACTGAACAATGTCTCGTATAAATCCGATGAATTCTACCTGTTCAATGAAAAGGAACTGGGTCTTGTTGTTGAAGATCTTGTTGTTATTTATCCTTCGGGCCCTTCCAAAACCCTGTCAAATGTAAATACCATTCCGAATCTATTTTATGAAGATTCTTGATTTTTCACTTCGTCTTTCTGGCTAAGTAAGGTGTTTTCAATTTGTCATGTTTATTCCTTGACTATATATATCATCAGTTACTGTTTCTTTATGGGTGCTGAACAACTTTCGACATTTCCATCGGCCATGGTGCTTATATTCACTTGATACTGAAACTGTTTCAGTCTGGGATTTTGTGTTAATGGCTTGTGGAAGAAAATGGAGTATTTGAGGGTACATCACATGGATGAAATGATAGAATCTTCCTTAAAAGAACAATTGGTTTTGAATCCTCCGGAAGGATTTTCCAGATCTGCAAATATAAGCGATCCTGAAATTTACAGGAGGTCGGAAGAAGATCCTGAAAAATTCTGGGGAGAACTATCCAAAAATATAGACTGGTTTGAGGAATGGGATCAGATCCTTGACTGGAAACCGCCACATAGTAAATGGTTTTTAAACGGCAAGTTGAATGCTTCTTATAATTGTCTTGACCGGCATCTTCAAAACAAGAAGGATAAACTTGCCATAATCTGGGAAGGGGAAGATGGTGCTGAGAAAACATACACTTATGGTGAATTGTATGATGCAACCTGTCGCTTCTCTAATGTTCTCAAAAAAATGGGCGTTGAAAAAGGGGATATTGTTACCATTTACCTGCCCATGATTCCTGAAGCTGTTATTGCGATGCTTGCATGTGCCCGGATTGGTGCTCCTCACAGTGTAGTATTTGCAGGATTTTCCCACGAAGCTCTTGCTCAAAGGGTCACTGATGCCAAAAGTGAATATGTAATTACCTGTGACGGATATCATCACAAGGGTAAGCTCCAGACTCAAAAAGAGAAAACAGACAAAGGGCTGGAAAAGGTTTCAGGTGTCAAAGAGGTTCTTGTTGTCCAGCATGCGAATAATGAAATTGATATGAAGCCCGGGAGGGATGTGTGGCTTCATTACCTTCTTCATGGGGTTAGCAACGAGTGTCCTGCTGAACCAATGGATTCGGAAGATACGCTTTTCCTTATGTATACCAGTGGGACAACCGGAAAACCAAAAGGTGTTGTTCATTCAACCGGTGGCTATCTTGTGAGTGCATACACAACCGCCAACTGGGTTTTCGATTTAAAGGACGATGATATCTACTGGTGCACTGCCGATGTTGGCTGGATTACCGGTCATTCATATATTACATATGGCCCCCTGCTCAACGGTGCAACAATACTAATCTATGAGGGATCACCGGATTATCCAGGGAAGGCGCGTTTCTGGTCTCTTATTGAGAAGTATAAGGTTACAATTTTCTATACGGCACCGACTGCGATACGTATGTTTATGAAGTGGGGTGATGCTCTGCCTCAAAAGCATGATCTTTCTTCCCTGCGCCTGCTTGGTAGTGTGGGGGAGCCAATAAATCCTCGTGCATGGCTCTGGTATTATGAACAAATTGGTGGCAAACGTTGTCCTGTTGTAGATACCTGGTGGCAGACGGAGACAGGTATGATTATGATCACATCCCTGCCGGGCATCACTCCCATGAAACCGGGAAGTGCTTCAAAGGCGTTTCCGGGAATAAAGGCAGTTGTCCTTGATGAGGCAGGTAATGAAGTTCCTGTTGGAAAGGGAGGTTATCTTGCCATCAAAAACCCATGGCCAAGTATGATTCGTACTGTTCATGGAAATGAAGAACGTTTCCATAAGACTTACTGGAGTAAGTGGGGCGGTGATATCTACATGTCAGGTGACGGTGCCCGTGTGGACGAAGATGGTTACATCTGGGTGCTGGGAAGGCTTGATGATGTCATTAAGGTTGCAGGGCACAGGCTTGGAACCATGGAAATAGAAAGTTCCCTTGTCTCGCACCCGGCAGTTACGGAAGCGGCGGTTGAGGGTAAAGCCGATGAAATCAAAGGAGAAGTAATTGTTGCCTATGTTATCCTTGAGGCTTATGTGGAACCCTCTGACAAACTCAGGGATGAATTGAAAGCACATGTTGCGGATGAAATCGGGCATATTGCAAGACCTGCCGATATAATTTTTGCCGAAGATCTCCCCAAGACTCGCAGTGGTAAGATTATGAGGCGTATCCTAAAAGCAATTACAAACGGCGAGGATGTAGGGGATGTTACCACTCTTCAGAATCCGGATATTGTGGAAGAATTGAAGCGTAAGGTTGGCGGAGAATGACGGAAAAAAGAAACAAAAAGTGGACTGAAATCAATTCAGTCCATTTTCATTAAAGCACTGGATGTATCTTTGATCTGAACCTTTTATATGTTCAACAAGCCAATTTTTTAAGAAGTTCATAAGGTCAATTGAAAGGTTTGCCGTTCCATCATCAAATTCCTGTTTAAATTTGGAAACCTGATTTACGAATTTTTTGTGCTCGTGTTTATGTCTTGCGGATTCTTCAAAACCAAATTTATCAAAGTATTTTTCTTCGGTTCCAAAATGTTCGACTGTATATTCTGTAAGATCATTAAGTAGGGGGCCGATTACATCTTTGCCTTTACCTATTTTCATCATATCGTACAGCTCATTTAGCATTTCAACTAAAGTCTGGTGCTGTTTATCAATTTCAGCCACTTTTACACTAAAACTTTCATCCCATTTCATTATCGGCATGTTAATCATCTCATTAAGCATTATATTATCAGCATTAATATTTATATTCTTTGATTTTATTAATATCTTCACAGAAACTAAATATGCAATCTAAACTCACTTTCATCACAGATATGACATTTCAAACCTCAATTAGCGTTTTTCATACTGCTTTCAATTGCAGGTGCTATGTCCGGATTCCGGGCTTCAAACCTGCTCCTTACCAAAACTTAATGAACGATATACTCATTGGGGTATTTGCTTGAATTTTTGAGGTGTTCAGGATGGAAAGAGAGACAGGGCTCATAGTTGCGCTTGATGTATTAGAACAGGATAGTGCCATCCAAATTTCTTCTGAGGTGGCGGAGTATGTAGATGCAATAAAAGTTGGATATCCGCTTGTCCTTTCCGAAGGGATTGAAATAATTTCAAAACTTGCAGATTATGCTCCGGTAATTGCTGATTTTAAGGTTGCTGATATCCCGAATACTGATATGCTGATCTGTGGGGAAGTTTTCAAGCAAAATGCAAGTGGTGTGATAGTTCATGGTTTTACCGGGGAAGACAGTCTCAGAACCTGCGTTGAAGTTGCAAATGCAAACCATGGCGATATCTATGTAGTCTCAGAAATGAGCCATCCCGGAGGAGAGCGTTTCTTCCAGACGGTTGCAGAGGAAATTGCTGAAATGGCTAAACTTCTGGGTGCCACAGGTGTGGTAGCTCCGGCAACCCGTCCTGAAAGACTCAATGTAATCAGGAATGCAATAGGCGATTCACTCTCAATAATCTCCCCTGGAGTAGGTGCACAGGGCGGGAGTGCTTCGGATGCCATTGCTGCAGGGGCTGACTGGGTAATAGTTGGCAGAAGCATTTATAACTCTGATAATCCCAAAGAATCAGCAGAAAAAATCGCTTCGGAAATTAAGCCCTATTTGTGATCTGATAGGTGCCTGTGATGAAAGATTATTCTGAAAATATGATGATCCCTATGAGTCCTGAGGCACCATTTGGATATTTCCGGACTGCTTGAATTAGTGGTAGGTATTTTGATGAGCCTTTCCCCAGATTATCCGGTTGAAAAAGCTGAAACCAAGGTTCTTTTTGAGACCTCTTCAGGTGAGCGTATATTACTCCATGATGATTACAACCTGATAGTAGCACTTCCTCCGGGAAGAGTATGCATGAGCACTTCCTGGCTGAATGGGGGAATTAACGAAAACCTTGAGGCGATTGTCAACCATTGCATTCCGCGTAAGATATGCCATGAACAGGAGCTGGAGGGTGGTTCTCTTGAGAATTATCTTGGAGTTGTAGCTTCCAGTCTTGGTTATAACTCTTCTTCAACATCAGTACTACTTACTGCGGCCAGTATGAGGAATGCTTCGGTGGTTTCTCATTCTTACAGGGGCCTTGAGGTTTCTGCAATCGTGACTGCAGGTATAGAAGTAAATGGCTGTCGTGTGGGAGATCCGGCTTCCTATTATCAGGAAGATGGGCAATGGAAACCTTTTGTAGGTACAATAAATATCATGCTTCTCATTGGTGCCGCTTTGCCTCAGTATGCACTTTCCAGAGCAATAATAACTGTAACGGAAGCAAAAGCTGCTGTCTTGCAGGAACTTATGATTTCAAGTCAGTATTCTTCAGGTATTGCTACAGGCACAGGCACGGATATGCTTGCCATAGTCTCAAATTCCGATAGTAATCTTAACCTGACCGATGCAGGTCCGCATTCCAAGTTAGGAGAACTGATCGGAAAATGTGTGCATGAAGGAATTCGTGATGCACTTTTAAGGCAATCTGATATTTCGGCTTTGGCCCAAAGGGATACGCTTGTGAGGCTGGAGCGCTTTGGAATCACTGAAGCTTCCTTCTGGAAAGCTTCAACAAATCTTGAAGGGGAAAACAGAAAAAAACATTTTATTGCTACGCTTAGGGATTTATCTTCTAATCCATCCGTTGTTTCGCTTACTTCTTCGGTACTTCATCTTGTGGATGAAGTTTCCTGGGGTTTGCTGCCGGAAGCATCTGCAAGTAAAATTGCTGTCTCATGCATGAGATGCCTGCCAAAAATAATTAGTACGGAAGCAGATTCTATACCCGATGATCTCTTTGAGATTCGCGATCCTATACTGGATAATTTTGTTCGTGCTATGGCATGGACTGTAAAAAACAAAATTTATGATTGATACTTGATATTTCCAACACTATTGATTTTATTCCTAGTAACAAGAGGACTTTAAATGAGGTTAAGTGAATTCATCTCCGAAAATAATCTGAAAACAGAAAAAAAACCAATGGGTTTACAGATCCACACCGGTGAAATAGAAGATCCGGAATTTCCAATTCCTGTCAGGTTCACATATATGCAGGAATGGTCTGATGCACCTTCAAGGAAAATCTGGATGAGTCAGCCTTACCGTTCAATAATCCTTTATGAAAATGGTACAGTTTCTGTCTATGAATATGTGCGAAATGCAGATTTCCGTCTCCAGCTTCTTGACATCAAGGAGAAATATGCTTCCTCAGGTGTCGGTGGTTCTTCAGGAACCCTTCAGGGAGCATTTGAATTTGCTCTCGACTCCCACAAAAGCATGCATAGGAAATGTTCTAAAGCACCATATATCACACATCCTATGGATGTTGCATCCATTCTCCTCAAGAACGATGCACCTGATTTGCTTGTGATTGCCGGTTTTTTACACGACGTTCTTGAAGACAGTAAAGTTAACAGCACTCTTTTGCGGTATTCCTTTGATGACAGAGTAGCTGATTTAGTGATGGCGGTTTCAGAAGTAGATTCTAAAGGCAACCTTGCACCTCATGAGCAGGCAAACTGGAGAGAACGAAAGGAATTATCAATTAAAAAATTGATAGATGCAGAGCGTGATGTCAAACTTCTGGTATGCGCTGACAAACTTGCCAATATAAAAGACATGTTTGATGATCTCGATTATCTGGGTGACCGGATGTGGGATTACTTCAATGCCCGAAAGGATGAACAAAAGTGGTATTATACTTCTGTAGTTGAAGCCCTTAAATCCGGTTCTCACAGTGTGGAAGATACCAAAATGTTCCTTCAACTCCAGAAATATATAAATATGCTATTTAGCTAATTTATATATAGTTCCTTTTTCGGGTGAAGCGAATGGATGACTGCTTACTTGATATTGCTTGTAGATCCGATAAACGAAAAGGCTTGCTTCTTTACTTACTTGAAGGTCCCCATAACCTTGAAGAAATAAAAAAAGCCCTTCATGTAACATCCACGGGAATGCTTCCCCAGATAAAGATCCTAAAGGATGATGGGTTTGTTGAACAGGATGGTGATTATTACCAGCTTTCCATTCTGGGAAGAATTGCTGCAAACAAATTACGTTCATTTCTGGATATCACAGAGACCCTTGACAAAAACTATGATTATTGGTCAACGCGCGATATTTCTTCAGTTCCTCTGGAACTTCAGGAGAAACTTGGGATGCTCAAAGACTGTCAAATTCTGTCTCCAAGTCTTGATAGTTTGTTTGAAATTCCGAAACAAATAGTTGAATTGCTATCTTCTTCCATGGAGGTCTGTGCTGTCGCATCTCATTATCATCCTTTATATGTCTCTATTTTTGACAGACATGTTTCCAAGGGAAAAAAGTTTAGCTGTATTATTTCTGAGATCGATATTTTTCAGGAAAAAAACCAGGAGAATTTCAAGTTTACAGTTGAAAAATCCACTTTTTACCTGAGTGAGATACCGATGTCTTTCTCCTGGTTTATTGTATCTAACAATTGTCTTGTATTTGCACTGTTGAATTCTAAGCATGAATATGATGGTTTTGTCTTATTCGGTGAATCTTCTGAGGCTATTGCATGGGGTAATGAGTTCTTTGACTACTATGTGAAGCATTCTCATAGAATCAAGGAATCTGATCTGGACTGAATAAATTGATTTTAAGGGATAACATTATTATATTATGCTGGGAATATATCAATTAGGTGGAAATCTAGGTGGAATGAAATTTGCCATTTGATATCGAAGAGTATAAGGAGATGGTCGAGAAGACCAAGATGCTCCATGACGATCTTGTGAAGCTGTCTGACAAAATGGATAGCATGCTTAACGACATGGAGAACAGAGGTCCGGACACAAAATCACATGGAGCACCGAAAGGTTTTGTTCCATTGAATAAGAGTGAGACAAAGGGCTTCGTGGAGCTAGGAAAATCTGCACGTGGTCATCTTAAGTAACCTACAATTTCGTTTACCTGTCTGGAATAGGGTTTGGAATTAAATTATTGTAGCGGAGGCTTCGCCTATGGTTGATAAAAGGGAAAATGACAAATCACGTGACAAGGATGCATTGCAGGATTTTTCAGAAATCATAAAGAAGATGCTGGATAGCCTTGGTATTGATCCAAAGGAGTTGTCTGGTGAGCCTTTTGTCTGTGGTTTTTCCATAACAAATCTTTCAGGCGAAAGCCCTGAGATTAGTGAATTCGGAAACTTTTCTCCTGATTTTGATATGGGGGATGATTTTGTTCCCGATATCCAGTCCAACGTGGGTGATTGCAAACCGCTAATTGATATTCTGGAAACAGAAGATCAAATTTACATAACTGCTGAGCTTCATAATGTTGAGAAAGAGGAGATCCAGCTTTCAGTATCCAGTGAATTTATCGATCTAAACACTTATGAGGAAGGTGTGCTGTCAGAGACGCTAATTCTTCCTGCAAAAGTAGATCCCAGCTCGGCAAAAGCTTCTTACAGAAACGGTGTTTTGGAAATTATTCTGACAAAGGAAGGGGACATTCATATGTTTGATGTTTCAATTGATTAATCTTTATATACCTTCCAACAAATCCTAATTGTTAACCTTTTATAGGTGTAATTTCCGTGGGGTGTCCTTATAGTATATAGTGTAATGGTAGTTGATGATGATCAGGACGTTCTCTTCCTGATAAAAACGGCATTGGAATTAGAGGGTATGGATGTAACTACTGCTACTAGCGGTTATGAATGTCTTTCTCTTCTTGATTCGATGAAGCCCGATGCTCTGATCCTTGATATCATGATGCCTAAAATGGATGGATGGGAAACCTTTCACCAGATAAAAGAGAAGTATGAAGAGTTGCCAATTGCTATTTTTACCGCAAAGGATCAGGAATTTGATAAAATGATGGGAATTGAAGTATTGGGTGCAGATGATTTTATTCCCAAGTCTTCCGATATTGATTCAATAATCAGCAGGGTAAAATCCCTTCTTGGGATTGATGAATAATCAAATTTTCCTGCAAATGATTGCTTTTTCAGGTGTGAGAAACAGGTGGAACTTTGTTTCCCCTTCTAAGCCATCTTCGACAATATTCCTGAACTCCCAGTAATGTTTTGGATTGACGTTTCCTCGCAAAAGAGCGTTTCCGGCTTTGTGCTGTCGAAGCTTTTGGTTGATTGTCGTGGGATCAGGATCAACAATATCAGTAACTTCATAGCAATTCTTAAAAAAAGGATGCATGCAATTGTTTTTAGAAGTAAGCAGCATTCTCTTGCTATCTACTATATAAGCTTTCAATGAGCATTCAGTTTCAATACTATCGCTGAGTTCTCCAAGCAAACCTGCCTGCAAAATGACAGGATCCGGCTCAAAAGCAAACATTTCCAGCTTTTCTGCTTCTTCAACATTTGTTTTGCTTCCTGTGGAACACAGTGTCTCTTCGGAAGGAAGTGTAGTAGCCGATATGTCACATTTTTTCAAATCACCGAAGTAAAGGTTAAGTCTGTTTAGTTTACCTTTGAAAGAGAGGTATTCCTTTTCACATGAAAACGGTATTCTCTCTGGTGTAAGTTGTGGAGGAACTTCAAAAGCAAAACTTGTCGTCTTGTGGGCATAGGCTTCCATCACTTTGTCTATGGGGGGCTGAAGATTTCTTATATCTCTTCTTTCTTCGGAAGGTGGGCGTGCAGGGTCCGAAAATATAATGTCCACTTCGGGGATTTTGCTTATTATTTCTCTGGAAAGTGCATCTCCGCAAAAGAATTCCACGTTTGTTATTCCATACCTGCGGCAATTTTCTCTTGCATGTTTTACTTTAACAGGATCAAGATCGATTGCAAAGACTTTCTCACATTGCTTTGCAAAAGCAATTGTCTGTCCTCCGATGCCACAACTTATGTCGGCAAGAATGTTGCACTTTAATCGTTTTGCCCGATATTCTGCCACTTCCTCGGGGGTCGCAAATCTCAATCCGGGTTTATCTGCACTGATTTCCTTGCTGTATTTTTTCTTTCTTGCCATGTGCAGGACAAAAAAGGTTCGTTTGCTTAAATCTATTATCCTTCATGCGGATGTTTGTTGCAAAGGGTTTATATATCTGCTAGACGTCATAGCCCTCCTAACCGAGAATACAGTATGTAACATTCATACTTGTCGCAGGTCGGAATAAGAAGTGCAGACACGTGGGATTTAACAGCAACCTGTCATGGGCCAATTCGTGGAATGCCCTCATACATGCGTAATGGCGTATGTGTGGATGGTGAATGTTTAAATCTTTTCGAGAGAGGCGGCATAGCATCTGCCTTTGGAACCAGAGTACACGGTTTAACCGTGATTGATATCCCTTCACGGGGAATTCCAAATACACTCTTTTTAACCACCTGCAATACACTCTATATAAAAACAAATAAGGAGAAGACAGATGTCAGATACACACAGGCCAAGACGTGGTTCACTGGCTTTTAGCCCAAGAAAGAAGGCAAAAAGTCACATTCCAAGATTTAGGTCATGGCCAGAATCAAATGCTGAACCCAAATTGCAAGGGTTTGCAGGCTATAAGGTGGGTATGACCCATGTGGTCATGGTAGATGATACCAAGAACAGCCTTACCGAAGGAGCTGAGATTTCTGTTCCAGTCACTATACTTGAAACTCCGGCAATCGGGGTTGCAGCTATCAGGGCTTACAAGGATTCTTCCTATGGTGAAAAATCCGTGGGTGAAGCATGGGCAACAGACTTAGATGCAGATATTCAGAAAACAATTAAGACTCCCGTTAATTATGATTCCGAGAAAGCAATCGAAAAACTTGCTTCACTTGTTGAATCAGGAGATGTCTCAGATGTACGTGTAATTACTTACACACTTCCATCCTCTCTTACCGGTGTTCCAAAGAAGAACGCAGATATCATGGAAACCGGAATTAGTGGCAAGGATGTTGCAGCCAAATTTGAGTATGCAAAATCAATACTTGGTTCTAAAGTAAACATCAACGACGTCTTTAATGGTGGACACATGGTTGATGTGGCTGCAATCACAATCGGTCACGGAACCCAGGGTCCTGTTAAGAGATGGGGTATCCAGTTGCAGAAGCACAAACATTCCCGTCAGGGAAGTTTGAGGCAGGTAGGGACCCTTGGTCCATGGCATCCTGCTCACGTAAGCTGGAGAGTTCCATTGATGGGTCAGATGGGTTATCACCAGAGAACTGAATATAACAAACGCATTTTGAAGATCTCTTCTGATGCTGATGAAATCAATCCTGACGGCGGGTTTGTAAACTACGGACTTGTTCGTGGAGACTATGTATTGATTAAAGGTAGCGTTCCGGGACCCTCCAAGAGGTTAGTAAGACTCAGGGAGCCTACAAGGTCAAAAGTATCTGGAATTGGAGAGCCTCAGGTTCTGCATATCAGCACACAGTCCAGGCAGGGGTGAATTGAATGGTTACAGCAAATATTATCGATCTTTCCGGTAATTCCAAAGGTGAGGTCACATTGCCTGCAGTTTTCGAAGAAACATACAGGCCTGACATAATTAAGAAAGTTGTTCTTTCATATCAGGCAAACAGGTACCAGCCATACGGTCCAAAAATGTATGCAGGTATGGAAACTTCTGCAAGGTCCTGGGGTTCAGGAAGAGGTGTTGCCCAGATTCCACGTCTCGCAAACGGAAGTCGCGCAGCAAGGGTTCCACAGGCAATAGGCGGAAGGCGTGCCCATCCTCCAAAACCGGAAACTGACCGCACTGAAAAGATCAACAAAAAAGAGAAAAAGATGGCTATAAGGTCTGCTATTGCAGCAACCATCAATGAAGAGCTGGTTAAAGCCCGCGGACACAAATTCACAGGGGCGTTACCTCTTGTTGCAGATGATGCACTTGAGGCTGTTGAGAAAACCCGTGATGTCGTAAGTTTCCTGAAAGCAGCAGGTCTTTATGATGATGTTATCCGTGCAAAAGAAGGTCGTACAATCAGGGCCGGTAGGGGTAAACTCAGGGGCAGGAAGTACAAAGGCCGCAAGAGTATTCTTATTGTAGCGGGTTCCAAGAGTTCCATTCAGAAGGCTGCTAATAACCTTCCGGGTGTTGATGTGACAACTGTTGACTTCCTGAACGCCGAATTGCTGGCACCGGGAACTCATGCAGGCAGGCTCACCATCTGGACTGAATCAGCACTATCCAATCTGGAGGGTATGTTCGTATGAGCGTTATTGAATACCCGTTCATCACAGAAAAAGCTATGATGCACATGGAAGACAACAAATTACAGTTTGTTGTTGACACCAGATCCAACAAGGATCAAATCAAAGAAGAAGTCACAAAGATGTATGGTTTCAAGGTAACCGATGTTTGTACCATGACAACTATGAAAGGCAAGAAGAAAGCCCTTGTGACTTTTGAAGAACCAGATGCAGCACATGAAATTGCAACCAGAATTGGTTTAATGTGAGGTGAATACTAATGGCAAAAAGAATTATTTCACAGAACAGAGGCCGGGGTTCACCAACCTACAGAGCTCCCTCACACAGGTTCAAAGCTGCTCTGCGACATCCTGTTAAAATAAATGAAGGTACTGTTTCAGCAACAGTCGTAGACGTTGAGCATGATCCTGCAAGGTCTGCACCAATTGTAAAAGTTTCCTTTGAAGATGGCAGTGAGAAATTGATTCTCGCACCAGAAGGTATTGCAATTGGCGATGTAATCGAATGCGGCGCAGAAGCTGAAATCAAACCAGGGAATGTCCTTCCACTCTTCAGGATTCCTGAAGGTGTACCAATTTGTAATATCGAGTCAAAGCCTAATGATGGCGGATGCTTTGCCAGAGCTTCCGGCGCTTATGCAACTCTTGTAGGGCACGAGAAGACTCGTACATCAATACAGATGCCATCCGGTGAACTGAAATGGTTCAACCCTAAATGCAGAGCTACAATAGGTATTGTGGCAGGTGGCGGTCGTGTAGAGAAGCCTTTCCTTAAAGCCGGTAAAAAATACCACAAGCTTAAGACAAGGGCAGCAAAGTATCCGAGAGTTTCAGGTATTGCCATGAACGTTATTGACCACCCATTTGGTGGAGGTAACAGGAAACATCCGGGTAAACCCACGACTGTAAGCAGGAATGCTCCACCTGGACGTAAGGTTGGACAGATTGCAGCAAGGAGAACCGGAAAGCGTTAATCAAGAGGTGTATATCATGGCAAAGAAATCATCATCAAGGTTACCAAAGAGGAAAGGCGAGTATCTCTTCAGGGGTAAAACCATCGAACAGCTCAAGGAGCTTTCCATAGAAGAGTTCGCCGAACTTTTGCCTGCAAGGCAGCGTCGTTCGATCAAACGTGGTCTTACTGACGGTCAGAAGCTGGTCCTGCAAAAACTCAGGGACGGCAAGGAAAGTGTACGTACCCATAACAGGACAATGATTATTTTCCCTGAAATGGTAGGTAAACAAATCGAAGTATACACTGGAAAAGAATTTGTGAAGGTCGAAATTCAGCCTGAAATGGTCGGCCACAGGTTCGGTGAATTCGCTCCAACCCGCAGCCGTGTATCCCACGGAAGTGCCGGTGTAGGTGCAACTCGTTCCAGTAAATTTGTGCCATTGAAGTAAGGTGATGTAAATGGCAAGAATAAAATACAGTACTGAACTCGAACCTGAAACCAGCTCCAAGTCAATGGGCTCCGAGTTGCACATTTCTCCTAAGAAATCAAGGGAACTCTGCAAGGCCCTCAAAGGAATGCGTTCAACAGTTGCAAGAAAGTATCTGGAAGACGTCATTGAAATGAAGAGAGCTGTTCCATTCAGGAAACACAACGACAGCCTCGGACACAAGAAGGGTCCAATGGCAGCAGGTCGTTATCCGGTGAAAGTGGCACAGGAAATGCTCAAACTGCTGACAAACGCAGAGAGCAACGCTGAGTACAAAGGGCTTGAACCTGCACGCATGCACATCGCACACATTTCAGCAAAGAGAGGTCGTGTGATTCATGGAATGCGTCCAAGAGCTCGTGGTAGAGCTAGCCCAAAGAACACCGAGACTGTGAATATTGAAATGATTCTTAGCGAGGTGCGCTAAAATGGCTGTTGAGAAGAAATTCGTTAAAGAAGGATATGTTAAAGCTTCACTTGACGAATATTTCGCAAAACAACTTAATCGTGCAGGCTATGGTGGAATGGAATTAAACCGTACACCAATGGGTACACAGATTGTTGTGTATTCCGAAAAGCCCGGAATGGTTATTGGTAAGGCTGGAAAAGTTATCCGTAAACTTACCCGTGATATCGACAGGATATATGAACTGGACAACCCGCAGATTGATGCACAGGAAGTTCGCAGGCCTGAACTTAATGCCCAGATGATGGCTACAAGGCTTGCTTCCTCCATTGAGCGTGGATGGTATTTCCGAAAAGCAGGTCACAATGCAATGCGCGCAATTATGAATTCCGGTGCATTGGGATGTGAAATTATTATTTCCGGAAAACTGACCGGTGCAAGGTCAAGGGTAGAAAAGATGGTTGATGGTTACATCAAACATGCCGGTAAACCTGTTGATGATATTGTAGATGAAGGCTTTGCAGTCGCTGTCAAGAAACTTGGTACTCTTGGCTGCAAAGTAAGGATTATTCCTCCTGGGGCAGTCCTTCCCGATGCTTATGACATGGTGAAGGTAGAACCAGAGGCAGAAGCACCTTCAGAGGTTGCAGAAGCTCCTGAAACCCAGGGTGTTGAAGATCTTGTAGAAGCTGAGGCAACAGGAGAAGTTGCAGAAGCCGAAGATGTTGAATCTACTGAGAAAGCTACAGAAGAGCCCGCAACTCCAGCTGTGGATGCTGAAGCGGCTGAAGCCCCAGAAGCGGAAGTTAAACCTGAGGAAACTGTTGCAGAAAAAGCTGAAGAAACAGCTACTGAAGCAGGAACACTTGAGGAAGCTGCAACTGAAGAGGCTTTGTCCGATGAACAGCGCAGGGAAGTTGATGGTGTCTGGCAGCACAAGCATGAAGAGCACAACTACTGGCATCCAATAGCCCGTGTTCACAAGGAGGCATAAAAATGGCCATTCTTAAAACAAAAGAAGTCAGGAACATGTCCCCAAATGAACGCATGGATGAAGTAGAAAAGCTCAGGACTGAGCTTATTCGTGAAAATGCACTGGCATCCGCTGGCGGAGCACCGGATAATCCGGGACGTATCCGGGAGCTTAAGAGAACCATTGCACGGATCAAGACAATCCAGAAAGAAATGAAGGAGATCTGAATTGGCGCTCACACCGTGGAACCTGATCTATAATGAGCTCATCGGGCTTGAAGTAGAAGTGACAGATTCCACGAATAAATGCGTCATCGGAATACGCGGCAAAGTGGTTGATGAAACAAGAAACATGTTGGTGCTGGAAACCCATACTACGTTTGAAAAAATGGTTCCAAAATCCGGCAGTACGTTTGTGTTTCATTTACTGGATCCTTCAAAGGGCAACGTTACATATGTGGAGGTTAATGGCAACCTCCTTATCTCACAACCCGAGAACAGGACGAAGAACATCAGGAAATCACGCATGAGGTAATAATCATGGTAAAAGATATCGGATTGGATGTTCCGACACCGTCTGAGGAATGCGACGACGTAAACTGTCCATTCCATGGCGAACTTCCGGTAAGAGGACAGATCCTCACCGGCACAGTCGTCAGTAACAAGATGGACAAGACGGTGGTTATCCAACAGAAATATGAGAAATTCATCAATAAATACCAGCGATATGAAAAGCGACAATCCAAGATTCATGCCCACAATCCACCTTGCATCAATGCAAAGGTAGGCGATGTGGTCACGATAGCAGAATGTCGTCCGTTGAGTAAGACCAAATCATTTGTGGTCATTAACGCGGAGGGTCAGGCATGAAAGGAATCAGGTCGACCATTCCACGTGCACTGAACGCCGGTGCAAAGATAGAATGTGTAGATAATACAGGTGCACGTACAGTAGAGATTATCTCTGTCAAAAAGTACAGAGGTGTCAAGAACAGGCAGCCACGGGCTGGCATTGGTGACATGTGTGTTGTATCCGTAAAGAAAGGAACTCCTGAAATGAGGAAGCAGATTCTTCATGCCGTAATTGTCAGGCAGAAGAAAGAATTCCGCAGGCCGGATGGTCTCAGGGTTTCATTCGAGGACAACGCAGTAGTTCTTACCGACACAGACGGGATACCAAAAGGTACTGACATTAAAGGTCCGATTGCCCGTGAAGTGGCAGAGCGCTATCCAAAGATAGGCACCACTGCATCCATAATCGTGTGAGGTGTGTAAAAATGGTTTCAAAACAGCCACGAAAACAGCGTAAGGCACGCTACAACGCACCTCTGCATGTGAAGCAGAAATACGTGTCTGCTCCACTTTCCAAAGATCTGCGTTCAAAATACGGTCGCAGTGCAAGGGTTGCAGTAGGTGACAAGGTAATTGTTACAAGAGGAGATCACGCAGGTACAAAGGGAGAGGTAGAAGTTGTTTCTCTCAAGAACGGTACCATTGTCGTGGAAGGTATATATGTTACAAAAGCTGATGGAACCGAAGTTCCAAGGCCGATATATCCATCCAATGTGACTATCACAGACCTTAATCTGGACGATAAGCAGAGAGCAGCAAGATTATCAAAGAGCAGGTGATTTCGGAATGGGTAAACATCAGAAAAGAATATCTGTTCCACGCAGCTGGCAGATTTCCAAGAAATCCAACAAATGGATCACGGCTACAAGACCAGGTCCCCACAACAAGGACCAGAGTGTTCCTCTGGCAGTCTTGCTTAGGGATATGCTGGGAATAGTTAACAACCGTGCAGAAGCAAAGAGAGTTCTCTCAGAAGGAAAAGTACTGGTCGATGGGATTGTCCGCAAGGATCTCAGATTCCCAATTGGCTTAATGGATATTATTACCATTCCTGAAAACAATGTCTCCTACCGTGTCCTTTTCGACAACAAAGGTAGGCTTATACTGAAACAGCTTGATGGTATTGAAAACACCAAGCTTTGCAGGATTAACAATAAGACGTATGTAAAGGGCGGCAAAATCCAGCTTAACCTCAATGATGGAAGTAATATCCTTGGTTCAAATGATTACAAGACCAAGGATTCCATTGTGCTTTCACTTCCTGACAGGGAAGTCGTTAAACACATTGAGTACAAGGAAGGTAGCCTCGCAATGATTGTTGGCGGAGGTCACACCGGTGAGCTTGGTACTATCAGTGCCATCAACCCGGTACGCAGTTCCAGAAGCAACAAAGTTTCAATTTCAGGAGACTCTGATTTCGATACAATCGAAGATTACGTGTTTGTTGTCGGAGAGACAGAACCGGAGATTAATCTCGGCGGTGATGTTGTATGAGTAATCCGATGAGAAACCCTAAAGTCGAGAAAATCGTTGTTCATATGGGTGTTGGTGAAAGCGGTCAGAGGCTTGTTGATGCTGAGACCATTCTCAGTGACATAACAAAGCAGACTGTTATCAGATCCTATGCAAAACGTACTCTTCCGGCATTTAACATCAAGAAGAACGAGCCCATAGGCTGTAAGGTAACTCTTCGTGGAAACTCTGCTGAAGATTTCCTGAAAACTTCCCTTGGAATTGTCGAAAACAGGTTAAGCGAAGGGCAGTTTGACAACAACGGAAATGTTTCTTTTGGTATTGAGGAACACACAGATTTCCCAGGAATGAGGTATGATCCTAATATTGGGATATTCGGAATGGACATCAGTGTAATTGTCAATCGTCCCGGATACCGTATTAATAAGAGAAGGGTTGTAAAACGCAAGATCCCAACTTCTCACAGGATCACAAAAGAGGACACCATATCCTTCTTCCAGGATAAATACGCTGTGGAGGTTGAATAATGGTACAAACCAAGAAAAGTTTCGGACGCGGAGCAAACGAATGTAAACGTTGTGGCCGCAAGCAGGGTTTGATACGCAAATATGGTATCTATCTCTGCAGGCACTGCTTCAGGGAAATCGCCCACGATATGGGCTTTGAAAAGTATACATGAGGTGAATGATTATGGTACTGCTCGACCCACTTGCGGATGCGTTATCAGTTATCAAGAATGCTGAGGCTGTTGGGAAACCGTCCTGCACATTGAAACCCGCATCCAACCTTATTGGAAATGTACTGAAGGTCATGAAGGATGGAGGATACATTGGTGAGTTCGAATTCGAGGATGATGGAAAAGCTGGCATATACCGTGTAAATCTGATAGGACAGATTAACAAATGCGGTGCTATCAAACCCCGTTATTCAGTAGGAGCTAAAGATTTCGAGAGATGGGAAAAACAGTTCCTTCCCGCAAAGAATTTCGGCACACTGATCCTGACAACACCTCAGGGTGTAATGTCCCAGTACGAAGCACGTGAAAAGAACGTTGGCGGCCAATTGCTTTCATTCGTCTACTGAGGAGGAAAGTTACTATGGCTAAAGAGATGAAAAAGGTCATCCCAATTCCTGAAGGGGTAAATATTTCCTACGAAAAGAGGTTATTTACCGCAACAGGCGGGAAAGGAACCAATTCAAAGAGTTTGTGGTATCCTGGGATTACAATAACCGTAAGCGATTCAGAAGTAGTCGTTGATTCCGCTTCTACTCGCAAGCAGCAGAAAGCAATGGTTGGGACAATTTCATCCCACATCGCTAATCTGATGAAAGGAGTAGCTGATGGATATGAATATCGCCTTAAAGTGGTCTACGCTCACTTCCCTATGCAACTGAAAGTTGAAGGCGATAAACTGATGATCAGCAATTTCCTCGGGGAAAAGAACCCGAGATCTGCCAAAATCATCGGGGATACCAAGGTAAAAACATCTTCCGACGAAGTTGTGGTTACCGGTATCAACAAAGAAGATGTTGGACAGACCGCTTCTAACATTGAACAGGTTACAAGGATTAAAAGATTTGATCCCCGTGTTTTCCAGGATGGAGTCTATATAGTTGAGAAGAGTTGAATGTAGGTGATCTGAATGGGAAATAATAACACAGGTTCTTCCGGAAGCAGGACTTTTACCGATGACAAGCAGAAAAAGCTTTTCAAGGTAAGGAAAGTCCAGAAAGGCAGTAAGCCTACTTTCAGAAGGGCAAACCATCATAAATTCCAGCGTCTGGATTCAAATTGGAGACGTCCCCGTGGTTTACAGGGTAAACAGCGCCGCCACTATAAAGCAAAAGGTGCAATTGCTCAGGTTGGCTATGGAAGCCCTAAAGCTGTAAAGGCACTCCACCCATCCGGGTATGCTGAAGTCCTTGTAAACAACCTGAACGATGTTGATTCAGTAGATGCTGAAGTTGAAGCTATCCGTATTGCTGCAAAAGTAGGCGGACGCAAGAAAGCTCTCATTGAATCAAAAGCTGCAGAACTTGGGATTAAGATCCTGAATCCTTCAAGGAGTGAGTAATTATGTCAAATCTCGCCAACCAGAAGAAACTTGCATCCAA
Source organism: Methanohalophilus levihalophilus (assembly GCF_017874375.1). Lineage (NCBI taxonomy): Archaea > Methanobacteriati > Methanobacteriota > Methanomicrobia > Methanosarcinales > Methanosarcinaceae > Methanohalophilus > Methanohalophilus levihalophilus. The sequence continues at coordinate 150,893 of NZ_JAGGLK010000001.1, forward strand.
GATCCTGGGTTGTGGAATGAACAGGGTCTGGCTTGACCCGGACGCTGCAGAGGATATTGCAGGGGCAATTACCCGTGCTGATATTCGTGATCTCATAGAAGCAGGTCAGATCAAAGCTGCTCCTGTTCGCGGTGTAAGCAGGGGTCGTGCAAGGGTAAGGGATGCCAAACGCAAGTATGGACATCGTAAAGGACACGGTTCCAGAAAAGGACGTAAAGGCGCCAGGAATCCACGTAAAGAGCAGTGGATGAAGAAAATCCGTGCTCTTCGCAGGAGACTTAAAGAAATGCGCGATGAAGGTGAACTTGACAGGTCTACCTATTGTCTGGTATACCGCAAGGCAAAAGGCGGAGAATACAGAAGTGTTGCCCACCTTGAAGCACACCTTGCAATCGAGAAAGAGGAATGATGGCGCAGAGCTATCGATTAAATTATAATAATCTGGAGGATTCATAATGGCAACAGGACCCAGATATAAAGTACCTTTCCGCAGGCGAAGGGAGGGAAGGACTGATTATCATCAGCGCCTCAGGCTGCTCATTTCAAGGGAGAACCGTCTGGTAGTACGCAGGAGTGCGAAACACATTCGCATACAACTTGTGGTACCAAAACCAGAAGGTGATTCTACCCTTGTTTCAGCAATCTCAACAGAATTAAAGAAATACGGATATGAGGGATCTACAGGAAACACTTCCGCTGCATATCTTACCGGTCTTCTTTTCGGAAAGAAGGCTCTCAATGAAGGATATGAAAGCGGTGTTCTTGACATGGGACTCTATTCCCCGTCACCCGGATGTCGTATCTACGCAGCTCTCATGGGCGCAGTGGATGCAGGTCTGGATATACCCCATAATCCATCCGTATTCCCTGATGAAGAAAGGATACGTGGAGAACACGTAGCAGAGCACATGGACATGGCGGAATTCCCGGAAATGTTCGATGCTTCAAAAGAGAAAATCCTTTCGGATTTCAACTAAGGTGATTATATGGCATATCAATATGAAGAAGAATGGGTTCCCAAGACAAGACTTGGTGTACTTGTTTCAGAGGGCCAGATTACTTCAATGGATGAAGCTATTGATTCCGGTCTTCCAATCAGGGAATCAAAGATTGTGGACATTCTCTTGCCGGAGCTTGAAGATGAGGTTCTTGACATTAACATGGTACAGAGGATGACTGACTCTGGACGCCGTGTTAAATTCAGGGCTACTGTCATTGTCGGTAACGGCGATGGGTATGTAGGTCTTGGACAGGCCAAGGACGTACAGGTCGGTCCGGCTATCAGAAAAGCTATCGATAATGCAAAGATTAACATTACCAGAGTACGCCGCGGTTGCGGTTCCTGGGAATGCGGTTGTGGACTGCCTCACACTGTTCCTTCTGAAGTCAGAGGGAAAGCAGGCAGTGTTACAGTCGAACTGAAACCTGCTCCACGTGGACTTGGCCTTGCTGCCGGTGACACAGCACGTAAAGTGCTTGAAAAAGCAGGAATCAAGGATGTCTGGACCAGAACCGAAGGGCAGACAAGGACTACCCTTAACTTTGCTAAGGCAACTTACAATGCACTCGTGAATACCGGTACAGTCCGTATTCCACAGACCTGTGTTGAGGAGGCCTGAAAATGTACGCAGTTGTTCGGGTACGTGGTAGCATTAACGTAAGGGGTTCAATTGCTGACACCCTTTCCATGCTTCGCCTTCACAGGATAAACCACTGTGTGATTCTGGAAGATAACCCCCATAACAAGGGTATGATCCAGAAAGCAAAGGATTTCATTGCATATGGCGAAATTGATGCTGAAAACCTTGCACAGATGCTCACAAACCGTGGAAGGCTCGAAGGCGGTGACCGTCTTACTGAGGCATATGTAGCTGAGAACACAGACTTTGACTCGATTGCTGCTTTTTCAGAAGCAGTCATTGAGGGTAAAGCCAGTCTGAAAGACATACCCGGTCTCAAACCGGTTTTCAGGTTACACCCTCCAAGAAAAGGGCACGATGGTATCAAGAGAACCTTCCAGCAGGGTGGTATTCTTGGAAACCACGGTGAAGAAATCACTGTGCTCCTTAACAAAATGAGGTGAAGTGTATGAGCAAAACTAGAACCAAAAAGTTCAGAGGCTCCCGTACTTGCGGTGGCGGCACTACCAAAAACAGGCGTGGTGCAGGAAACCGTGGCGGACGTGGAAAAAGTGGTGGAGTCAAACACCATTATGTCCTCGCGCTAAAGGGCGGTTACACTCGCGGTAAATATGGCTTCAAGCGTCCGCTTAAATCCATAAACTCAGTTTCAATTGTGAACGTGGGTGAGCTTGATGAACTTGCAGATCAGCTTGTGGAAGATGGATTTGCAAAACAAGAAGATGGTGTGTATCACATAAACCTTGAGGATCTTGAAATAGAGAAGGTTCTCGGGACTGGTCAGGTCTCAAAGAATATGGTAGTAACTGCTGCAAGCTTCTCGGCAACAGCCCAGGATAAAATCGAAGCTGCAGGTGGTAGCTGTCTTGGGATCGATGAGTAATGCCTAAATGGCATTACTCCAATATCCATCTCAATTAAAAAATAGTTTACTGGATATCTGACAAAAGGGTGTCGTAATGAGTTTAAAAGAGACTTTGGGGCCGTTTTTTAACAGGCTTCCAGCTGTAGCTAGTCCGGAAGGGCATGTTCACTTCAAGAACAAAATGATGTGGACACTGGCAATTTTGATGCTTTATTTTGCACTTGCTAATGTTCCACTGTTTGGACTGTCTGAAAATTCCATTGACCTGTTTGAGCAATACCGTGCATTCTTCGCCGGTGCTTCAGGTTCACTGATGCTTCTAGGTATTGGTCCAATTGTTACTGCTTCTATTGTGCTGCAGCTGCTTGTGGGGGCAGACGTCATTAAACTCGACATGTCTGATCCGGCAGATCAGGCTCTCTTCCAGGGAGCACAGAAATTCCTTGTCTTTATTATGATTATAGTGGAAGCTCTTCCACAGATTCTTGGTGGTTACATACAGCCAGATGCTAACATAGCTTCTATTATGGGTGTAAGCCCCGGAGTGCTAACATTTATCATATTCCTGCAGATTTGCATTGGTGGCGTTCTTATCCTGTTCATGGATGAGATTGTATCCAAATGGGGTATCGGTTCAGGTGTAGGCCTTTTCATCGTTGCAGGTGTTTCACAGCAGATTGTAACTGGTTTGATTAACTGGATCCCTGATTCATCCGGACTTCCAGTAGGTATCATCCCGAAATGGCTTTACATAGCACAAAATGTAGATGCCGGTTTCCTCTTTTCCGCGGATGGAATAGGCTTCATGCTTATAAGCGGAGGCATACTGGCTCTGGTAGGCACTGTGGCCATTTTCCTGATTGTTGTATTTGTTGAAAGTACAAGGATCGAAATACCACTTTCACACAGCGCTGTAAAAGGTGCAAGGGGAAGATTCCCTGTAAAACTTATCTATGCTTCAGTTCTTCCAATGATTCTGGTTCGTGCATTGCAGGCCAACATACAGTTGATTGGTTTGCTTCTTGCAGGTCGTGGAATCACTTTTTTGGGTGAGTATTCAGGCTCAACCCCTGTAAATGGTATTATGTATTACCTTGCTCCAATTAACAGTCCTTATGACTGGATTCCTTCTTTAGTAAGGGAAAACTTTGCAAGCTATGGGTATGCAGCACCTGCAACCTGGCAGATTGGATTGCACGTATTAATGGATGCTTTCATCCTGATTGTCGGAGGTATTATCTTTGCATTGTTCTGGATTGAGACAACTGGTATGGGTGCAAAACCAACCGCAAGAAAAGTGTTCAATTCGGGGATGCAGATACCCGGTTTCAGAAGGAATGTAGGAAGTATTGAAAAAGTAATGCAGAGGTACATCCCGAAAGTAACAATAATCGGTGGTGCTTTCATCGGCGCCCTGACTCTCCTTGCCAGTCTTATGGGTACTCTTGGAGGTGCAGGAGGTACAGGTCTGTTGCTTACGGTAAGTATCGTTTACCGTCTCTATGAAGACATTGCTTCCGAACAGATGATGGAAATGCATCCAATGGTGCGTTCATTCTTCGGACAGGAGTAATGTGAGGCTAAAAAAATGAATGTTGTATTATTCGGGCCACCGGGTGCTGGTAAAGGCACCCAGGCCAAAGAACTTTCAAAGCACTATGATATTCCCCACATTTCCACAGGGGATATCCTTCGTGCAAACGTAGCAGAAGGAACCGATCTCGGGAAAAAGGCAGCCGAATATATGAATAAAGGCGAGCTTGTCCCGGATGAAGTTTTGATAGGTATTATCAAAAACAGGATTGCTGAACCAGATTGTAAAAGTGGCTATCTTCTTGACGGTTATCCAAGGACTGTTCCTCAGGCAGATGCCCTCTCAGATATCCTGAAAGATATCAACATGCCACTTGAAGTTGTATTGAACATTGCGGTACCTGACGAAGAGCTTGTTATAAGACTTGCAGGCCGTTACAGTTGTAAATGTGGTGAAAGCTATCACATCAAGTTCAATCCTCCAAAGGAAGCAGGCATTTGTGATGTTTGCGGAAAGGAGCTTTACCAGCGTGATGATGACAAGGAAGAAGTCATTCGTCAGCGCCTTGTTTCATATAAGAGGAATACCCAGCCACTCATTGACTATTATGAAAAGGCAGGTCTTCTTGTGAATATCGAAGGTGCCGGTGAAATTGATGAAGTCTTCGGGCAAATCATTAATGTACTGGACCAATATAAGTAATCATAAATGAGCGGCGGATGATCGACTTGGTAACTGCACACTTCAAAAAGATACTTGAAAGATTCATTTTGGCTCTTGGAATCTCTCTTATGTTCGGGATTCTCCTGCTCGGTACCGAAGGAAGGGAAGCAATTGGTACTATGGTGGGAACAGTTATGGACCCACTTATTTCAGCAGTTGGGGAGTCTAATTTCCATATTGTACTTTTCATAATGGCTGGAATAACTGCTTTATATGCTTCCCTGATCCAGAAATATACTATTGATTGGGAGCTGATGCGCAGTACTCAGGAAAAGATGAAGGCTTTCCAGAAGGAATTCCGTGAAGCCCAGCTTTCCCAGAATAATTACATGGTCAAAAAGCTGGAGGAAGAACGCTCCAAAATGATGGGAGACCAGATGGAAATGTCAAAACAGCAGTTCAAGCCAATGGCATACATCAGTATTATTTCCCTTCCATTGTTCATGTGGGCTTATCATTTTATTAGTCTTCACGAGGCTGCATCCCTGACTTTCCCATTTTGGGGCGAAGTGATCCTCGTTGATACTATTATAGGGCCAATCCAGTACTGGATTTTCTGGTATTTCATAACTTCTCTTGCTATCAGTCAGGTTGTAAGGAAAGCCCTGAATATTGGCGGCGTATGAGATGCTTGTTACCGTAAGCGGACTTCCCGGAAGCGGGACTACCACCGCAGCAAAATTGCTGGCGGAGAAGTATGGAGTTGAAATGATCTCAGCAGGGGATGTTTTCCGCACCCTTGCAAAAGAGAACTCCATGTCCCTTGCAGAGTTCGGGAAACTTGCCGAATCCGATCCTTCTATTGACAGGATGATTGACGAGAGACAAAAGAAGATTGCTACTGAGCGGGATAATATTATTCTTGAAGGCCGGCTTGCCGGTCACATGGCTCAGGATGCACTGCGCATCTGGTTACACGCACCTCAGGAGGAGCGTGTCCGCAGGATTGTGGAACGTGAAGGTTCTTCCTTTGAAATCCGACTCTCTGAAACCGTTGAAAGAGAGCTTTCCGAAGCTGTCAGGTATCAGGAAATACATGGAATTGATATTGGTGATCTTTCCATCTACTCCCTGGTGATTGATTCCACCACATGGGATCCGAATGGAATATGTATGATAATTTCTGCAGCAATTGATGGTGCAGGCGGATTTTCCTGAATCGGGTGATCAGGAATGCCGGATTCTTTATTTTGCGAAAAGCAAGGTCATCTTTTGAAGGCAAATGCAACTACTGATTTGCGTTATGGTTGCGACCCTTACCAGCGTCCCATTGAACAACATCTGATGTATGGAGTTGTAAACCTCAACAAACCAGCAGGACCTACAAGCCATGAAGTGACTGCGTGGGTTCGTGATATGCTGGAATTGCCCCGAGCAGGGCATTCGGGTTCCCTTGACCCGAAGGTTACAGGTGTATTGCCCATCATGCTCGGGAAAGCGACAAAGGCGGTCTCTGTTCTCCGGCTTTCAGGGAAGGAATACGTTTGCATGATGCGGTTGCACAAGAAGATGCCTGCATCGAGGGTAAAAGCCGTGTGCGCGGAATTCGTGGGGCCGATTTACCAGACCCCACCGATTATTTCTGCGGTAAAACGTGCTTTGAGGGTCAGGAACATTTATTCCCTTGAGGTTCTGGACATTCAGGGTCCACTTGTCTTGATGAAAGTCAGATGTGAAGCGGGTACTTACATTCGCAAACTCTGTCACGATATTGGATTGGTGCTTGGCTGTGGCGGTCACATGCAGCAGTTGATAAGAACAGGCACAGGTCCCTTTAATGATAGTACTGCGGTGACTTTACACGATCTCAAGGATGCCTATGTGCTCTGGAAAGAGGATGGTTGTGAGGATGAGCTGCGCAAAGTCGTAAGACCCATGGAGGAAGGGCTCACACACTTGCCTGCGATTACTATCCGTGATTCGGCAATCAATGCAATCTGTCACGGGGCTGCCCTGGCAGTAACCGGAGTAGTTGGTGTGGATGAAGGCCTTGGAAAAGATGCACCTGCCTGCATATTTTCCCTGAAGGGCGAGGTTGTTGCACTGTGCAATTCAAAGATGAACGCGGAGGAAATCCTTGCCAGTGAGCATGGAATCTGTGCAGTCACCGAAAGAGTAATAATGGATGCCGATATTTACCCATCAGGATGGAAGTCAAAGTCGCAAGGCAGCGACTGAATATCCGACTTTATTCGCTTAGTTTCGTGCCGAGGTAGTCTAGTGGTAGGGCGCAAGCCTGGAAAGCTTGTGGGGCATAGACCCCTCGGGAGTTCGAATCTCCCCCTCGGCGCTCTGATTTCTTTTCGTTTTTGTACCTTTTTGCACTTTGAGGCCTTGGTTGAAAGCAATTCGAGTCTTACTTACAAAAAAGTATTATACTAAATTGAAGTATTAATTGTAACTAATTATTATTTCTGATTTTGTAGGTCGCTTGTCATGATTAAAGATGAATCCCAGCCAAATTTGTTTCATCCTCGTTTTAGTAGTCGTTTTTTTGAAAACTATGCTGGAAAAATGATAAGCGATCCTAAAGTAGCAATAATAGAATTAGTAGCAAATTCATGGGATTCTGGAGCAACAGAAGTTAGAATTAAGTGGCCGATTTATCCAGACAATTATTTTGAGATATCTGATAACGGCTGTGGGATGACCAAGGACGAATTTTTAAAGTATTGGAGTGAGTTTAATTATAATCGTGTAGGTGTCCAAGGATCAACTGTAAAAGTTGTAGGGATTAACAAAGACATTGAACGACGAGTTTTTGGAAAAAATGGTAAAGGACGTCATAGTCTTTTCTGTTTTTCAAAGGATTATCAGGTTGAAACTTGGAAAGATGGTTGCCAATCTCTTTTCAATGTATCAATGTCTTCTGGTGATGCTCCTTATACCATTGAATTAGTAAATCGCAATAAACATGATGGAAATGGGACCAAAATACACAGTACTTTCAGCAAAAAATTAGAGCTTTCAAAGTGGTTAGAAATTGGTGAAGTTAAGGACTTGCTTGGAACAAAGTTTATTGTAGATCCCGTTCATTTTAAAATATATTTAAATGATGAACTAATTGAATATTCAGACATATTAGAACATGCAAAAGAATACGTGTATGAATTACCTGATTTTGGAGCTATTAACATATATCTAATTGATAGCAAAGTTGTTGGTAGAACCACTAAGCAGCATGGAGTTGTATGGTGGGTTAATGGTCGATTGGTGGGTGATCATTCTTGGAAAGATTTTAGTGGTAGCTTCTTAGATGGAAGGACAAGTGAAGCAAGAAGATATACAATAATTGTAAAAGCTGATATTTTAGTAGATGATGTTAAAGATGATTGGACTGGATTTAATGAAACTGAAAGGGTAAAACAAGTTAAAGAAAAAATTAACACTTTTATTCTTGAAACAGTTTCAGATTTAATGAAAGATGTTCGGCGTGAGGAAAAAATAAGCATTTTGCAGACTCAAAGGAAAACGCTTAAACAATTGAGTACACCTTCGAGAAATTCGATTGGACATTTTATCACTCAGGTTCAACAAAAGTGTCCTACCATAAAAACAAGTCACTTGGAAAATGTTGTTGAAGTTTTGGCAAACATGGAAAGAAGCAAATCTGTGTATAAATTGTTACGACAGTTGTCTCAATTAACTCCCAATGATATGGACTCCCTATCTCATATTTTGGATGAATGGGATATCATGGATGCAAAAATGGTTTTAGATGAACTTAAGAAAAGGTTAGATTTAATTGAACAGCTTGAAGACATAGTAGAAGATCCAAAAACAGATGAATTGCATGAACTTCAGCCTTTATTTGAATATGGTCTTTGGATATTTGGACCAGAGTATGAAAGTATAGAGTTTTCATCAAATAAATCATTGTCAACAGTCTTAAGAACACATTTTGATAAGCAGGGTGTGAAGGATCTTAGAAATCCACGAAAAAGACCTGATTTTGTTGTTCTTCCTGATTGTTCTTTTGGAGTATATAGTAGCGATAAATATGGTGAAGACGGAGAAAACGTTGAAGTCTGTGGCACTTCTAAAGTTTTAATAATAGAGCTTAAACGGGGTGGTTCAACAATTTCATCTGATCATCTTTATCAAGCTAACAATTATGCGTCTGAGATAAAAACATCAGGGAAAGTGGAACCTGATACTGCAATAGTATGCTACGTATTAGGAACAAAAGTAGATCCAAATTTAGATTGCCTTTCAATGGGTTCGATAACTGTTTGCCCACGGTCCTTTAATTTAGTTTTACGTCAAGCACATTCGAGAACCTTTAAACTAATGGAAAAAATAAAGAAAACCAAGGATATCGAAGACTATTATGACGAAGAAGTTGAAGAAGTCCTTAAGCAAAAAGGCTTTGAAGACTTTGAATATACTTGATTACAAATAACTTAAATAGCAAATAAAAAACCAGACGCTTCATCCTTTCAAAGCTTCTACGACAGTCTCACCGAATTTCTTTGCGCCCATGGGATCACGCCCGGTTACAATCCTGCCTTCCCGGATTAAATCAACATCCTCATACTTGGCATCGTTTTTCTCCAGGAAAACAAAATGGAATGATTATGGTAGAATACTGCCATCACTGCCTGCTTATGTAATAATATCCGAAAGCAGTCAAGGCGATAATTCCAATGAGAAACGCTATTCTCATCCCTCGAGACATTTGAAGCCTTTCTTCTTCGATATCCAGTGAGCTGTTTTCACTGGTGTTTTGCACATCCTCAGCAGCCATTGCTGCATGCATCAATAAAAAGCTCATAACCTGAACCAGTTTATGTGAAATTAACTCGCTTTCCCTTAGTCCAGAGTTCGTCGAATTTATCCTTGAAACGATTTGTATATGACTCATCCTGAATTTGCGTCATACCGAGACTGGTGCCCGTATTAACCTGATCTTCAATATCAATAAAGATAGTCTTTGAATCAAAGATTACAAAATCATAGTCTGTTTCCAAAAACCTTATTTCCATGAATTTCTGGAACTTACTTTTGATTGATTCATCTTCTATTGAACTAATAAGTTCTTTTATTGACGGCAACAGTTGAGAATGGGAATCCAGGATTTTAATATGAACGCCACGTTGTGCCAAATCTAAGTAAGCCTTGCTGAACATTAATATTGAATTATCATACTGCTCTGATGCGCCGGGCTTATACTTAACGGGAGTAACAACACATATCTCATGCTTAATATCCTCAAAAAATGAATTCAACATCTCTTTTAGTTCATCATCATGGAACTTGTCGGGCCAGATTATTGTTTCAACATTCTTTGGAGAATCCCCATTGGAAAGTTGCCGCTTAATTTCAGCAAATGATTCCCTGAGTAGTTTGAGCTCATTGATTGCCTCTTCTTCTCTTCTTTTGTACATTAGTTCAAAAGCGATTTTCGGATCAACAATCCTGTATTTTCGTGGTCTTGAAGGTTTTATTTCCACAAGGCCATACTTGTTTAAATCCCTCAAAATCTCATAGATCTTTCCAATGGGAACTCGTGACAACTGTGATAATTTACTTGCTTCGAGATCTCTTTCTTTCAAAAGCGTCAAATAAACAGATCTCTCATATTTACTTAACCCGATATCTGCAAGTAACTTTTCATCCATCTTTTCACTACTTCTGAGTTTATTGTAGAGTAAAATTGCTAAATAGTCTGCGTGATATTAAGAATCACTGCTTGAACACATAAAATTGTAATTGTCAAAAATCATATTGACTTTATTGCACATTCATATCAAGCACCATAAATGATGATTATAGGTGTAAAAAATGGAATCACCAATTTTTGAAATTTTTGATGGGATGCCCAGACAGGGTCCGGGTAGTAATGAGTGTACTGAAAAAGCCTTTAATTTACTTTCCTCTCTTCCTGCAGGCAGTAAGATCCTTGACATTGGTTGCGGTGTCGGCATGCAGACAGTTCATCTTGCGAAAATCTGCAATGACTGTCACATCACTGCAACTGACATTTACCAGCCTTATCTGAACAAACTGATGGAAAATGCAGCTAAAGAGGGAGTTGATGACAGGATTACCACAGTTTGTGCTTCCATGGATGACCTGCCTTTTGAAGCAGGAGAATTCGACGTAATCTGGTCAGAAGGCTCAATTTTTATTATTGGTTTTGAAAAAGGACTTAGCTACTGGAAACAATTCCTGAAAGAAGGAGGTTATGTGGCTGTTTCAGAGAGTACCTGGTTCACGGATGAGCCTTCTCCTGAAGTGGTTCAATTCTGGCAGGACTGTTATCCTGATATCAAGAATATAGCTGACACTGAAAAAGTTATCGTGGCGGCAGGATATGATATCATTGACCGCTTCAGTCTGCCGAATTCTACCTGGTACGATTTTTACGCCAATCTGGAAAAAAGAGTTGATGAAATCGGTGATAAGTATAAAGGAAATGCCGATGCAGAAGCAATAATTGAGTTTAACAGACGGGAGATAAAACTCTTCAGGGAACACCCGGATGAATATGGTTATACGTTCTTCATTTTACAGAATAACAGAGATTAATGATATGTTACTAATGAGCAATTAAGTGACTCTGAAATTTTAAAAATCAAAGCAGCAATCACTGCCTGCTTATGAAATAATATCCGAAAGCAGTCGAGATGACAATTCCGATGAGAATCGCTGCTCCTACCTTTGGAGGGATTTGAGGATTTTCTTTTTCCATTTCCAGCGAGCTGTTTTCACTGGTGTTTTGCTCATCTTCAGCAGCCATCGCCACAGGTATCATGCAGAGGCACAACACCAGAGCAATTGATATCATCAATTTCTTCATTTTTCCACTAATCCTATTATTCCCGTATTAGATAGAATTTGTTGCTTAGAGGGGAATGATTTCAATAGGGTTTTTTGTCCTTGGGGATGTTGTGGAAATCCAGACAAAACCATCGGTATCAATGTGGTTCCTTTGGAGAAACAGCCACAAACTAAATTACATAAGCAGTCCAAAATAAATAAGGGTGTGCTATGAAAGCCTTTGTCTACAACAAATACGGATCAGCCGATGTTCTCCAGCTCAAAGAAGTGGATAAACCGATTCCCAGAGACAATGAAGTCCTCATCAAAATCCATGCGACAACCGTGACCATCGGGGATACGATAATGCGAAGCTTTAAGCTTCCCACCCCTCGCTGGCAATGGATTCCGGCACGACTTTACCTGGGTATAAGAGGTCCAAGACGGCATGTTCTCGGAATGGAGCTTGCCGGAGAGATTGAAGCCTTGGGACAGGATGTGACACGCTTTAGTGTCGGGGATCAGGTTTTTGCATCCACATTCAGGGAGAATTTTGGTGGGCATGCTGAGTACAAATGCATGCCTGAAGACGGGGTTATGGCACTAAAACCGGAGAATCTCACTTATGAGGAAGCCGCTGCCGTTCCCGGTGGAGGGATGACGGCACTCCAACTTCTCAGGAAAGGCAATATCGAGAGTGGCCAGAAAGTCTTGATCAATGGTGCTTCAGGGGCGGTGGGTACCAATGCGGTACAGCTTGCAAAGCACTTTGGCGCGGAAGTAACCGGTGTGTGCAGCACTGCAAATCTGAAACTGGTAGAATTGATGGGAGCCGATAAAGTCATTGATTACACAAGAGAGGATTTTACTCAAAACGGGGAGATGTATGACATTGTTCTTGATGCGGTGGGCAAACTTCCTTCTTCAAAAGCCAAGCAGGTTCTTAAGCAAGGCGGAGCCTACATCAATGTTCTTGCTTCAGCAGATGATGGTGATACCATTGAAAACTTAACTTTCCTCAAAGAGCTAATTGAGGCAGGGAGGTTGAAACCTGTCATTGATCGAATCTATCAGTTTGAGCAGATTCCCGAAGCTCACAGGTATGTAGAGCAGGGGCACAAGAAGGGGAATGTGGCTATAACCGTTGCAAGTGACAATACATAAGCCGGGAAAACAATTACACATTGCATCCATATTACCAAAGGAGAATGAGCAATGAACTCTCTCATAATCGTCAAATCCATACATCAGGGAAATACCCTGAAAATTGCGGAGAGGATGGCACAGGTATTGGGTGCGGATCTAGTCGGGCCTGAAGATGTAGATTTGCAGAAAATCAATGACTACGACCTAATTGGCTTTGGCTCAGGTATCTATTCCAACAAGCATCATGATTCTCTTTTCGATTTGGTGGATAAGTTACCGAATCTAAATGGGAAGAAAGTGTTTGTATTCTCCACCTCCGCAATGATAAGGAAATCCGATCATAGTAAATTAGAAAGCAGTTTGGAAGAGAAGGGTGCAGTGATCGTAGACGAATTCTTTTGTAAAGGCCTCAACAAGAACAGCTTCATGAAATACATCGGTGGGATGAATAAAGGCAGACCCAATGAAGATGATTTCAAAAGAGCTGATGAATTTGTAGGTAAAATGAAAGGCAATAATTTCGATTGATAGGATGTCATGTCATGAAAGCTGTTGTAAATGAAAGATACGGATCACCTGATGTACTTGAACTAAAAGAGGTTCCTAAACCAATTCCAAAAGACAATGAGATTCTCATCAAAATACATGCGACCACAGTGAACAGGACCGATTGTGGATTTCGAAATGCAGATCCTTTTTTTGTAAGATTTTTCCTTGGCATTACGAAACCAAAACAGAAAATACTCGGGAGTGAATTTGCCGGGGCAATTGAATCCATTGGCAGGGATGTAACGTTGTTTCAGGTGGGTGACAAAGTTTTTGGACACACCGGGGACAAAATGGGTGCACATGCAGAGTATATCTGCCTGGCCGAAGACGATCCTATTGCGATAAAACCGGAAAACCTGGATTATGAAGAAGCCGCTTCGATATGTGATGGGGCTTCCCTTGCATTAACCTATATCAGCAGATCAAATCTCCAAAAAGGAAAACGCATTTTGATCTATGGTGCTTCCGGATCCATCGGTACAGCAGCGGTTCAGCTGGCAAAGTACTATGGGGCAGAAGTTACCGCAGTCTGCAGTACCACAAATCTGGAAATGGTAAAATCCCTCGATGCTGACAGGGTCATTGATTACACTCAAGAGGATTTTACAAAAGATGACCAAACACATGACATCGTTTTTGATGCGGTTGGTAAAAGCTCATTTTCACGCTGTAAAAGCCTGCTGAAAAAGGGTGGAATCTATTTTTCAACAGAACTGGGATTTCTGGCCCAGAACCCCCTCTTACACATATGGACATCGAAAATTGGAAGTAAAAAAGTGATGTTTCCGCTCCCCAAATATACAAGGGAGGATGTGGCTTTTTTCAGGGAACTTATTGAAGAGGGTAAGCTCAAACCGGTAATTGACAGGAAGTATCCGCTGGAGCAAATTGTCGATGCTTACAGATATGTTGAAAAAGGGCATAAGAAGGGAAATGTAGTCATAACTGTAGGAAAGAGTAACAATACCGAATAATTAGGAAGGCTACTGATGAAAGCAATTGTATGCACAAGATACGGCCCACCTGAAGTTCTTCAGCTTAGAGAGGTTCCAAAACCCATCCCAAAAGATAATGAAGTTCTCATAAAAATCCATGCCACATCAGTAACAACCGGTGACTCCAATGCCCGGGATTTTGTTTATATTCCGCCCGGTTTAGGACTTCTGGCGCGCTTGATGCTTGGCATCACAAAACCAAAGAAAAGCATGCTAGGATCTGTGTTTGCCGGAGAAATTGAAGCAGTTGGAAAAGACGTTAAATTGTTTAATGTGGGTGACCGGATCTTTGGAGGTGATGGTGATGGTATGGGTGCTTATGCAGAGTACAAATGTATGTCTGAAGACGGATTGCTTGCAGCAAAACCGGCTAATCTGACGTATGAGGAAGCTGCAGTAATTCCTTTCGGCGCTCTGACTTCCTTGTATTTCCTCAGAGACAGGGCAAATGTTCGAAATGGACAAAAAGTCCTTGTAAATGGTGCTTCAGGGGGGGTCGGTACTTCTGCTGTACAAATTGCCAAAGCCTTTGGTGCAGAAGTAACAGGTGTATGCAGCACTCGAAATCTGGAATTGGTGACGTCTCTGGGTGTCGATAAGGTAATTGATTATACGAAAGAGGATTTCACTAAAAACGGCGAGTCTTATGATATCATTTTGGACACGGCAGTGGGAACAACATCGTTTTCAAAATGTAAAAAATCGCTGAGTCAGGATGGTTTCTATCTTGCAGTTGCAGGTGGTTTAAAAGATCTATTTCAAATGCTCTGGACTTCGAGAATTGGCAGCAAGAAAGTGATCTTTGGCGGAGGAGGGGCATGCGAGAAAAAAGAGAATTTGTTTTTCCTCAAAGAGCTTCTTGAATCTGGAAAATTAAAACCGGTTTTAGACAGAAGCTATCCGCTGGAACAAATTGCAGAAGCTTTTAACTATCTTGAAAAAGGCCAAAAGAAAGGAAACGTGGCTATAACTGTAAAACACAATGATGAAAAATAAGAGAATTTGGAAATATAAATCCTGAAAAGAAAAAGTGGGTGAAAGCTTATCCCTTCAAAGCTTCCACGACAGTCTCGCCAAATTTCTTTGCGGCCTTTGGATCACGTCCGGTCACTATCTTTCCTTCCCGTAGTACATCAGTATCTTCGTATTTGGCACCGTTTTTCTTAAGGGCCTTAATGGCAGTTTTTTCCGCAAAAACGGTACTCTTTTTGCCTTTCAGAAGTCCTGCTTTTGCAAGTACCACCGGGGACAGGCAAATGGCTGCAACAACCTTTCCGCTTTTCTCTGCATCTTTTGCAAGACTCCTGAGTTTCACGTTATCCCACAGGAACTTAACGGAACCTCCGCCTCCCACTATCACAACTGAATCATAATCATCTGCATTTGCATCTGCAATTGCAATGTCAGGTTTTACTTTCTCACCCTTCGCTCCCCGTGCCGTTTCGGTTGAATTGCTGGCAACTGTTACATCATAACCATTCTTCTCGAAAACTTTCCGGGGATCCAGATATTCCTCATCCCTGAAGTTTTCCTGTGCTATAACCATCAGAATTTTCTTACTGTCGGCCATTCCTTGATCACTCCTGCACTACCTTCATGTCTATTGGTATATAGCAATAGCGGGAATTCGCTCTCAAAGGCTTGTTTTTTCCAGTTTTTCAAGAATAGTTGTCAGTTCCTTAATGTCCTGAAGGACAAAATCAGCTGTACCATTCTTTTCCTCATGATCATTCCGGTCACCATACGCAGCATGGGCTGTAATCATACCTATTTTCTTTGCGGGTTCAATATCCCTTCGCATGCTGTCCCCCACATAAATACAGTTCTGGGGCAGAAGATCGCATTTTTCCAGTGCGAATCTGAATACTTGCTCAGACGGTTTTTTTGCTTTTGTCATGTCACAGGTAATAATTTCATCTACCATTCCCAGAATCCCTGTTTTTTCCAGCCGGTACAATGTCCCGTCAGTATGGGCATCTGTCACAACAGCTACCTTGAGTTCCCTGCGATTGATGCTGCACAGTGTATCTTTCACATTCGGATATAGCTCAATATTCTCAAGTTTTACTTTCTCGTAGATGGATATGCATTCCTCAAAAACATGCTCAGTAAACAGTTCCTTTTCATGCAGGTAATCACTGATGTTTAGCGGATGCTCAAAATCATAGACTCCTCGTCTGAAATAACTAAACAATTCTTCAGAAGAACCTTCCCCTAGATATTCAATTACTACCCTGCAGGCTTCAAGTTTCGCGCTTACAAAATCAAAAAGGGTGTTATCCATATCAAGGAAAACTCCCTCTATTTTAGCGACTCGGGTAATCATGTTTTCTGTTCCTGAAAATCAGGCAATATGTAAGGAGCTCAATTCCTTTGCAAGATCGATAAGCTCTTTGTGATTGAATTTACCCTTGTTCAGGACAACGGTAACATTTTCCCTGAGCATTTTATTATTGTCCGATGTCAGCTCCTTTGCAGTACAAACCAGAATGGGAATATTCGCTGTTTCTTCCTCCGCTTTCAAAGTTTCAATCACGTCAAAACCGGAAACTTCCGGCATCATTAAATCCAGGGTTATCAGGCATGGTTTCTCACTTTTTGCGAGTTCAATTCCTTCTTTGCCTCCCCTTGCCTCGATGATCTCATAGCCTTCCGGTTTCAGGATGGAAACAATAAGCTCCCTATCATCCGAGTTATCATCAATTACAAGTATCACTGGATTTTCTGTGGTGCATGAGTGACGAAATCTTTCAAGGGTATGGAGGAGGTCTTCCCTGTCAACAGGTTTTACAAAGTAATCTTCCGCATTGACTGTTTTATTATTATAGCACTGATCCAGAACGGAAATCATAATTACGGGAATGTCTTTTGTTTCTTCGTCTTCTTTCAATTCCCTGAGAACCTGCCAGCCATCCTTTCCAGGCATCATTATATCTGTTGTAATGGCAAATGGTTTCACTTTTTTGACAGCCTCCATAACTCTGTCTCCTCTGTCCACTTCTACTACATCATATCCCAGTGAAAGCAATGTGGCGGTGAGTAATTCCCTTGCATCATCTTCATCCTCTGCAACCAGTATTGTTGAATTTTTGTTCTTATTTTCGGATGTAATTGGAATTTCGGGTTCAAATGCCTCTTTCTCCTGCGCAAGATTTGTTTCGGTAGCTGTTTGCTGATCGGGGATTGTAAACGAAAAAGTGCTTCCTTTTCCTACCTCACTCTGCACAGATACCCTTCCTTCATGCAGGTCCACGAATTTCTTCACAAGAGCAAGACCAAGGCCTGTTCCGCCGTATTTGCGATCTGCAGAAGAATCCAGTTGCACAAACGGTTTAAATATTTTCTCCATGTCATCGGGAGCGATTCCAACACCTGAATCCCTTATGGATACCTGTAATTCCCCATCTTTTTTTTCGGCAGTAAGTTCAATTTTTCCTCCTTCCGGAGTGAACTTGATTGCATTGTTGAGTAGATTGTAAAGTGTCTGCTTGAATTTACCTTTGTCAGCAAGCACCTCTCCTGCATCACGTGAATCAATATTCAGTTCGATTCTGCTTTTTGCTGCAAGAGGAGATGCAACAGTTGTTACTTCACTAATTGCTTTCTGGACTTCAAATATCTCAGGACTGAGTTTCACCTTCCCAGCTTCAATTTTAGATAAATCAAGAATGTCATTTATTAAATCAAGGAGATGCTTTCCGCTTTTATGTATGTTGGCCACATACTTTTTTTGCCTGTCATCAGGAGTTAAAGGATCACAATCGATCAATAATTCTGAAAAACCAATGATTGAATTTAGTGGCGTGCGCAATTCATGGCTCATGGTTGCGAGGAATTCACTTCTTGCCCGGTTGGCAACTTCGGCAGCAATTCGTGCTTCTTCAATTTCCAGTTTTGTATCTTCTTTTTCAGAGGTGTCTGTTACGATGCAAAGTATTGCATGGTTTTCATTATATTCAATCAGACTGCAATTTGCTTTTGCTGGAAAAGTATGTCCGTTTTTCTCCAGGTGGTGATAATCAAAAGCCACTTCTTTTTTTTCCTGGATTTCATTGAAAGAATCAGTAACTATGGCTGCGGATTCTGCGGCACATAGTTCTTTAAACCTGATGCCATGAATCTCTTCTTCCTGATAGCCTAGTTTATCACACGCAATTTTGTTTGCATCAAGGATAGTCCCGTTTAGATCACTGATGAAAACTGCATCATTGGTATTTGTAAAAAGAGCCCGAAACAAATTCTCCGGTTTGGATGGTTTTTTCACCATTATAGGTTCTCCCTTAATAGTCACTTTTTCTTTGATGTTATTTTATTTATAGGAGCTTGCTCTTCCATGGGAATAAACCTCCTGCCCAATACAATATTTCCCGGAAACATCAGCTTCTTTTTGTGACAATTAAGGTTATATACCTAAAAGGGTATATTGAGCCAAGCCTTTCAGGTCTTATAAATATTTTATAAAGCTGAATGGCTGTGCCGAAAATAATTTTTCGGGGCTACGGGATGTGTTTTGCATCCTTAAGGAGGAATATAATGGCAGAAGATGAAATAAGACATCTTGTCCGTATCATGAATACGGACCTTCAGGGCAGCCAACCTGTCCAGTATGCTCTTACCGGTATCAAGGGCATCGGCAGGAGAACTGCACGTATTATCACAGAATCTACAGGTGTAGATCCTACTGCAACTATCGGTTATCTTCCAGATGAGGACATTGCCAAACTGGATGAAACCATTAGCACTTTTGAACAGCATCTTCCAAACTGGATGCTCAACAGGCGTAAAGATTTCGCAACCGGTGAAGACAAGCATCTCCTTGGTCAGGACATCGCAATGACCATAAGGGAGGACCTCAACGATCTCAAGAAAGTTCGTGCATACCGTGGTATCAGGCACGAGAGAGGTCTTAAGGTGCGTGGTCAGAGGACAAAGTCCACTGGCAGAAGAGGCTCAACTATTGGTGTCAGCAAGAAGAAGTGAAGGTGATTAGGAATGGTTTATCCAGGAAAAAGACGAAAAAGCTATGACACCCCAAACCACCCATGGCAGGCTGCCAGGATGGCTACTGAAGTTGAACTTGTCAAGAAATACGGTCTCAGGAACAAGAAGGAACTCTGGAAAGCACACAGTATCCTTCGTCGCTACAGGGCTGACGCAAGGCGTCTTTTGGCCGAATCTGCAGAAGCTGAACTTTCAGGACATGCAAAGACAGAAGCAGATCAGATTCTTTCAAAGCTTATAAGATACTCAATTCTCAAACCAGACTCCAATGTCGATGATATCCTTGGTCTTACTACTGAAACTGTACTGGAGCGCAGGTTGCAGACTATTGTCCACAGGCTTGGTCTAGCAAGAACTCCTAAACAGGCTCGCCAGTTCATCACACATGGACACATTGCAATCGAAGGAAAGAGAGTTACAGTTCCAAGCATGCTGATCTCCAAGGAAGATGAAATGAATATCGACTACTACACCAAATCACCAATGGTCAGTGAATCCCATCCGGAAAGGCCTGCTCAGGTGGCATCATCCCTGGTTGAGGAGTAAACAGGAGGTTTAAATTATGGCAGATGGAATTTGGGCCGTTGCACATATTAAATGTTCATTCAATAACACTATTATCACCATAACTGATGTTACTGGTGCTGAAACTATTGCAAAGTCATCAGGTGGTATGGTTGTTAAAGCTGCAAGAGACGAGAGTTCTCCGTACACTGCTATGCAAATGGCAGGGCAGCTGGCTGATACCCTTAAGGACAAAGGCGTAATCGGAGTTCACATCAGGGTGCGTGCACCGGGTGGAAACAAACAGAGAAGCCCCGGTCCAGGGGCACAGGCAGCCATCCGGGCATTTGCTCGTGCCGGAATAAGGATTGGTCGCATTGAAGATGTAACTCCTGTCCCACACGACGGAACCCGTCCAAAAGGCGGCAGACGCGTATAATAAAGGAGCTGAGGTTCCTGAATATGGAAGTCGATTTACTGGAATTATCGGACCGTTCTGCAAGATTCATTCTCTCCGGAGTAGATGCATCATTTGCAAACGGATTGAGGCGGGCTATGCTCGCCGATGTTCCCACATTGGCAATTGAAGAAGTTGGAATTTATAACAACACTTCAGTGCTTTATGACGAACAGATAGGTCTGAGAATGGCACTCATCCCAATTGCTACAAACTTTGAGGAGTTTGTACCTCATACTGAGTGTTCATGTGAAGACGGTTGTCCGGCATGCAGTGTAGCTTTTACCCTAAGTGTGGAAGCGGAGGACGAGGAACGTATGGTTTACTCAGGTGACCTTGTTTCTTCAGATCCAAAAGTTTCTCCTGCAGATTCCAGTATTCCTATAGTCCTGCTTAAACCCGGTCAAAAGTTGGTTTTGGAAGCAACTGCAACCATGGGATTTGGACATGATCATGCCAGATGGCAGGCAGGTGTTGCTTGTGGTTACAAGAACATGCCTGTGATTGACATTCATGATTGTGACCGCTGTGGTGCATGTGTTACAGTCTGCCCGAGAGACATCCTTGTTCTCGGGGAAGAATCTGCAGAAGTTGTGGAAGATGGCACATTGCGATGTTCTCTTTGCAAGCTTTGTGTAGGTTCCTGTGACATTGATGCCATTGATGTAACAGAAGATGTAAATTCATTCATTTTCACTATGGAATCCGATGGCTCCTACAGTGCTCAACAGTTAATTATAAATGCTGTTAGTACTATTAAGGAAAAAGCTTCCAGCCTCGATATGATTCTGGGAGAACTGTAACGGAAAGACGTCAAAATCTTTCCTTTTTTATACCCCTGTGCGGGGGTTGCCGAGCCAGGCCAAAGGCGCTAGGTTGAGGGCCTAGTTTCGTAGGAATCCGCGAGTTCGAATCTCGTCCCCCGCACCAAACACTTTTTTACTGATTTTTTTGCACGAAGAAATTTTATTTTTTTATTTCATAGCTGGTTCCATTATGCCAATCAGGTTACCTTCAATATCATTAATTCGGGCATAGCTTCCCACGCCTGGAATATCGACAGGTTCCATCACCATTTCTGCGCCTGCATCCTTTGCCTTATTCAGGGATTCCTGCATATTTTGTACAACAATAACAAGTACGGGTGATTCGGCAGGATCTTCAGTTGCCATCCCTCCGTTTATGCTCCCAACCTCTTTTGGCATGAATTGCTCATCGATTTCGGTTGTGTAAATCATGGTGTAGTTCATTTCCGGAAGGTCCTGGAACTGCCAGTCGAAAACGTTGCCATAGAATTCTTTCATCTTTTCCTTGTTCTTTGCCGGTATTTCAAAATGTGCTACTGGATCCATTTAATCAAACCCCATTTGTCAATACAGGAAGGTTAAGGCTACGCCTATTTTGTATTCAAATTTAAGGCACCAACTATTCCCACCTGTGTAAGATAATTCTTGCTGTTTTCTATATAAGCATTTTCTTCAAGAGCACTTCATTAACTTCGTAACAAAGTATTCTTCCTTTTGAAAAGTACAACGCCATTTGAAAACTTTTAAACCATTTCGCAATTTGATCTCCGTTAGGTTATGTATCATCAATCATAATGATTTATTGTTCAGATTTTGTAGGTGGGGTCCAGACTCCCTCTGTCTGCATCTTCACTTATATTGCGTAAACAGGATAGCTGTAGCTTTGCATTTTCCTTGATATTCGGGTGGTAAAAATGAAAATCAGGATCAATGATGCTCACTGTCACTATGGTACTAATTCAATGTTAATGACAATGGCTCTGCGCCCAACAAAAAAGTTTAGTAATGACTTCGGGGAGCTGGAGGGCATTATGGAAAGTAACAACGTGGAGAACTGTGTTCTTTTTTCTCAGCCTGAACCTGCAAACACTTTTGGTCACATATGGAGAGGGCTTTACTATCATCTCTGGAACGTTTCTACGGATTCCCAGGAGCCATATTTCGGATGGAGAATAAATTACACTAAAGCTAATGAGAAAATCTCTAAGATTAAAGATAAGCACGTGAATTTCATACCATTTCTCTCAGCCAGTGATGGCATCGAAGAGATAGAGAAATATGTAGATGAACGTGGCAATTCTCCACGTGGGATCAAATACTACGGAATCTACGGCGATATTCCAAATTTGAATATTCTCCAGTATCTCAATGAACATGAAATGAGTATGGTACTCCACCTTCCCATGAAATGCAGAAAATGTCCTCAGAAACTCCTTGACACAGTAGGCAGGTATCCTGATCTAAAATTCCAGCTTGCACATATGGGTGATGGGATTCCTGAGATATTGAGCTCATTGTGGGAGTTTGACAATCTATATCTTGACACTGCGATGATAACCAATGAAGCCTACCAAAATTTGTACAGGAAACAGGGAACCACAATGGAAGAAATGATCCAGAATGCACCTGAAAGTAAAATTTTGTTTGGTTCTGATGAGCCCTGGGGTTCTCTTGGGGAGCAGGCTAAAAGCATTGTAGACTTACAATTTAGCGGTATCCTTTCTGCAAGAGATGTTGACAATATATTGTATCAGAATGCCAGAACTGTCTGGGCACTCTAATCACCTCTTTTTCAGGCAATGATACAATAATGCTCTTGCAGTCTTTTTTTCTATATTTTATTTATTTAATTTTGTATTTATGAAACAATACTTATGCTTATATATTATAACTAAGAAACACATTTCCACCACTTTATCGATAAAGTGGAGGTTGTCTATGGATCTAAAAAATAAAAACGGAGAACTTTTGAATCGCGATAGTAGTGAAACTCCTTCTCTTTTACCTGTATACCGGGGTTTTCTTCTAGCTAGCTACAAGGATGCAAAGAAGGTTCATCCAAGATTGAGCAATTTCTCTTTGTTTTTGCTCAGTTAACTCAACACAAAAGAAGCAACGTTCGATAGTGACTCTTTTCGTTACAGCCTTGTGCTGCATGGCGGGAAGAGTCTGTTTTGTATTTAGCAAATGCAGCATTGTTCTTATCTGGAATGCTGATGAAGTCTGATGAGGCTATTTTTTGTGGAATACTCCGTCTCTTCGATAAAGGGATGAAATATACAAAACGAAAGTTGGTTTTGATTTTTCTGGCAACTTAAATACTTTCACCCTGCTTGGCACGTCTTATAATATTCTAACTGCCTACTAGTATCTGAGGTGAATTAAAATGGATGAATTCTTCAAAGGACTTGTTGAGAGGACCGAACAATACGAGAAATACGATCATTTCAGGCATTCCAAAGAAAAAACCAGATAATCTATAACCATGGCTGTGTTTCCATCCTCAACCCGTCATTCTTTTGACACAGCCATTTTCTTCTAAATCTTATTTTTAGTTATGAGATTCACAGGATAGGCGGTGTGTCCTTTTTGAAAGTAATTTTTCTTTCTCAGCAGTTCTTTGCTGGTAAAGCCTTATTGACCTGAGGAAATCAATTTTCCTGAAATCAGGCCAATATGGTGCACAAAAGTAGGTTGCACATTCATTTCCACTGGCTTGCCATGGC
This sequence comes from Methanohalophilus levihalophilus, assembly GCF_017874375.1. NCBI lineage: Archaea > Methanobacteriati > Methanobacteriota > Methanomicrobia > Methanosarcinales > Methanosarcinaceae > Methanohalophilus > Methanohalophilus levihalophilus. The sequence continues at coordinate 174,601 of NZ_JAGGLK010000001.1, forward strand.
AGGAAATTTGACAACCTTTCATCTCCACCTGTACGGATAATCAGGTCCACATCGGATACAGGAGCATCTTTTTCTGGGTATAGATGTTGCGATATTGTGGAGTCTGTCAGTTCAGAAATCTCCATTTCATCTTTTTGCACTTTTTTTGCAATTTCCCTGATTGCCTGCACAAGATCCTGTCTCCCTCCGTATGCGATTGCAACATTGAGGGTAAATTCATTGTATCCTGAAGTAACCTGTTCAACTTTCCTAACGCTTTTCAGCAAATCTTCCGGAAGAAGTGTCCGATCTCCTATAACACGCACTTTTAGTTCACGCTGGTGGGTCCTTTCATCCGTACACAATTCTTCGAGTTTTACTTTGATTAAATCAAAAATGCTGTTCTTTTCCGACTGTGGCCGATGAAAATTCTCAGTTGAAAATGCATAAACTGTGAGTTCATTTATCCCAATATCATAAGCCCATTCGATAACATTTTCCGTAATGTTTGCACCAACACGATGGCCGTAATGCTTCATTTTGCCTAATTTCTGTGCAAAACGCCGGTTGCCATCCATAATAATTGCAACATGTGACGGGAGAGGCGCTTTCCGAATCTCCCTTATTAGAAAATCTTCGTATCCCTTATACACCAGCTCAAGGAGCTTGTTTGGCATTTCTATCACGTTTTTAATAGTTTTCCAGAACAGAATCAACGATGTTCCTGTAATCATCTTTCAACAGGTAAATATTATGATCGCCGGTAACATCAATGCTAAGAATGCCAAGGCGTGTGTTCATAAGCCCGACCATGGCTGAAACTCCCCGGTAGCTTACATCGAAGTCTTTCTTGTGAAGAAACTCATAGATATCTCCGGTGGTATATCGACCACCATCTAAAAACAATTTAAGAACAACCTTACGGATGCCTGTGTCATCACGACCCAAGTACTTGATAAGCCTTGCCCGCACCCTGTCCTCAATGGTTTCCTCCAGCCCGAACACCTCAACTAAATTATGTTATTTTGGTTTATATATTTATTCTAAATGACAATATGCTATGCGCTTCGGGAATCTTATCCATCTATAGCGTTTTTATTTATAAGTTTTGGGTTTAAAAGTGGCATACTTTCTACAATTATCCCATCTTTTATGGGATATTTTTCTACGATTGTCATACTTCCGTATCCCTGGATAAATTCTGCCATTTCTTCAAGGACCCATGCGGCAATCTCTATGGATTCTCCGATGATTTCATAGAGGTCTTCAGGAACTTCGTTTTCCAGCAGGATTTTCTTTACTTCATCTGTTTTGTCTGTGTTGATAATCCCAAACACAATGGTGCCATCATCGGTAATCATCTCAAATGGTCGACTACTGACCTCGGCAGTTCTTAGTAACCTTTTTCGTAATTGTATAGCGTCTTTGTATCTGGATGAGCAAAAATGCCCTTTCATTATCCCGTTAATAGCCTTTATAGCAGCGCTACGTGATCCAAGTACCGCATTTGATATATCGTCCACAAGAACAAAACTGCGCTCTTTTAGGGCTTCTGCATTAGTATCAGAAAATTCCAGTTCATTGAGATTCACAAAATAATCATTTTTTGAAGCAAATTTGATTAAAGCTTCAACTCCTTCAATCGAAGGCAGCTCAAATCCGGTTTCAATTCCCAACTTGCTGGTTTCGGCCATGCTCCCTGCGTAGGGTGTATCTTTGATTTTTTCCCATACACTTTGAGGAGGATGAAACCTTATTTCATCCAGACCGGCTTCGGCAAGTTCAGAAACAGTAGTTTTGTCCGGTGCAGATGCAGTATAAAGGTGAATATGATGTTTTTTTCCGAAAGTATTTTTTAGCAAATTGATGTAGCGCAGTACTAACTCTTTCTCAATTAGGGGTTCACCACCAGTAATGCCTGTACCCAATGCATCCATTCGATTTGCTTCTTCAATTATGTCAAGATCCTTTGATATCGGCTGCTCGTTAGCATAGACCTGTTTCCCCTTTCTTTCCTCTGATATAGGGCAGTAAAAACAGCTTTTGTCACAAATTCCTGTTACAAACAGGACCATTTTTGCTCCTTCCTGGCAGAGCTTACAGCCTTCGGTAAGATAAGTATGGAATGAATCGGCATCTCCCTGTTTGATATCCCTCATTATGCTTTTCGGATGCCTCTATCATTATATAAATCCTTCTTCAAGATCGTCAGGATTATTAGTAATCAACCAGTGCATTAACTCCATGACAGATGAACAGTATCTTGGGATTATCGGCTGCAGGGGTTGTTTCAAATGTCTGGAAACCTGTCCTGAAGGTGCAATTAAGAATAAGGGTAGTTACGTTACTATAGATCGTGACAAATGCACTATGTGCATGAAATGCGTTGAAAGTTGCCCTTATGGTTCGATTGTCTGCCTTGATTGATCAATTACATTTTTTGGCCTTTTATATTATATGATCGTAGTTTTCCGGATATAAATAGCAAGCTCAGAGCTTTTTCAACCAATAAACTTAAAAGTGAGATTAACCATTCAGAAGTGTTACCTCTAAGGGCGTGTGGCCTAGCCAGGATATGGCGGCAGCCTCCTAAGCTGTAAGTCAGGGGTTCAAATCCCTTCACGCCCGCTATAACTTTTTTGCAAATCAACTAGTTTTTATCACATTTGCTGGCACAATTGGTATTGTAAAAGTAAAGGTACTCCCTTTTCCGGGCTTACTGTCAACTTTTATGGTTCCGCCCTGTAATTCGACCATTTCTTTTACAAGCGTTAGACCAAGGCCGATTCCGGAATAGGTACGGTTTCTGTATTCCTGAAGTTGTCTGAAGGGTAAGAAAATTTCTTCCAGCTTTTCTTCCGGTATTCCAATCCCATTGTCAGATATGGAGATTACTGCATTGTTGTCGCTTTTATGAGCAGCGATTTTTATTATCCCGTTTTCTCCTGTAAACTTAATCGCATTGCTCAAAAGATTGTACAAAATTTGTTTTGTCTTTGTTTCGTCTGCATATATTTGCGGAAGATTTTCATCTATCAATATTTCAACTTTCTTTTTTCCCATAACAATATCTGGATCAGTAAGCTCTTTTACATCTTCTATTAAATCACGTATATCTATGTTTTTCTGAATCAATTCTGTGTTACCCGATTCAATTCGTGATACATCCAGAATATCGTTAATGAGCGTAAGCAGGTGTTTCCCCGATTTCAGGACATTTCCTATGTATTTTTCCTGCTTACTATTAAGTTCCCCGTATCTTCCATCAATAAGTATTTGGGAGAAACGATTACAGAGTTAAGGGGTGTTCGCAGTTCATGGCTCATAGTTGCAAGGAATTCTGTCTTTGCTCTGTTTGAAAGCTCAGCAGCAACTTTGGCTTCTGTTAACTTAACTTCGGCTAACTTCCGCTTATTAATGTTTTTAATAACGCCACTAAGTTTGATTCGATTTCCATTCTTGTCAGCTTCCACCACTTTTCCTCTTACAGTATGCCATATCCATTTTCCATCTCCTATGTCCACACGATAATCAATCTGGGCAGACTTATATCTATTTTTCACACAGTCTATTATCCCCTCAAATATCTTTTGGTGGTCATCAGGGTGGATAATTTTGAGGAAATCATTAAATGAGAAGTTTTCAAGCCCTTTCTGCTGATACCCGAATTTTCTAAACATATCTGCATCAAAATTCATTTTTCCTTCGGGAAGTTCGAGTTCCCACCAGAGAAGTTCTCCGGCCATCAGTGCCTGCTGAAGACGCTCATATGCAGTTTTCATGTCCTGCTCTACTTTTTTCTTCTCGTTGATGTTAATAGATAATCCATTAATTGATTTTGGAGCGCCATTGAAATCCTTTTCTACAACGTATCCAATTGACTGAAACCACTCCCACTCTCCACTATTTGACATTCCTTTATGAGTAGCCTGACAAATGTCTTTTTTGCCTTCTATACATTTTTTTAATTCTTCAGAAACAAGTTCTCTGTCATTGGGATGAATAATTTCCAGAAAATCGTTGTATTCCTCTGCGAATCTATTAGTAAAGAAGCCAAAATCGTCTACTCCAAAGTCAAATCCAACTGTTCCTGATTCAATGTCTATTTCCCAAAAACTGACAATTCCCGTTTTTACAACGTTGTCCAGCAGACTATAAGCTTTATGTATCTGCCTGTCCTTATTTCTTCTTTCTGTAATGTCTCTTACAATACTGAAAACAACAGGCTTTCCCTGAATGGTAGCAATTACGGCATTAATTTCCACATCTATTTTTTTTCCGGACTTTGTAATCTGCGCCGATTCAAAACGGAGTTTTCCTTCTTTGAAAACCTTTTTCATCCGTTGGGAAAACATTTTTTTTTGATCGTCTACTTCAAAAAGTTCGGGAGTTTTCATTAATAATTCTTCTTTTGAGTAGCCAAGCCTGTTGCATGCATTCTGATTTATGTTTATTATCTTCCCATCTAAATCATGGACAAAAATCTCGTCAGGCGAATTATCAAAAAACTGGTTAAATGAATTCTCCAGATCCCTTCGTTTATATTCAGTTGAAACCTGTTTTCCAATATCCCGGCATGCCATGTAAAAAAGGCTTTTTTCTAAACTAAAATCGTATTTAGGGTGCTTCTTACTTATTAATACTTCAAACTGGAGTTTTTTGTTTCCATTCACCGAAACTTCATCTTTAAACAAGGAAAAAGATTCCTCGTCTGGATTTGATCCATATTTATTATCTTCCAGACTTAATTTTATAGAAACAGCACCTGGAAATGGAAAAAGTAAAGTAAGTTTGGGGGGAATTTTTTCTAATTCGGATTCAAAATCCTGGCTATTGAAAGAACTGATTACATCGTCAACTATACTGATCTTCGAAATAGCTCCCTTGCCAATTTCCAATTGCTGTGCCCCCCGGCATCTGGTGATTTACTTCCACAACATTTTCTATTTAAATAATATGTGGTATAGTGATATAAAAAAGTTTATGCAAGAGGTATATATTGTAATATCCATCTCATATATCTGTTAAAATGTTACCGGGGTTTCTGTGATTCCAGTTTTTCTACTTTAATACGATATTTTTATCTATCACCTGTGCATCTTTCCTGAATTATCACTGGAGGAATAATGGCAGGTTTACAGGCTGGATTAGTACGTAAGGCGACAATCAATGATATTGAATCAATTAAAAATATCATTAATGGCTATGCCAAAAAGGAATTGATGCTTCCACGCTCCATAGGGGAGCTACACGAATCCATACGCAATTTCCATGTATATGAAATAAATGGCGAAGTTGTGGGCTGTTGCGCCCTGCAGGTTGTCTGGGAAGATCTCGGTGAAGTTCTCTCCTTTGCTGTTGTGCAGGATCACAGGGGAAAAGGCATTGGTTCTCTTCTGCTTCAGGCGACTATTAAAGACGGGAAAAAACTTGGAGTGCGTAAAGTCTTCACGCTTACGTATGTTCCTGAGTTCTTTGAAAAAATGGGCTTTAAACGCATTGAGAAAAGTGATTTGCCCCATAAAGTCTGGATTGGGTGCATTAAGTGTCCGAAGTTCCCGGATTGCAATGAAGTTGCTCTCTCAAGGACTATCTGACTTGTGGACTTTTTGTATTTAGAGGATTGTTTATGAAAGCCAGACTGCGGGATTTTCTTGTTACCGATGAAAACTATATCTTTGCAGTTGTAGATTATTTTCATCCCCGGGAAGGGATACGTTCAATTCTGCGCTATGTGCCGGACAAAAATGGCGATCGGATAAGATCTGGTGCCAGGTTCAGAAAATGCGATTTTGATGTTGCTTTTGAATTCATGCGTCATGCTCATCCTGAATGGGTTGAAGATGTCCATATTGTTCCCGAAAATCGTGTTAGGGAGATCTTGCATCCTCCAGACAGGATTGCTGAATTAGCTGAATCAGACAAACGGGTTTTCCATATTGTGGATGTTCTCAGGAAGGCTGGTGTCCCGCTGTCAATGATGGGAGTAACCGGTTCCATGCTGCCGGGTTTGCAGGATGCGAGTTCTGATATTGATTTCGTGGTTTATGGGGATGAATGGTTCCGTGCAAGGGAAGCCATTGAAAAGGCAAAGGCAGATCCATCTATTCCGATCGAGCCAATTGATGACAACATGTGGCAAAGGATCTACGCAAAAAGGATTCCGGAAATTTCTTACGAGGAATTTGTTGTTCACGAGCTTCGGAAAGGCAATCGTGGAATGGTTGCAGGGACGTATTTTGATCTTCTTTTTGTAAGGGACTGGGATCAAATCCAGCACCCTCTTCTTCGGGGAAAGGATGGCGAGGCAATGGAGATTGAAGCAGTAGTCACAGATGCAACCTTTGCTTTTGATAATCCTGCGTTTTACAAAATAGAACATGATGAAATCGATCACATTCTCTCCTACACCCATACCTATTCGGGACAGGCAATTGAAGGTGAAACAATCCAGGCCAGGGGAATAATTGAAGATCTAGGGGATAAAAAAAGATTGGTAATAGGCACGTCAAGGGAACCCAAAGGGGAATGGATGCGTTCCCTGACATTGCTTGAAGAAAACAACCTCTTGTAATTAGCCTCCACCTGTGAACTGCCTGACCGCATTCAGATCACGTGCTTCAGCTTCCTCTTCCATTTGTTCCAGATATTCTTTGACATCCCGGGATGTAGCCTCTTTTTCGTGTTCTTCAGGAGCCTCTTCAGTTGTAAGTACCAGGGTCTCAGGTTTGTAATAGAGTTTCGTAGTATCAAGTAAAACCCAGATGCCCTCATCGTCTTCAATGATTTCGGATGCTTTTCCCAGGGTCCCGGTTTTGATATATTTGAGTTTTGCTCCGAGTTCAATGGGTTCATCGTTTGCATCCCTGACATCAGGTTTCTCTTCCACTGGCAAAACCTCCGTAATCATCCCTGTGAGATTTCCTTTTTCAGATCGCCAAATTCTGCAACCCTTTCCGCAAATGCATTGTGGCGGTGTATGCTTTCTTCATTGATCTGCTTGATTGTAATGACTGCATCATCAGGCAGGTAATCGAATTTGTCAATAACATTCCTTGCCATGGTGCGCACGCAGTCTTCTACAAATTTTGGATTTCTGTGAGCAGTTTCCACCACAAACGCTTCATCTTCACGTTTCAGTAGCTCAACGATACTTGAACTCATGGAATTTTCGATAATGTGAATTATTTCATCAAGTGAGACTTTAACGTCTCCACGAGTCTTTACAGAAATAATTCCCCTACCACGCTGGTTATGTGTTGGCATAGGCATAGTTTGCAGGAATTTTGAGATGGTATGTGGTTCGACTTCAAGTTCCTTGAGAATATTTGCTGCCTTTTCACGCATAATTTCCTGGGCGCATGGGCATGCAGTCATTCCGAGAACTTCTGAACCGATGAGTTTTTCCACGTCAATTGAGTCATCTTCTTTGCGAATTGCAATTGCTTCGGCAAAAATATCCACGACTTCCTGACATTCCATTTTTTTGACGGGTGATTCCCTTTTCACGACATATTCGCTTTTCATTCGAACTTCTGCCTGGGTGGCGTATTCATGTCTTGTAAGAAGGTTTTTAGCGACATCGCTGCAGAGTTCTTCAATTTCGTAAACAGGTAAGTTGATAGCTTTTTCAAGGACTTCATCTATTGCCTCAAAATTTCTGGAAAGGTTTGCTCCTTTCCTGTCAGAAGGCAGATCCACAAAAATGTCAAAAACAGAGATAAGTACGATGGGACGTTTGTCCTTTCTTTTTATTTCCACAAGTTTTTTGACATCAGTTACACCGACGCGGGTGAGGTTTATGGGGATCTTTGGTTTGGTTGCCTGTACATCAGGTAATTCTAGCACTGGAAGTTCCATATTAATTAACCTCACAATAATGGGGGAAGTAAAGAATATAAGTGAAACATGTTCATTGCATGTAAACTTTTCCCGCCAAATCCAAATCTGGAGCGGGAAAGTTCTTTCTCAGAAAAGTAAAAAGTTGTTAAATTTCGTTATTTTGGGAAAACATTACCCATAGACCACATTAGAAGAAAAATATTTATACTCCATGTGAACAACTACTTAATAACCGGTAACGGTAAACAAGGTGATAGGATGACTAGCACGAGGAATTTCGTATTAAGGGATGAAAAAGGCAACGAACATGGAGTGTTCACCGGAAAGCAGCCAAGGCAGGCAGCATTGAAGGTCGCAAACCGTGGAAAAGGAACCAAGAGCAAGCCACAGAAAATTATGCTTCGCGAAAGGGGTACCAAGAAGATCCACGTCTTCCTCGGATGGAGGGACAAAGTTGCAGCTCCAAAGAACAAACCTGACTGGATGCCTGACAAAATCAACAAGCCCTTTGTAAAGAAAGAGAAAATCATAAAACTGGATAAAATCTAAATTTAAGTAACAATTGGTTGGTTTTTATTATTTTTGTTGGAAAGGAAATTTTTCCTTTCCCTTTTTACCCTTTTACATGTTTTGCAGCATTTCATATACAAAACATTTAAACACTTTAATTTTAATCTAAACCGTATGTCAGACCTTCCTGATTGCCAGATTGAAAAAGTTTTGATAGAGGCTTTGCCATATATTCGGGATTTTTATGGCTCATATATGGTCATCAAGGTAGGCGGCCATGCAATTATAGATCCTGACGTGATGAGTGCGATTGTAGAGGATCTTGTGCTTCTTCGCTATGTTGGCATCCATCCGATAATCGTGCACGGGGGCGGCCCGGAAATAACCGAAAAAATGGAGAAGTTTGGCAAGAAACCCGAGTTCATCGGCGGACTCCGTATCACCGATGATGAAACCGTGGAAATTGCGCGGATGGTGCTTGTCGGAAACATAAATACACGTCTTGTATCACTTATCGGAAAGCATGGAGGCAAAGGTGTCGGCCTTTCAGGTAAGGACGGGAAAATGATAATTGCCCGTAAAAAACCCACCCAGAAAGTACTGATAGAAGACAAGGAGCACAGCGTGGATCTTGGATGGGTGGGAGATACCGAAATTGTAAACCCTGAATTGATCTATATCCTTACCGAGAAAGGATATATTCCTGTGATTTCACCAATTGCTATGGACAGCGAAGGCAATGCTCTCAATATCAATGCTGACACCGTAGCCGGTGATATAGCCAAGGCCCTTCATGCCAAGAAACTGGTTTTAATGACAGACGTGCCGGGTGTTCTAAAAGACCCCTCCGATAAATCCACCCGTATCTCAAGAGTCCAAGTATCTGAAATTGAGGATATGATTTCAGAAGGAATACTTGGTGGCGGAATGATCCCCAAGATGCGCAGCGCTGCAAACAGTGTTGAAAACGGCGTGGAACGTGTGCATATTATAGATGGAAGTGTTGCTCACTCCCTGTTGCTTGAGCTCTTCACAAACCGCGGAATCGGGACTATGGTTTATTGATGGTTTAATCGAATTGAATTTTGATTAAAACCTATTTTTTTTAGTACTTGCAAGTAACGTTTTGGGGATTATTTTGCCAACATTGTTTTACGCCGATTCCCTCCAAAGGGGGTCAATAGACAGACTTCACCGTCCTCACAATTAGTTACAATAAATTTGACGGCGAAATGTCACTAAAAGTCGTGCTTTCAAAATCAAAAGTGCAGTCTGCGAAGCAAGTTTGACATCTTATTGGAAAACCGGTACCTTATTTCTATTAATAAAATAAGTAATACCATCGCTATTATAAAATACCACAAAAAATCAATTGCTGCATAAGCGATATCATACTGTTCTGTTGTGAGTGATACACTCATATTCTAATGTTATGTTGCTATGGTATAACTATTTGGCCCGCATCAGTCCATAATAGGCGAACCAAAAGTCCTGTCATCCAGTTCGAGAACTGTTTTCCAGAGCCCTTTGCATTCACAATTAGCTTTGCTCAGGATGGCTGTATCTTGCGTCAGGGAAAAATCCCTGATGACATCTGCAATTTCACGACTGCATTTACGGCAGTTGCGAGGACCGCGCTTTGAGCCAGCCCCAACAGGGTCGGATGTGATAACAAGCTCAGGATGCTTTTCCTTGCCCTTTTTCAGGATTTCCACGATGCTCCAGAGCCAGGGAGGTCGATATTGATCCCTTTCCCACAGTTGCTCCACAAGGGTTCCCCGCTGAACGTTGCAGAGATTAATGGAAATCGTCTGTGCTTTGTCAGCAACGTCGTCAATGGTTTGAAGGATATCTTCAATCGCCTCACGTTCCGAAAGGAATGGTGGCTTGAGGAGGAGATATGCTTTGACCGATGTCCCAGTCTCTTTTGCAGCCAACGCTGCTTTTTCGAAGGACGCAAATGTAAAACCTTTGTTAATTGAACGGGCACGGATATTATCGGAGCTGGTTTCCAGTCCCGTTGCAATTTCAAATGGCTTTCCACCGAGAATTTCGGTGCATTGTTTCAGGACATCTTTCGTTGCAAATACCGGTCTGGTTTCAACAATCACCTTTATGATACGCTTGTCTTCAGCCATTTTTTGCAACAATAGTATTCGGGCTTCTTCACTGATTTCCTTTTCATCGAGGAAACTGCCGGATGTAAAGATCTTAAGTATGAAATTATCAAGTTTGTCTGCTCTTGAAAGAGCTCTCTCATACTGCTCTTCAAGATCAGATGTATTTGGAGGTGTGGTTGCTTTGTCGTAGACATAGCCACACATGCTACACCCGCCAATATTTCCCCACCAGCATCCGGCTGTCCGGAAAATAATTGTCAGTGTGTCTGAAACCCCGCCTTCGTGATGATCCTTGCCGGTCCATGTGGCTGCGGGTTCATTTGAGGGAGAAGGTTTTATCCTTTGCCTCTCCCTGATATCCAGAATAAGATCGTTTAATGTGCTCATTCAAACTCAATGGTTGCAGGTGGTTTTGGTGTGATGTCGTAGACAACCCTTGCTACGGATGGGATTTCGCCTGTAATCCTTGAACTGATTTTTTGGAGGGTTTCCCATGGAAGGTTCATAGCATCAGCAGTCATACCGTCCCTTGAACCAACAGCACGCACAGCGACTATCCAGCCGTGTATCCTCAGGTCTCCTTTAACGCCTGTTCCTTTTCCAAGCACTGCAGCAAATGTCTGCCATGGACCGAATTTCTCAAGCAATTCTTCCTCAACAATTGCGTTGGCTTCCCTGACAACATCTACTTTTTCTTCTGTGACTTCACCGATTATCCTTACGGAAAGACCCGGGCCCGGGAATGGCATTCTTTCACAGATTTCCTCAGGAAGATCCAGTGCGTGTGCAACTTCCCTGACTTCATCCTTGTAGAGGTCGGCAATTGGTTCTACGATTTCCTTGAACTTAATATGCTCAGGCAGCCCTCCAACGTTGTGGTGGGACTTTATACCGCCTTCGGATTCAATCTTATCGGGGTAAATGGTTCCCTGTATGAGGTACTCAGCTTCTAATTCGATGGCCTCGTCTTCGAAAACCCTGATAAATGTTTCACCGACGGCCTTACGCTTTTCTTCAGGGTCTTTTAAGCCTACAAGGGCTTCGAGGAATCGATCTTTTGCGTCTATGACCTGAAGGTTCATATCACCAAAAATCTCGCTAATCCTTTCGGTTTCTCCTTTTCGCATAAGCCCTGTATCTATGTAAATAGGTGTCAGGTGCTCACCGATTGCACGGTGTGCAAGAATAGCACATACGGAACTGTCCACTCCTCCTGAGAGTGCGATAATAGTTTTGCCTTTTGCGGCTTCTTTGATATGTTCAATAGCCCGGGGTATGAATTTATCCACTTTTACCATTGGGGAGAACTCCAGTTTTGGTTATTGGAAGTATGAATATGTTGTGCCTGTATGTGTTCGGGATATATTAATATGACCGTATTCCGGCTCCTTATGAACCTTCGAATATGGATTATGCTTTCTGGTAATAAAGGGATAGTTAAACTCAAAGAAAGAAAATCCTCTTGAAATTCTGTGGAGGAATTTTAATGTTTGAACAATAACGTCGGCTTTATCGACGATAAAGAATAATTCTTCAGGCGGTAAACACCTGAATAATTCTCTCTTCGATTTCCCGTATTTTCTTTTCTTTCAAAACCCCTGCTTTTGCTTGGATTTTGTTTACGTCCAGCGTCATTATCATATTTGTTTTGACCAGACTGGCGACAGGTAACGATCCTTCCTCGAAATCTACCGGATTCAGGGCCACTGCATATTCGTCATCGCGTGCCATCTGACTTGTTACCTGACATACTATCACGTTTGTGCCTCTTGGGTATGCAGTTACTAACACTGGACGGGTTTTTGTGGCCGAAAGGTCTGTGTAGGGAAATGGTATTACTACCACATCACCTTTTGAAATTGTTCTTGCCATAGATGTTCAAACCTCATTTTTTGTTCTGTTCGTATTCCAGAGCATGGTCAAGCAGGTCTTCCCACGCTTTGTCTTCCTCTGGTGTGTCCCACTCTTCTGCAAATGAAGGCTCGGATATTAATGCACATTCTAATTTTTCTAATACGTAGGTGAGTGGGCGAATTTCTATATGATCTGCGTATGCAATTACTGCAGCCTGTGAGCCTTCCGGGAACGTGCCTTTTCGGAGTTCTTTTGGGATGACTATTTGGCCTTTAGAAGACACAGTTACATCCTTAAGCCCCAGTATTCCTGACACTTTCTCACTCTCCATTTTCATTCCTTTTTCTTTCATTCTTCTTTTAGTTCGAAGCAATCACATGTAAGACGTGGTCTTACTTCAATAGAGTTTATGAGATTTTCTTATAAATAGTTGATGATTTGCTTTATTCATCCTGCCTTTGGGCACTATTTCCATGTTTTCCAGAATATTACTTTCACTTCGCTTTTATAAGCTTTAAGTAACTGTAATCATTTTTCATAATGAGGAGAATGGATGTATCAGGAGCTAAAACAGCATTTTGGTTTTGATGGTTTCCGCCTGTATCAGGAAGATGCTATTAATGACTTGATTTCAGGCAGGGATGTTCTGGTTTTGATGCCTACCGGTGGGGGTAAATCACTTTGTTACCAGCTTCCCGCTGTTCTTCTTGAGGGGGTGGCTGTGGTGGTATCCCCTTTAATTTCCCTAATGAAAGATCAGGTGGACAGCCTGAATTCCAAAGGAATCAAAGCTGCTTACCTCAACAGCACACTTGATGCTTCTGAATCCAGGCAGGTCATGAATGATTTTCGTGAAGGAAATATCCGGATTCTCTATGTCGCACCTGAACGTCTTGTTATGCCCTCCACTCTCAAGCTGCTTGATTCCGCCAATATAAGTCTCTTTGCAGTTGATGAAGCACATTGTATTTCTGAGTGGGGAAATGATTTCAGGCCGGAATACAGACGATTGGGGATGTTGCGTACTCGTTTTCCTGATGTTCCTATGATAGCGCTAACAGCAACTGCCACACCCGCAGTTCGCGAGGACATAAAAAAGCAGCTTAGGATGCGCTCTGCTTCAACGTATGTATCAAGCTTTAATCGTCCGAATCTCAATTACGAAATAATCCACTCCACGAATCCACTTTCAGGAATCGTAAATTATCTGAAAAAGCACACATCTGATTCAGGAATAATTTACTGCCCCACAAGGAATACGGCCGAAGAAACCGCTTCAAGGCTCAAATCAAGGGGATTTAATGCAACTTCGTATCACGCTGGTCTTTCCGATGATACAAGAGCTAGGCGTCAGGACGCCTTCCTGAAGGGCAAGGTCCGCATAGTGGTGGCAACAGTTGCTTTTGGCATGGGTGTGGACAAGCCCGACGTGAGGTTTGTTATACACTACTGCCCTCCTCAAAACCTTGAGAGCTATTACCAGCAGACCGGCCGTGGCGGTCGTGACGGGCTGCCATGTGATTGTCTCCTTTTCCTCAGCGGGAAGGACTGGCATCGTTTAAGGTATTTTATAGACCGGATGGAATCTCATCGGGAAAGGGATGTGGCATTCTCTAAACTGCAACAGATGATGCGCTATTGCGAGGCAACCAAATGCCGCAGACGTCTTCTTCTGGAGTATTTCGGGGAAAGCATGGAAGAGGATTGTGGAACCTGTGATGTTTGCCAGAGTCCCCCAAGTCTCAATGATGCGACTGAGCAGGCCCAAATATTGATTAATTGTGTAAAAGAGGTTCGGCAACAGTTCGGGATAAATCATGTTATCGATATCATTGGTGGTTCAAGATCCCAGAAAATAATAAAATATTCTCATCACAGGCTCAGATCCTATGGAAAAGGATCAGGAATTCCCAAAACCGTATGGAAAGATATGGCTCGGGAAATGATTGGTCATGGGATGCTTGAAGTCAGGGGTTCGAGATATCCGATTCTAAAAATGAACCAGAAAAGCCGTGACATACTATCTGGTAAGTGTTCAGTACAACTCAAAAGTCTTCCTTCAGGAACAGCAATACCTACTAAACCAGCTCCTGAGACTAAAATCCAGAGGCGTGATCCGACTGAGCTTTTTGACAGGCTGAAAGCCCTCAGGACATCTGTTGCCCGGAAGGGAAAGGTCAAACCATATGTGGTTTTTGCAGATACGAGTTTGAGGCAGATGACTACTGATCTCCCAGAAACCCCTGAACAGATGCTGAAACTTACAGGTGTAGGGGAAAAGAGAATGCAAAAATATGGGGATCTTTTTCTCTCTGAAATCGATAATTATCGCATGGAAACTCTTAGCTCATAAACAAGAATGCTATCTTGAAAATAAGATCTCCGTAGAATATTGCGGTAAGGAATCCTGCGGTTATAGGGATTATGAAAGGGAGGCCTGGTGTAACCCATACTTTTTTTCCGATTTTACCGCTGTCTGCGTATGACTGGATTGTATGAATGGTTTCCTCATCAATAGTTCCTCCACCTCTTGAATACTTTGTTTTGACTTCTCCATCTTTCTCTTCCATGACTTCAAGGAGCCGAACATGTTTTAGTTCTTCCAGCTTGTCAACATCACAACGGTATCCAATAAACATAAAATAGGGTTTCTTCAGGGTTTCGGAGAGATTTGGTCTTGTAAGGTTATGAAGGAAAAGCCCCAACGGGACGATAACTGTGAGAAGCACGGAATTCCCGAACAATGTCATGGTAAAAAGGCTGACCACCGGGATTCCTTCCAGCGGGAACACGTAGCCTGCAAACATGATTTCGGGGTATATAGGGAAAATAATAGCCAGCGTCATCAAAGCTTTTGCATCTGCTCCTCCGAAAGCCCCCAGGTAAAACAGTATGTATACAAATACAAAAATGATAGTAAATGAAATCCCTATCATTAAGAGGTGTGAAAGGCCATTGGTTATGATTTCATAGAGGATGAATGGGGAAAATACGGCCAGCATTACAATCCAGACCTGGTTTATTACCCTTCTACTCTTGATGTCGGAGTAACATGCATAAATCAAAAAGGGCATGCAAAGCAGGATTTTGATTTCCTCTATCATTTTAATATTTCTCCCATTTTTTCAGTTTCAGGATTTCCGACAGGGTACTTCCTCTTTTGATTTCATCATAGAGGCGCATTTCAGTTTTCCTGACTTCATTTGCACGTCTGGCAATTTCATAGGCCTTTTCTTTAGGAACGACAACAACACCGTTATCATCACCGATTATATAGTCTCCGGGTTTTACATCCTGACCGCCACAACGGATTTCGGCATTGATTTCCCCGAATCCTTTTGGATCTCCTGCATTTGGTACGATATTTGTAGCAAAAAGAGGGAATTTAAGGTTCCTGATTTCATCTACATCCCTGACTGCGCCGTCAATCACCACACCGGCAATTCCCCGATTGATACAACTAAGACTTGCCAGTCCTCCCCATGGGGCAATATCAGGACTGCCGTTGTAGATAACGATTACATCGCCTTTTTCCGCTGTCTCAATAGCCTCAACGGTCTTGGCCCAGTCTCCCTCAAATGTCTGGACAGTAATTGCTTTGCCAACCATCTTAACATCCGATACAATTGGGTGAATGTTGCGCATGGCACCTTTACGATGCATTGCATCGGTGATGTTCGGTGTCGATGCTTCCTTAAAAAGAGTAATTATTTGCTCATGTGCAGAAGAAGTGGCCTTTGTTGTGACTTCAAGATTATCCACACTTTCCCGGATTCGGGACGCTGCTTCAGTCACATTATCGGATCTGATTATGTTTCCTCCGATAATTATGATGCCTGCTCCGGCTTTTACGACCTGTGCGGCATTTTCGGCATCCAACCCCCCGGCAGCTGCAACAGGGATGCTAACGACCTCTGCAATTTTGCTGACGATATCAACAGGGGTTTTTCCTGTCATTTGCTGGTCAATGCCGTAATGGATATTGATGATATCAATTCCGAGATTTTCCAGTTCCTTAGCCCTTGCAACCGGATTTCCAACATTCATGAGATCTGCCATCAGGCGAATTCCATATTTGTGAGCTGATTGTACTGCGTCAGCAATGGTGGAGTCGTCGGCTTCACCCAGTATCATAACAATATCGGCTCCGGCTTTTGCAGCCATTTCAACTTCCAGTGCGCCTGTGTCCGCAATTTTCATGTCCGCAAGCAAAGTGCTCTCAGGAAACTCATTCCTTAAAAGGCGAACAGCATTCATACCTTCACTTTTAATGAGGGGAGTGCCGGCTTCTATCCAGTCAATCCCGCCCTCCAAAGCCTCCTTTGCTATCTGGATTCCCCTGTCGATTTCAAGAATGTCAAGGGCTAGTTGTATTATGGGGCGCATAGAATCACTTTTGTGGGTGTTTGTAACTAGTAGTATGAAACAGATAATAAATTTACCTGCAATATCTTTAGCAAAAATTATATCCTTTTGGCGTGCATTTCCATGAGATGATGTTTAAAGGCACTCATATCATATCCATGAAAGATTTCTCCCGGGATATGATAGATCATGTTCTTGACGTGGCTGAACAACTGGAGCATATTGCCAGCAACAAAGAACAGTCCGACATATTGGCCGGAAAGGTTCTTGCAGTGTTGTTTTTCGAACCAAGTACGCGTACCCGAATGTCTTTTGAAACTGCTATCATGAGACTTGGGGGCAACGTGCTAAATCTTGGTTCAGTAGATGCAAGTTCAATTGCAAAAGGGGAAACCCTTGCGGATACCATCAGGGTCGTTGCGGGATATGCCAATGCCATAGTGCTACGCCACCCCATGGAAGGTGCTGCAAAACTTGCTTCTGAATTCTCTCCTGTTCCGATTCTCAATGCAGGTGACGGAGCAGGACATCATCCAACGCAGACATTCCTTGATCTTTACACAATCAAAAGGGAAAGCCATCTTGAGGGCCTGCAAATTGCTCTTGCGGGAGATCTCAAGTATGGACGCACAGTTCATTCACTCTGCTACGCTCTTTCACACTACGGAGCAGAAATAACTCTTGTTTCTCCGGATGAATTACGTATGCCGGAGGAAATCATCAATGATCTAAAAAGCCGTGGGCTTAAGGTAACAGAAACGGATTCCATGGAATCTGCGATAGAAGACATTGATGTCCTGTACATGACAAGAGTCCAGAAAGAGCGTTTTCCTGATGCTGCAGAGTATCACAAAGTTGCAAACCGGTTGAAAATAACTCCCGAACTGCTTGAAAATGCCCGTCCGGAAATAAAGATCATGCATCCCCTGCCACGCACAACAGAAATCGATCCGGGTGTTGATTCAACTCCACATGCCTGCTATTTCCAGCAGTCTTTCTATGGTGTCCCGGTTAGAATGGCACTGCTTGCGCTTGTAATGGGGGCGATGGAATGAGTAATCCTACAAAAGAAATCAGGGTTCAGCCGATTGAAAACGGCACTGTTATCGATCATATAAAGGCAGGACAGGCCTTGAATGTGCTGAAAATCCTTGGAATTTCCGGGATTTCGAACGGAGTTGTGAGTGTTCTTATAAATGCACCCGGTGAATTCGGAAATAAGGATGTCGTCAAGATTGAAGGCCGTGAACTTAGAATAGATGAGGCAGACAGGATCTCACTAATAGCTCCCAGTGCAACTATCAATATTATACGCGATTTCGATGTACTGGAGAAAAAGAAAGTCGAGATTCCTGCACACGTTGCAGGCGTCGTGAAATGCATAAACTCCAACTGCATTTCCAATAGTAACGAGCCAGTCACGTCTAAATTCGAAGTTATGAACCTGGAATCAGGTATTGAGCTCAGGTGCGACTACTGCGAACGTGTAATCTCAGAAAATATCGCAGAACACCTGCTCTAAACTCAGTTAAATCCAAGGATATCTTCCATGGAATAAATGCCAGGCCCCTTAGAAGCTACCCATTCCGCAGCTTTAACAACACCTGAAGCAAAAGCCTGCCTTGTATGTGCCTGGTGTTTGATTTCTATTCTTTCACCGCTTCCGGCAAAAAGAACGGTGTGATCGCCTGCAATATCGCCACCACGGACTGCATGAATTCCTATTTCATCGCCTCTTGGGGCTTTGCCATGCCTTCCATAAACAAACTCGGTTTTGTTAACCTCTTCTGCAATTACTTCTGCAGCTTTCAGGGCAGTTCCGCTGGGTGCATCTTGTTTTTGGTTGTGGTGGGCTTCAATGATTTCAATATCGTTGTCAGCAAGGTATTTTGCCGCTTCCTTGATAATCCTGAAGAAAACATTCACCCCAACTGCATAATTTGGCGCTATAACCGCGGCAATATTGTTTTCGGCAATTGAACTCTCAACAATCTCTTTCTGCTCAGGATTAAGTCCGGTAGTTCCGATTACCAATTTGACTCCGCAGGATGCTGCTATTGGAGCATTAACGGTTGTAGCATCGGCGATTGTAAAATCAATTAGTACATCGGTATTTGAGTCCTTAAGGACTGCTCCAAGATCATTGATATCAGAGATTGGAACTCCAAGGTTGCCTGCCTGTGCAACTTCTCCTGCATCCATTCCGATTTTCATGAGATCAAAAGCGGATGAAAGCTCCAGGTTTTCGTTTTTGACAATGCTCTGGATTATCAGACTACCCATCCTTCCGGAGGCTCCGAGTACGCCGACTTTAATCATTCAAGACACCCCGCATTTCTCAGTGCTTCAACAAGATTCTTCTCATTCTCAGGGCTGAGAGGGGCAAGCGGGAGCCTAAGAGGTCCTGCCGCAAGTCCCATAATTTCCATTGCACGTTTTACAGGAATTGGATTTGTCTCGGCGAATAATTGTCTTATCAGGGGTGCAAGTTCAAAGTGCAGTTTTTTAGCAGTTTCAAAATCCCCTAATTGTGTAGCTTTTACGAGTTCCACTGTTTTTGCAGGAGCCACATCTGCAACTACGGAAATAACTCCTACGCCGCCCAGTGCAACAATCGGGAAGATCAGGTCATCTTCACCGGAAAAGACGATGAATTCCTCGTCAGCAGTTTCCTCAAGGATCCTTGTAACTTTCGGGATACTTCCGCTGGCTTCCTTTATTCCCACAATATTACTGACTTTAGCCAGTTCGGTTATTACTTCAAGGGACATGTCCTGCCCTGTTCTGGAAGGGACATTGTAGAGAAGTATGGGGATATCCACAGAAGCTGCAATTGCCTTGAAGTGTCTGATAAGTCCTTCTGGATTTGGCTTGTTGTAATAGGGAGAAATGACGAGTGCACCATCAGCGCCTGCATTGGCAGCGTATTTTGTCAGCTCAATTGCTTCTGCAGTGTTATTGGAACCGGTTCCTGCGATTACCGGTACGCTGGCGTACTCAATGGTAAGATCGATTAGTTCTTCGTGCTCTTTTATAGAAAGGGTCGCAGATTCTCCGGTAGTGCCACACGTTACTACTCCGGATACTCCTCCGTTTTCAACAAATTCAATGTTCCGCTTGAGGCCTTCCCTGTCAATTTTGCCATCGGCAGTAAAAGGAGTTGTTAGAGCAGGTAGGACGCCCTGGAACATAGGATCACACACTTTAAATTGTCTGTTTGTGGTTCATTTTTCTGGTAACGTAACCAGCTACACGGTTCCTGATTACCTTACTTTCAATGGAAGTGAATTTCTCTACAAGCTTCTTGTTCTCATCGAAGTCGCCTGTAAATGAATCTTCGTATTCGTTAATCAGTTTGAATGCAAGTCTTTTGATGTTGGTTGGTCTAATATTTCCCATGTTGTTGCTCCAATTAATATTAGTGTAAAATTACTCTAATCTGCGTTATGTGAACCGGTTTTATGTATTTATAGCTTTTGGATTATTCAGGATTTGCATCTTCTTTCATGATATCTGTTTTTCCCAAAAGCCGGTCAAATGCGGTTGCATCGGTAAAGATCTTTTCCCGAACTCCTTTCTTATTCACAAAAAGCCCTATCAGAACAAACAATAAGCCTATATTAGGAGATGCTGAAACAATAAGAACTCCTATCAGGATGATTGTTGATGCTATGATTCCTCTTGTAGCGCCTTTGCGATAGGAAGCAAATGCAGTGCGCCTGTAGATCCTTATGTCCCTGACAGTAAGGAAAATTGTCACAAAATAAGCGGCTGCTGCAATGTAGATGTACATAGCCGATAAATGGGAGCTTTATATTAAAAAGGCTTTGTACTTTACTTTCAGCCGGCTAATGAAATCGTTTTATCGGATAATAACAAAACATCATCCAATGGGTTCTGATTCTATAATTTTCCATATTGACATGGATGGCTTTTTTTCATCTGTTGAAGTCCGTGAAGACCCTTCGCTGAAAGGGCTGCCTGTAGTTGTGGGATCAGATCCAAAAGGGGGCGAAGGCAGGGGTGTGGTAAGCACGTGTTCCTACGAAGCCCGTGAATATGGCATTCATTCTGCAATGCCCATATCAAAAGCCTATAGGCTATGTCCGGATGCAGTTTTCCTGCCTGTCAATATGCAACTCTATCATCAGGTTTCAGAAAACATTATGGAACTCCTGAAAAGTTATGCGTCTGGATTCCAGCAGGTTAGTGTGGATGAAGCGTATCTGGACGTTACAGGAATAGTATCCAATTATGAAGAAGCCGCCAAACTGGCAAGAAAGATAAAAGATCATATCCGGACTTCAGAGGGAATTACCTGTTCTATAGGAATTGCGCCTAACAAAACGGTTGCAAAAATAGCTTCAGATTACGAAAAGCCGGATGGTTTGACTGTGGTAACACCGGATTCGGTACGTGAATTCCTCTACCCTCTTGATGTTTCCAAAATTCCAGGAGTCGGTGCAAAGTCACAGATAATTCTTGAAAAGATGGGGATAAGAACTATTGGTGACATTGGGAGGACTGATGTCCAGCTTCTTATCGCAAAATTCGGGAAAAGCGGCATTCGATTCAAGAAAATCGCTAATGGAACATATTCCTCAGAAATTGTGGAGCATCGTTTGATAAAGTCCATAAGCAAGGAAGATACGTTTGAAGAGGATGTAGCCGATACCAATGTTGTGAAAAAGACGCTTGCGATTCTTTCAGAACAGGTTCATACGAGGCTTCTGAGAAAGGGTTTTGTTTTCAGGACCGTAAACCTGAAAGTTCGTTTTTCTGATTTTAGCACTTACACGAGATCTGTCACCCTGAGTGCTTACAGCAATGACAAAATGTCCATATATCGTACAGCACTCCGTATGTTTTCAGAATTTGAAGGTATGGGGAGCTTCAGGCTTGTGGGGGTAGGGGTTTCGAAACTTGTAAAAATGGATGAAAAGCAACGACGTCTTGACGATTTTTTTGATGTGGATTAATTAGAAGAATGGAAGTTCTATCAATCCCAGAAGGTAAAGGATGACGATTATCATAGGTTGGTGTATGAGGTAGATTAAAAGAGATCTTCTCCCAAGTTTCGCCATTGTTGTGAGGAGTATTCCATCGGTATTGTAAGGAAGTGAAAACTTTCTTCTGTGTCCTGGATACCGCGCATTTCCCACTGTAATTCCCATCAGGAAAACAGCAAACCAGGGGAATATGGGGAAGTAGTCCAATGTAGTGAATCCGGGGGAATGCAACCCTAACCATAAAAACCAGTCAGTTGAAGTCCTGATGCCTCTGAATGCAAATCCTAGGATAATGACAATCAGGGCAATGGGTATGTTAATGCTTTTCGAATTAAGGAAAAAGTATCCAAGGACTGCTGCCACACCAAGAAAGTGAAGAATTCCAAAAAGAATGGTTGCTTCGGGTACCAGTATCCACGTTACAAAAGTTATCAGGATTCCCAAATTGAATATGCGGAATCCTCTCTTAAGATATTTCCCGAATGCTTTTTTGTTTCCGGTTTCGATTCTATATTTTGAATAGCTTAATGAGAGGGAAATTCCGGAAGTGAATATAAAGAGAATCGCTGCGCTTCTTCCAATTACCCGGAGTATTCCGGAATTCACTGCAAAATCAAAGTTACCCAAATAATCCAGATCAAAAAAAATGTGATAAATTACCATCAAAAGAATGGCAAGGCTGCGCAGGATGTCAATTTCCGGGAAACGGTTTTCATTAATGGGCATGATTTCTCCCGGGAAAAGAGGCGAAGTTTATTCTTTCTTATTCTTTTTACCCTTGAATACGGATGGAAGATCTACCGCATAAGTCCCATCTTCCTTTATTGCCATCACAATTTCCTTGCGGTTAAGGAGGGAGTCCAGGTTAAGCTCATAGGAACCAGGACCAAGTATCCTTACAGATTCCACTTTTTCCCCGTTTTCTTCCGTGACACTTCTTTCCTGTTCCTCAATGCCGATTAAGTCATCGATTTCCTTGATGAACTCTTCCGATGGGATATTTTCTTTCTTTTCTTCGGAAACCTCTGCTTCAACCTGCTTTTCCTCAACTTCTTCTTTTTCCTCTTTTTCAGGCATGACGTAGAGGAATTTATTCCAGCCGCAGTTGGGGCAGCCGTTAAGGATAATTGAGGCGCCGTCTTCAAAGATTGATTCGCATCGGGTACATTTGTGTGGCATCTGTTCACCGTTTCAGTATGAAATTCACTTTTACCTATATCTCAGGTAGTTTTCACCCTTTAAGATACTTTCCGATAAGAGGCATTAACTCTTGTTTTGATTCATCGGGTATAAAATCTTCCGCAGTAGTTATTGCTCCTGCGAGGGCACTTTGGCATGGGCATGTATCGTCTGGTTGAAGTTTCTCAAGGGCTTCAGCAATGATTTCGCGTACAGCCTTTTCATTTTTCATCACATTTTCAATGATTGTCTCAATGTTGACATCTTTCTCATGCCATACGTCATAATCAGTCACAGTGGCAACAGTTACATAGCAGATTTCAGCCTCTCTTGCAAGCTTTGCTTCGGGGATAGCTGTCATTCCAATTATGTCAAATCCGAGATTCTGATAAACCCTTGATTCCGCTCTTGTAGAAAACTGTGGTCCCTCAATGCAAACGTAGGTGCCACCGTTGTGTGTTCGATAACCTTTGGATGATGATATGTCGTAGAGCATTTTTGACATGCTTGGGCAGAATGGATCTGCAAAGCCTGTGTGGACTACAAAATCATCGAAAAATGTTGTTGGCCGAAGTTTGGTGCGATCGTATATCTGATCAGGAATTACGATGTCCAGGGGTTTCAGATCCTCTTTCAAGCTTCCAACAGCTGACGCTGCAATAATCTGTTTCACTCCAAGTTTCTTAAGTGCGAATATGTTGGCCTGGGAATTGAGATTGGATGGGGATATGCGATGGCCGCTTCCATGTCTTGGCAGGAACGAAACTTTCCTGTCTCCAAAAGCTCCTACTGTAATCAGATCAGAGGGTTTCCCGAAAGGTGTATCGATGTCCACCTGTTTCACATTATCAAACAGGCTTACGTCATATACTCCGCTGCCACCAATTATTGCAATATCCACATTTTCCATTATTTTCCCTCAGAGTTTCTTCCAGAGTCCTTCACCCTTCTCTACTTTTTCAACAATGTCTCTTCGTTCCATCTCTTTAAGAATTTCTGTCATCCTTCCGGGTTGGGTCATCTCGAAATACATAGGCTCAATCGAATGGTTTTTCCAGAGGACATGTTTTATTGTGGGAATATCCCAGACATCATGTTCGGTATCTTTCTGCATAAGACCGCTTATGATGTCCGTCAGGTCTTCGATGAAGTTCCAGGGATACACAATCCAGGCCCATTCATCGACCTTTTCTCCACAATAGTCAGGTTCAAATATGGAATTATAGAGAAATTGGAGAGTTGCGGTGCGAACTTCCTTTGGTTCCTGCTGCAGGACATATTCTTTGGCATGTTTCATGCTCTGGCCGGTATCCGTGATATCGTCAACAAGCAGCACATTTTTTCCGGCTGCAACCTTGTCGGCAAGAGGATACTTAATATGTGGCTCATCGCCATGTTCTGCAGCACCGATGTAGTGCTCTATTTTGAGACTTGTGAGGTCGTCAAGGTTCAGGAAATCGCAAAGAACCCTGCCTGCAAACCATCCTCCCCTTGCAAGCGCAATGATGATGTCGGGTTCGTATCCGTCTTCTTTTACGTCATCAGCAACGTTCCTGCACAGGTTGTAAATGTAATCCCAGTTTGTCACAACGCATTTGAAATTATCCGGCAATGCCATTACTTCACCCTCCGATTATGGATAAATTAGGATTCTGGTGTTTATATTGTTTCGCATACTGCATACGAAATCATACGCAAGCTTTATCAGTAATGACCATGTTATTGAGGTTCCACGGCACAACATCCTAGCGGGGTGGGGTAGCCAGGAGATCCCGACGGGCTCATAACCCGTAGACCGATGGTTCGAATCCATCCCCCGCTATTCTTCTTTTGATTTTATTCTCTTGCAGATTGTTCTGAAATTTCATTCGTCCATAATTTTAAATAGGCACTGCGATTACCATT
The DNA here is from genome assembly GCF_017874375.1 of Methanohalophilus levihalophilus. NCBI lineage: Archaea > Methanobacteriati > Methanobacteriota > Methanomicrobia > Methanosarcinales > Methanosarcinaceae > Methanohalophilus > Methanohalophilus levihalophilus. Next base: position 199,364 of record NZ_JAGGLK010000001.1, read on the forward strand.
TTAAGTGGTTGTGGGTTATATGGATGAAATCAGGAAAAAAGCCATAATTGTAGGGTCACTAATTTTATTTGCTTATGCTGTTTTGGCCAGCAGTGTAATTGAATCAAAAATAATAGTAATGCTCGCTGAGGCACTTAGCGGTGTTGCGGTTATTGCAATTGCAGTCATCATGTTTCCTCTCTTTAGACCATACAACGAAAACATATCTCTTGGGTACATTGGTTTTAGAGGCATTGAAGGCGGACTTATGATCATTGCCGGAGTTTTATCTTTATCCTCAGATGCATTTTTGATTAGCATATATGATGGTATTTATGTAATCCATGCATACATTTTTGGAATCGCTGCCCTGTTTTTTTATTATCTGTTGTATCAATCAAAACTGATTCCAGGATGGTTGTCAGTATGGGGCTTTGTCGCATCAATATTGCTAATTCTGGTGAATATTTTAGAAATAGCTGGTCTTATTTCCAGTTCGATGCTATTCTATTCTCCAATAATATCAAATGAAGTGGTTTTGGCCCTATGGTTGATATTTAAAGGATTTAACAGTTCAGCTATTGAGCCCTGTAAAACTATTGATTAATTGAATAAACTCATCATCGCCTTCATTAAAAGTAAATACCGGAACCTAAATCATGGAAAAGAATGACAATTCCACTCCTTACAATGCAGCAGAGTACGATATGAATGTTCGTAAGACTCTTCCGTTTTACGAGACGTTCCACTCGGAAGTAATTGATTTTGTCAAAAATGTGAACCCGGATGTTAAAGTCTGGCTTGATACTGGTTGTGGTAGCGGCTCACTTGTCAGTAAAGCACACTCTGAGTTTCCGGAAACTCTTTTTGTTCTGGCAGACCCTTCTGAATCAATGCTGGAGCAGGCGCGGAGCAAATTAAAAGACATTCCGAATGGTAATCTTCACTTCCTTTCTCCGGCTCCTACACAGGACATTCGTTTTGATCTTCCCGACAACCCGGATGTCATTACAGCAATCCTTTCTCATCATTATTTCAGTCCTGAAGAAAGGAAAAAAGCTACAAAACGTTGTTTTGATCTCCTGCCACCGGGTGGTATATACATCACGTTTGAACACATTCATCCTTCCTCAAAAGCTGCTATCGATCTTACCATAAATCGATGGAAGAGTTACCAGCTCTCACAGGGCAGGGACGAGGAAACGGTTGACGAGCATCTAGGCCGCTTTGATAATGCATTTTTCCCGATTTCCATAGAAGAACATCTGGAACTCCTGGGATCTTCCGGTTTTAGTACAACAGGGCTACTGTGGTTTTCCCATATGCAGGCTGGGTTTTATGGGATCAAGTGAAACTCCATCTCTTTAGATCTGTCTGATTTTAGCTACAACTTTTAAACAAAAATTAAATAAGATAAAATAATTCATTAGGTTAATGGATACGGTTGTAAAAATTCTTATTCTGAGCATTGTTTTGGTTATCGCTAACACAGCATATATTGAATTTACACAACCAGATTCTCCTCCACTAATAGATTCAGATGGTGATCGTGTATCTGATGATGTAGAATTACTTCACGGCACTGATCCTCATGTTTCTGATACTGATGGTGATAGATTAACTGACTATGAAGAAATCTTTCGCTACAAAACCGATCCTTTGGAAATTGATACTGATGGAGATAGGCTGAACGATGAATTTGAAATATTCGTTGTAGGGACTGATCCGTTAAATCCTGATTCTGATGGGGATGGTTTATATGATCTTGAGGATCCTCTTCCTCTTGAACCCATAACGCTTGATTCTGATCACGATGGAATTAGCGATGATGATGAAAAACATATTGGAACTGATCCCTTTACTTATACCAATCGACAACTCTTCACTGATTCTGATTTAGATAATGACGGATTAAGCGATTATGAAGAAATTATTTACTAGGGAACTGATCCAATCAATCCTGATACAGATGCTGATGGGATAACTGATGGGGATGAACAGGATCTTTATAGAACAAGCCCAACAAATCCCGATACTGATGACGATGGATTAACAGACTATGAAGAAATTTTCATCCACAAAACCAATCCAAATCGATATCGTGATGGACAGCTTATTTCTGGAAAAGTATTGGAAGAAGCTGTTTATTTTTTACCTCATATCTTGATTTTCTTTATATTTTCATTAATTGCCATATTCTGGATGAACCGGGGAAGGCCCAAAAAGACTAAATTTCAAGCTAGAACAACTTATGCTATTCTTAATTCAGAAATAGAAAAACAGAACGATAAACCATTAGACGGTTCAACTTTAAAGAAGTATTCGAAATTACTTCCCTCATTGATTGTCATTCTATTTGTAGCTGGCTATTTTGTACATCCAATTTTTATAGTGCCATGTTTGCTCACTATCTTAGTTGAGTTTGTATTAAAAGGCTCAGGAGATCTTTTAGGACACTTCGATAGCCTGGGACGTAGAAAAAAAGCTCTTAATATCGCTGTAGAAAGGACTAACGATGAAGATTTAAAATATGAACAGAAGCACTTTTATAGGACCAACTATCTCCTTGTATTAATTTTAATAGTGTACATTATTTTAGTTTATATTTTTGAGGTCTATATAAGATCTTAAGAGTTGAACTCAGACATCGTTAACTATATCTGGCAAACTTCCGTTTTCCTGCAAGTATGGAAGCTCTGGCATTTATACCTGCTGAAATCCTTGTGGTAATACTGGGACTTGCAGCTGCTGCTTCCTGGGGAGCTGCAGATTTCGGTGGCGGGGTGGCTACAAAACGTGCCAGTGAATACATGGTCGTCATAATTACCCAAGCTGTTGGAGCTGTCCTGCTTTCGGCCCTTGCCCTCTCTTTTTCAGAAACGATGCCGGCATTTGATAACGCATTCTGGGGTGCCTTTGCCGGAATTTCCGGGAGTCTTGGACTGATTGCTCTCTATCGCGGTCTTTCCCGGGGGCGAATGGGAGTTGTGGCTCCACTTTCTGCAGTTGTGGCGGTTATCCTTCCGGTTCTCCACAGTGCGTTTTATGAAGGGTTGCCTGCCATTCACCAGATGTTCGGGTTTCTCATTGCGATTGTTGGTATCTGGTTTATTGCGGGTACAACCGAGAAGGCGGAAACACATTTTGATGACTTAATTCTTGCACTTCTTGCAGGCTTTGGTTTTGGATTATTCTTTATTTCCATCGGGCAATTCAGCGGAGATTCGCTTTTCTGGCCTCTGGTCATTGCCAAGCTCTCAGCAGTTATCCTGCTGCTTTCATTTGTTCTTGTAAAAAGATCAATAAAGCTGCCTTCAAGGGATGTACTTCCTGTGATAATCGTCGCCGGGATTTTTGATACGGGCGGAAATCTGTTTTTCGCGGTAGCAACCCAAATGGGAAGACTCGACATTGCAACTGTAACTTCTTCCCTTTATCCGGGAGGTACTGTGTTGCTTGCGTGGCTTATCCTGAAAGAACACCTGTCTTCAAAACAATGGCTGGGAGTTGGGCTGGCACTGATTGCACTCATGTTCATATCAGTCTGAAGCTCTTTAGTGATTTTTTTTCACAAAATTATTAAATACGGCGACACAATACTATTGGAGAGACAATAAAAAGGACGAACCCGAAAATGGTAATGGACAAACTTGGAACTTCGCTTCAGGATGCCCTCAAAAAATTAGTTGGAGCAGGGCGTATTGACGAGCGTACAGTCAATGAGGTCGTAAAAGATATCCAGAGAGCTATGCTTCAGGCTGATGTCAATGTCAAGCTGGTAATGGCTCTTTCTAAGAACATCAAAGACCGTGCCTTGAATGAAGAGGTCCCACCGGGCACAGGCGCCCGTGAGCATGTTATCAGGATTGTCTATCAGGAAATGGTCAATATCCTCGGCGAAGGTACTGACATTCCCCTTACTCCACAGAAAATTATGATGATAGGGCTGCAGGGTAGCGGTAAAACCACCACTACATCCAAACTGGCCCGTTATTTCCAGCGTAAAGGTCTCAGGCCGGCTGTGGTTTGTGCCGATACGTTCAGGCCCGGTGCTTACCAGCAACTCAAAACCCTTTGTGAAGGCCTCAATGTTCCTTTCTACGGTGAGGAAGGGAATCCTGATGCAGTAGGTATTGTCGAAAGAGGATTGAAGGAAATCGACAAATACGACATCAAGATCGTTGACACTGCCGGAAGACACTCCCTTGAAGCTGATCTTATTGACGAGATGGAACAAATCCATGCAGTCGCAAATCCGGATTACAAGCTGCTTGTCCTTGATGCAGGTATTGGCCAGCAGGCAAGCGAACAGGCCCGTGCGTTCAATGAATCTGTTGGAATCTCCGGGGTTGTAATTTCCAAACTAGATGGTACCGCAAAAGGTGGTGGCGCTCTTTCAGCAGTTGCCGAAACCAAATCATCTATCGCTTTTATCGGTGTAGGAGAAACACCGGACGATCTTGAGAAATTTGAGCCGGACAGGTTCATTTCCCGTCTGCTTGGAATGGGTGATATCAAATCCTTAGTTGAAAAGGCTGAGGAAGCCCTGTCCGAGGAAGAGATGGACATTGAGTCCATGATGAAGGGCAAGTTCACTCTCAAGGACATGTACAACCAGCTCGAAGCCATGAACAAGATGGGTCCAATGAAGCAAATCATGCAGATGTTGCCTCTGGGTGGCATGGGTATCAAGGTATCTGATGAAGCTTATCAGGTTACCGGGGATAAAATGGGCCGCTTCCGTGTTCTCATGGATTCCATGACCGAAGAAGAAATGCTAAATCCGCGTCTCATCGGAAGTTCAAGAATCAAACGTATTTCCCGGGGTTCAGGTTGTGCACCAGAAGAAGTCCGTGAACTCCTCAAGTATCACAAAACCATGCAGAATGCCATGAAAGGACTTCGTGGCGGTAAATTCAATATGCAAAAAATGATGAAGAAAATGGGGATGTAATCCCCGAAATTACTTTTTAAGGACTTTTACGTTTCCGTCCTTGTCCCCGATATAAACTTCATCTACGTTTGTAAAAATACCGTGCTCAACGAGCCCTGCACATTTTGAAAGGCTTGTTGACAGCTCTTCCGGATTTTTGATTTTTCCGAAGTCAGCGTCAAGTGTGAAATTACCGTTGTCTGAAATAACCGGTCCGTCCTTCCTTGAAGCAGCCCTGATTTCGGCTTTACCACCAAGATCAGCAATCTGTTTTTGTACCAGCTTGTAGGCATAAGGCAGGACTTCAATGGGTATTGGCATTTCCAGCTCTTCCACATACTTGGACTCATCAGCTACGATTATGAAACGCTTTGCAGAAAGCGAAACAATCTTTTCCCTTGTGTGGGCGGCCCCGCCGCCCTTTATGGTATCAAGGTTGGGGTTTACCTGATCTGCACCGTCGATTGCAATATCCAGCACAGGATGTTCTGCAAGGGAGGTCAGGGGAATTCCGGCTTCGATTGCCAGCATCTCGGATTGGTATGACGTGACAACGGCAAGGATGTCCAGTCCTTCCTTTACCCTTTTTCCGATTTCCTTAATCGTGTAGGCGGTCGTGGAACCCGTTCCGAGTCCTACAATCATGCCGTCTTCAACAAGATCCGCTGCCTTTTTTCCGGCAGCTTCCTTGCCGGGATGGTAACTGGGTGAACTCCTGTCTGCCATATTGAAGCCTCAAATCTGCTTTAGGGTGACAACCTCTTCCTGTCTCTTGGGAAGAGTACCACATCACGAATGTTTTCAGCACCAAGCATTGTCATAACAAGCCTTTCACATCCGATACCCCATCCTGCATGTGGTGGCATTCCGTACCTGAAAGTCTTGAGGTAGAACTCAAATCCGTCCGGGTCAAGTCCCTGGTTTTCGATGCGGGTCTTAAGCAGGTCATGTTGGTGGACACGTTGTGCACCGGATGAAAGTTCCATTGTCCTGTGCATCATATCGAATGATTTGGAAATTTCCGGATCGTTTTCATAAGGCAGCGCATAGAATGGCTTTATCTCGGATGGCCAGTCTATGATGAAATAATGTTCTTCTCCGGTTTTATCAAACACATGCTGTCCGATGGTGTGCTCCGCAAGGGTTGACAGGTCATCTCCCCATGTGAGCTTTTCATCGGTATTTGCGTTGACAATTTCAATTGCTTCACTGTATGGTAATTTCAGGAAAGGTGTCTTTGGAACCTGAAGATCAATCTCGAGGTCTTCGAGGAACTGGGCGGCATTTTTCTTAACTTCGGTGTAAACAAAAGCAACCATTTCCTCAAGAATCTCCATTACATCGAAGTGATCCATGAAGCTTGCTTCAATATCAATTGATGTAGCTTCATTGAGGTGGCGCCTTGTATCGTGTTCTTCCGCACGGAAAATGGGTCCGATTTCAAATACTCTGTCCATTCCGCCGGACATAAGGATCTGTTTAAAAAGCTGTGGGCTCTGGTTGAGGAATGCTTCTCTGTCAAAGTAGGTGATTGGGAAAAGGGCAGTGCCGCCTTCTGTTGCGGTTGCGACGACTTTCGGGGTTGATGTTTCAAGGAAACCGTTGTTGGAGAGGAAAGTCCTTACTGCGTTGAGCACTTCATGACGTATCCTGAAAACAGCATGTGATTTCTCACGCCTTAAATCCATGTATCTTGAATCAAGTCTTGTGTCAAGTTCTGCATCTACTTTCCCGGTGGTATCCATTGGGAGTGGTGATTCCGCTTCATTGAGCAATTCAATGGTTTCAGGAATCAATTCATAGCCATTAGGAGCTTTTGCTTCCGGCTTCACTGTTCCTGTGACTGAAATAATAGATTCACGGATGAGTTTACGTGCAAAGTTGAACAGTTCCCTGTCAATTTTTTTCTTAACAAGGGTAACCTGTGCCCTTCCGTCACGATCCCTTAGTACTACAAAACAAATACCGCCAAGATCACGGACTTCGTGTACCCATCCTGCAAGAGAGACTTTTTCATCTCCAATCTCTTCGGGATTAACCTGTGTTGAATAGTGTGTCCTTAATTCTGCCAATGACATATGTTCACCCTAATCCGGGATTTATTATTAATAATAAGTATCTGTCGTTTTGTATCCTAAAATACATTCTTATTGATATAGCTAACCATTTAAGGGATGCTGAAAAGCAATCTTTATTATCTATGAATACGTAGTGATACCCGAATCTAGAGGAATAATGGGGATGAAAGATTTGATGGTTTTTTCACATCTCTTTTCATGTTCCCCGAAAGAACCAAAACACTGTATCCCTGCTTATTCAGCATTACACGGAGACTATCACGATGAGCGACAGAAATGACTATGATGCAACGCATATTCAGGTGCTTGAGGGGCTGGAAGCTGTCAGGAAGCGTCCAAGCATGTACATTGGCAGCACCGATAGTCGGGGATTGCATCATCTGGTTTACGAAGTGGTGGATAACAGTATAGATGAAGCACTCGCAGGTTTCTGTGATTCCATTGACGTCTCCATCAATGAAGATGGATCAGTAACCGTGACGGACAGCGGTCGTGGCATTCCGATTGATCCCCATCCAAAATATAAGAAATCAGCTCTTGAAGTGGTTATGACAGTACTGCATGCAGGCGGAAAATTCGATAAGAACACCTACAAGGTTTCCGGTGGTCTGCATGGGGTTGGTGTTTCTGTCGTAAACGCTCTTTCCGAATGGGTTGAAGTTGAAGTTCGTCGTGGCGGGCAAATTTATTTCCAGAGATATAACAGAGGAGCCCCTGAATCTGAAGTTGTTCAGGTGGGAGGAACCGATGGGACTGGAACCCGTACAACTTTCAAACCGGATGGAGACATTTTTGAAACACTGGATTTTGATTATGACACTCTTGTTACAAGACTTAGGGAACTGGCATTCCTCAACAAAGGTCTAAGGATTGCAATTTCAGATAATCGGGATGAAGAAGATATTCATAAAGATGAATTCCACTATGAAGGCGGAATAGTTTCTTTCGTTGAACATCTCAATTCCAGCAGGAATGCCCTCCATGAAAAACCTATCTATTTCGAGAGGGAAAAAGAAAGTACTGAAGTGGAGATTGCCATTCAGTACACTGACAGTTATTCTGAGCACGTTTACTCGTTTGCAAACAACATTAACACGCACGAAGGTGGCACTCATCTGGCCGGCTTCAAGGCTGCACTGACTCGTGTTGCTAACGATTATATCAAAAAGAATAACCTTTCAAAAGATGATGCCAAGCTCTCAGGTGAGGATATTCGCGAGGGTCTGACTGCAATCATCAGCGTAAGGCTCACAGAACCCCAGTTTGAAGGGCAAACCAAGACCAAACTCGGAAACAGTGAACTCAAGGGAATTGTTGAGTCCATGGTTGCTGAAGGTCTTGCTGAGTTCCTTGAAGAGAATCCAAAGGTTGCTGCCATTATTCTCCAGAAAGCCCTTGATGCAAAACGCGCAAGGGAAGCTGCAAAGAAAGCACGTGAACTGACCCGCCGTAAAAGCGCTCTTGAAGTCAGCACACTTCCGGGTAAGCTTGCAGATTGCTCTGAAAAAGATCCTTCTATGTGTGAAGTGTACCTTGTGGAAGGAGATTCTGCAGGTGGTTCTGCAAAAATGGGACGTAACAGGCGTTTTCAGGCTATTTTGCCATTCAGGGGTAAAATCCTGAATGTTGAAAAATCCAGGCTTTCAAAAATACTGAAAAACAACGAGATTCTTTCCCTGATTACGGCAATGGGTACAAGTATTGGGGAAGATTATGATATCGAGAAGGCAAGATACCACAAAGTCATCATAATGACTGATGCTGATGTGGACGGCGCTCATATCAGAACGCTTATGCTAACATTTTTCTTCCGTTACATGACACCACTCATCGAAGCGGGATATGTCTACATTGCTCAGCCTCCTCTTTACAGCCTTAAGAAAGGTAAAAAACAACATTTTGCTTATTCAGATCAGGAAAAAGCAAAAATCCTTGAAGAAATCGGTGACAAAGGAGTTTCAATCCAGCGTTACAAAGGTCTTGGTGAGATGAATCCTGATCAGTTATGGGAAACAACAATGAATCCTGAAACCCGGACTATTTTACAGGTAACAATGGAAGATGCTGTGGCAGCGGATGAAATGTTTTCAATCCTGATGGGTGACGATGTGTCCCCTAGGAAAAAATTCATTCAGGATCATGCGAAGGATGTCACAAATCTGGATATTTGAGGTGAGGAACGATGGAAGAGGATAACAATATTAACGATTTTGAATCCGCTGGTGACATCGAAGAAGATGTTTCTTCTGGTGAGAGAGTAGTTCCGATCCTTATTCAGGATGAGATGAAACGCTCCTATATTGACTATGCAATGAGCGTTATAGTCGGACGTGCCCTTCCGGATGCAAGAGACGGTCTGAAGCCTGTGCATCGTCGTATTCTCTATGCCATGAAAGAGGCAGGTATCACTTACGATAAGGCACACAAAAAATCCGCCCGTGTGGTTGGTGACGTGCTCGGTAAGTACCATCCGCATGGTGATTCTGCTGTTTATGACAGTCTTGTGAGGATGGTACAGGATTTCTCCCTTCGCTGTCCACTAATTGATGGTCAGGGTAACTTTGGTTCCATTGATGGCGATTCTGCTGCGGCAATGCGTTACACCGAAGTGCGTATGGCCCGCATCACGGATGAAATGCTTGTCGACATAGACAAGGATACTGTGGATTTCAGACCGAACTATGACGGCTCTCTCAGCGAACCGGAAGTTCTGCCTGCAAGATTGCCAAACCTGCTTATTAATGGTTCTACTGGAATTGCAGTGGGAATGGCAACGAACATGGCTCCCCATAATCTGGGTGAAGTCATAGATGCGATTGTAATGTTGATAGATAATCCTGAAGCAACCATACAGGAGTTAAGATCTGCTATATCCGGTCCGGATTTCCCTACCGGTGGAATCATTATGGGCTCCAGTGGTATCCGGGATGCTTACGAAACCGGAAGGGGTCGAATTCACCTTCGTGCGGTAGCCAATATTGAGGAGATGAAAAACGAAAAGTTCCGCATAATTGTCTCTGAGATTCCATATCAGGTAAATAAATCACGTTTAATTGAGTCTATTGCCAATCTTGTACGGGACAAGAAAATAATTGGAATTTCCGATTTGAGGGACGAATCGGACAGGGATGGAATACGTGTTGTAATTGAATTAAAGCGTGCTTCCAACCCTCATGTTGTACTCAACCAGCTCTATAAACACACACAGCTTGAGACAACCTTTGGAATTATCAATCTGGCTCTTGTGGACAATGTTCCAAGGGTTTTAGGTCTTCGGGAATTGCTTGAAATATACCTCAAGCATCGCATTGAAGTAATCACCCGTCGCAGCGAGTATGAGCTGAGAAAAGCAGAAGAACGCGCCCATATTCTCAACGGATTGAAGATAGCCCTTGATCATATTGATGAAGTTATTTCCCTTATCCGGGCTTCAAAAACCGTGGATGAGGCCAAGGCCGGACTCATCGAAAAATTCGGACTGGATGAGATCCAGGCAAAGGCCATTCTGGATATGCGTCTCCAGCGTCTTACTGGTCTGGAAAGGCAGAAAGTTGAAGAGGAATACGATAGTCTCCTCAAGGTCATTGCAGATTTGAAGGATATACTTGCAAACGATTCCCGCAAATATGCGATTATCCGCGAAGATATTATTGTCCTAAAGGAGCGTTTCGCTGATGAAAGGCGGACGAGAATTGAAGGAAGCAGGGAAGAGATCGAAGATGAGGATCTGATTCCGGAAGAAGATGTTGTGGTTACATGGACAGATGGTGGCTACGTCAAACGTATGCCAATTGATACATACAGCCAACAGCATCGCGGTGGCAAAGGCATTCGCGGAATGGAAACCAAGGAAAACGATTCAGTGGGAAGCATATTTGTTGCTTCAACTCACGATTATTTGCTTTTCTTTACAAACCGTGGTAAACTTTACTGGCAGAAAGTCTATGGACTTCCACAGGGAAGCAGGCAATCCCGGGGTAAAGCGATTGTCAACATCCTCGAACTCTCTGAAGGTGAGTATGTCAGTGCCATGATTCCTGTAACCAGCTTTGATGAGGAAACATATCTTTTCATGGCAACAAGAGGCGGAACGGTCAAAAAATGTAGCCTCTCCGATTTCAGTAATCCAAGGAAGGCAGGTATTATTGCAATTTCTCTTCTTGATGCAGATGAGCTTGTTAATGTTGTTCAGACCGATGGTTCCAAAGATATTGTCATGGTATCAAGGTTTGGAAAGGCTATTCGTTTCCATGAAGATGACGTAAGGGCTATGGGAAGAACAGCCAAAGGTGTCAGGGGTATGAAACTTGCCGAAGGGGATGAAGTTGTAAGCCTTGATATCGTTGACGCAACTGCAAGCTTGCTCACTGTCACTGAAAACGGTTACGGAAAACGTACACTGTTTGATGAATATCGCTCCATGAGGAGAGGTGGACAGGGTGTGATGACCATTGTAACCAGCATAAGGAATGGTCCGGTAGTTAATGTCACAGCAGTCCATGATACTGATGAAGTGATTCTCACCAGTTCAGAAGGCATAATTATCAGGCTTCCTGTGAAAGATATCCGTGTGCAGGGGCGTAACACTCAGGGAGTCAGGATAATGAAAGTCAGCAATGGTGACAGGGTTGTCAGTGTGGCAAGAATTGAAGGAAATGAATAACTTTAAGTATTACACTTTTAACTATTGAGCAATAACCGATCCGGGAAGATGATTTTAATGGAACTTGAAAATTTAAGACATGGTACTGAGCTTATCAAACGCGGCTTTGCAAAGATGCAGAAGGGCGGCGTCATTATGGATGTCACCAATGCCGATCAGGCACGTATTGCTGAAGAAGCAGGTGCTGTTGCTGTCATGGCTCTTCAGGCTGTACCTGCAGATATCAGGAAAGCCGGTGGCGTTGCAAGGATGGCAGATCCTGTAATTGTTTCTGAAATTGTTGAAACCGTCACAATACCTGTAATGGGTAAAGCAAGGATTGGTCACTTTGTGGAAGCGGAAATTCTTGAAGCTCTTGGTGTAGACATGGTTGATGAGTCCGAAGTATTGACTCCGGCAGACAACAAATATCACATTGATAAAACCCAGTTTACTGTCCCATTCGTATGTGGTGCCAGAAACCTTGGTGAAGCCCTTCGCCGTATCAATGAAGGGGCAGCTATGATCCGTACTAAAGGTGAGGCCGGTACCGGGGATGTAAGTGAAGCTGTAAAGCACATGAAGAAAATCATGGGTGAAGTACGCGAACTTGCAGGCAAGAACAAGGAAGAGCTCATGATGGTTGCAAGGGAAATCGAAGCACCAATTGAGCTTTTAATGGAAACTGCAGAAATGCAGCGTCTTCCTGTTGTAAACTTCGCTGCAGGTGGAATTGCAACTCCTGCTGATGCAGCACTTATGATGCGTCTTGGTTCTGATGGTGTCTTTGTGGGTTCAGGTATTTTCAAGGCGGAAAATCCTGAGCAAATGGCATCAGCAATTGTTGAGGCAGTTAACAACTATGATAACCCTGAAGTACTTGCAGAAGTTTCCAAGGGAATCGGTGCTGGTATGAAAGGCCAGAGTGTGGATTCCATTCCTGAAGAGCAAATCCTGCAAACACGTGGCTGGTAATTATTCCGGGTGAAATCAGAATGCTTATTGGTGTGATTGCCATTCAGGGCGACGTGTCTGAGCATGTCCATGCGATAGACAATGCGCTCGCGCAGCGTGGTGAAAACGCCGATATTGTTGAAATTAAACATAGTGGAATTGTACCTGAGTGTGATGCCATTGTCCTTCCCGGAGGAGAAAGCACTACGCTCGGGCGCCTACTTTTAAAAGAAGGTATTTCAGAAGAAATAAAGCAGGCAGCTGCAGCTGGTATTCCTGTGATGGGTACCTGTGCAGGTTTAATTTTGCTTGCACAACGTGGAGACAGTCAGGTTGCAAAAACCCATCAGCATTTACTCGGGCTTATGAATACACAGGTCAACAGGAATGCTTTTGGGAGACAGCGTGATTCCTTCGAAACTGATCTGGAATTACCATTCCTTGATTCTTCCTACAGGGCCGTTTTTATCAGGGCTCCTGCAATAATTGATTATGGTCAGGATGTAGAAATCCTTTCAAAAATAGATGACAGGGTTGTTGCAGCAAGACAGGGAAATGTTCTTGCCCTTGCTTTTCATCCTGAACTAACGGATGACTTGCGCGTTCACCAGTATTTCCTTGATATGGTTAAAGGCAATTAATTCCCGGGATCATAAAGGTAATATATTGCGCTTGTAAATCCCTTTAACAAACTGAGGTTTTAATAATGGTAAAATTAACTGAAGAAATGAAAGACGGTTTCTCTAAAGTAAAGATTTTTCCTTTTGCCACAGCATCTAAAGATGGCGTTCCAAATGTAATTCCAATTGGAATGTGTCAGCTTGTAGACGATGAAACAATCTGGGTTACGGATAATTACTTCCTCAAGACCCGGGAGAATCTTGAAGAAAATCCGAAGGCTTCTATTTTTGTCTGGGGTCCTGAGGTTGGTGGATGTTTCCAGATCAAAGGAGATGCTGAAATTAAAACCGAGGGTGAAGACTATGAAAAAGCCCATGCAATGGCCAAATCAAGGAACGACAAACTCCCTGCCAAAGCTCTCATTGTGCTGAAAATAAACTCTGTTTATGAGTGCAAATCCGGTGCAGATGCAGGAAAACAGATTCTCTGATAATCATTTTACAAGAGTTGATTTTTCCAGGTAATACTGAAAAAGGTCATCTCCCCATTTTAAGGCCCTTTTATCTTTGGAATGAAGGACAGAAAGGTCATACGTTTTTTTATCTGTAAAGAGGGAAACCAATACAAATCTGTCCGTACAGATTATGGTGGAAAGGCCACTTTCGTTATCATAAATATATAAATTTGAATTTTCCAAACCCATAAAAAGGAAAGGAAGTTGCGGATAATCAGTCTTAACTTTTTCAAAAATATCTGTTCCCATAACTAATTCTATTCGAACTCCTTTTTCCAGCAAATCTGCGTATATGAGTGGATAAGCAGGATGGTAAATTGTTACAAATGTTTTTATTGTCTTTGACTTTTTCAACTCTTCAACCACAACTGAGTAAGGATCAAAGGCTTCAGCAGGTTTCGGAGTCCTGAGTTCCATTTCTTTAAGTTCACCAATTCTCTCTAAAAGATGCATTGGGATGCTGGAACTTTCATGGGTTATCAGGTATTCCTGATGCTTTTGCATTGCTTCACAGGTGCTATTCAATTTATCAAGTTCTAAAGCCACAAGTCTTCCAATATCGGTAAGATGGTACCCTTCTTTTGTCTGGCAGACAAGTCTGTATTCCTTTAGTATCTTTATTTGAGGAAGAATGGAGGGTGATGATTCGTTCAATTTTTCCCTTATTTCCTCAAGCATCTTATTTCCTTCAAGAAGCAAAAGCAATACTTCTTTTCTCTTTTCGGAAAAAGTCGTGATATTGAGGAGTGGTTTTCTCATACATCTTCACCGTTGTGAATTACCTCTGTTGTATCTTTTTCATAATACAGTTTCTTCTCGTATATCGCAATTGAGGGTGGCATTATTCCAGGTCTTTTATCTGAAGTAAGGTACACATATCCTGCTATATGGGTGTAATAGCGAAGATACCCACTGATCACATTGCTGATAACTGCAATCCTTCTTCCGGCAATAAGGATGATGATCCATTGAAGAAGCAGGCAGATTCCTGCCAGAATGCTGTAAATGTACAGGACTATAACGATTGGTATGGTATAGACCAGTCTTATAAATAGTTCAATACGGCTTGCTTTTTTCTCATAAGCAAATAATTCTTCTAACTGAACTCCATTTGAAATATTCATGTTCAGACCCCTCTCTGACAAACATTTTCATTTTGTTTGTCTTCTGTAATAAATGATTACCAATAAAACCAGTATTGCAGCTATCAGTATAAATGGCCCATATTCTGAAACCCAACTGTCCCCGGCTCTTAGCTGTGCTCTTTGAAGCCCTTCAATGGCAGTTTCATTTTCATCCTCAATAGAAAGTGCAATGTTAAAAGCATCTACTGAATCCTGATATAGCTCCAACTCATAAAGGGTGTTTCCAAGCCCGTTCCATATATCTATATTGCTTTCTTCAATGGATGCCGCCTCTTCGAAGGCAAGACGCGCTTCTTCATATCTTCCAAGATCATAAAGAACCGCACCAAGGTTATACCAGGCTTTTGCAATTGTTGGATCTCCCTCTACTGCTTTACTGTAGGCAAAAGCAGCATTTTCCAGATCACCAAATTCTACGAAAATATCTCCTTTTCCTATCCATGCATTGGCATATCTGGGATTTGCCTCAGTAGCGTTATTGAATGCTTCAAGAGCGTCTTCCAGATTTCCAAGCTCGTACAGTGTATAACCAAGCCCACTCCATGCATTGGCATAGTTTGGATTGAATGTCGTGGCGTTTACGAATGAAAGATAGGCTTGCTGGTAGTTTTCCAGTTCAAAATAGGCGTATCCTTTTCCATTCCAGGCAGTTGCAATTGAAGGCTCGAGGATGATTGCATAGTCATAATATTCAATAGCTTCAGGGTAATTTCCACGCTCATGTTCAAGGTTTCCCAGACCTACCCATGCAGCAGGGAAATCAGGATCAAGTTCCAGCGCTTTTTCAAGAGATGCCTCTGCATCGTCCAATACCCCGATTCCAATTTGTGCATACCCAAGCCCTGTTATGGATGGTACGTGTGCCGGAGCTAAATCAATTGCCAGGGAATAGGCATCGATTGCTTCATTATAAATTGCATTTATTCTAAGGATTTCTCCTGTGCGGTACCAGACCCTGAAATCATCCGATTTCAGATCGAGAAGCCCTATAAGCAGACTGCTGGCTTCATCATATCTTCCAAGCGTCTGCAATGTCAATGCTTTTGCAGCAATCGCTTCGGGGTATTCCGGCTGGAGCATCAGGGTATGCTCATACGCTTCAAGTGCAGCTTCATAATTCCCGGATAAATAGGCTGAATCACCTTTAAGTTTAAACTTCAAGGGATCATTTTGGCCATACTCGGTAGCTTTTTCAAAAGCATCAAAGGCATTTTCATATTGCCCCATTGCAAAATACGTATTTCCTTTGCCTTCCCATGCCTGTGGATTTGAAGGATTTATGGATAATGCCATATCAAATGCATAAAGGGCATCAGCATAGTTTTCTCGTTCTAATTCCGCATTTCCTGCTGCCACCCATTCGAGACTGGATGGGGCTGCAGAAGCCTGAATTGCAAATAGGCAATATGCCAAAAAAATGAATAATATGACTTTTGAAAAGGATGGTTTTTTCCCTTTGGAGCAGTGATGCAAATAATCCCCTCTCTTATTGATTATTAAGTGATACTCGTTGATCTCTGTATAAATCACTTTCTAAATTTTCCCGCTCAATCCAGTTGTTCTCCACATTCAGTGCAGAATTTTTGCCCATTTTTCACTTCAACCCCGCATGATGGGCAATGCTTTTTCTCATTACCTATGTTTGAGCGTTGTATGAGGCTATCCTGAATAGTTGTATTATTAATGTTATACTGGGTAAGTCCCTCGTCAACAAATAACTTGATATCAATTCTCTTTTCAATTTCTTCAAGCATCTTATGATAAAATCCAGTTAAGGAACTTTCTTTTTCAGCCCAGACTTTCAGTATGAGTCGTGATCTTCTTTTTCCTACAACTTCGATATATGCTGCATAATGCATGCCTGCAACGCCTTCTGCGAAAAACCGTCCTACGGCAGTGTAGAGCTGTGGAGTCGATGTTATCTCTGGCTCGATCATAAAGAGATTCATATCCTTCAGGACTCTTGAAACAATGCTGAAAAGATTCTCCGCAGGGATTTCAAGATCCTTGGAGTCTTCGCCTGTAGAGATCATGTCACGCACATATTCTCTCCAGTCGTTTTCGCTAATTTCTTTGCTTTTAAGAACTGGACAGATGATATTGACAAAACGGCTGCCAACTTCTGCGTCTTTGCGTTTTTTGGTTCCGTAATCATAATACTCAATATTCCCGGAAACCTTGCATTCTCCGCATTCACCGGTAGGTCTTATCGAGAAAGTTACGGTGGAACCTTCTCCGGGTTCGAGCATGGCTATTACCTTTTCTTTTTCCTTTAAATGGAATACGTCCGGAACAAAAAGCCTTATGCGGATATCTCCTATTGGTTCAGTGGTCTGGTTTTCGACTTTGACTTTATATTCAACCATAGATCCTTTGTAGGAGAACGCTGTTTTTGCAAGAACTTTTTCATTACCTTTTTCTTCTGTAGCTGCAGGTGGTGAGGCTACCGGTGAAGATGTTACCGGCGGTGCTCTGTCTTCTTCAGGCATCTTGTTTTTCTTATTTTTCCTTCTACGCAGAACTTTTAACAAAATTGCTGCAACAATTATTACGATTATTACGCCAAGCAGCTGGGCTGCCGCTTCGTCATCGGACGCTGACCCGCCATAAGCACCATTTGAATTGGACGATGAATCGCTTGCCCGCAGATAATTTGTATAGTATGTAGGTTCTCCGGAGTAAACGTAAATTGCTTCGGAAATCGTGTCATAACCACGCTTTGAAATCTCAAGTGAATGATAACCTGGCTCGAGATAATTTAGCCATACCATATCATATTCTGTTCCAGTTGTGGTCTGGTAGTAACCATTCAGGTATATGTCTGCATCATCAGGTAATCCGTAGATCACAATCGAACCAGTTGAAGCACCGGTGTATACGTAGGTATTTTTAATTGTTACATAGTCTGTGGTGGCACCTGAATATACATCAACGATGTCAAAACTGACTGCAATAAAATTGTCACTATATGAAAAGACCCCGCCTTCCTCATATATGTAGTCAGAAACAACGGTATCGCCGCTAATAAGTGCAATTTCCACTTCATTGTAGTATGGATCTGCAGACACAATATACAGGATATAGCCTTCCGGGAGCGGCGTATAATATTCTTCTGCAAGGGTTATTTCATCGGAGGATACAGTGACAGCACCTCCGGTCATTGAACATGCTGTCAGGACAATTGCCATGCTCAGGCAAAGTAAAACAATTTTTTTTGTATCCAACACAGACACCTGGTTTGTGATTTTATCTGTCGAGCTTCGTACCACATTGTCCGCAGAAACTGGCTTCTGCAGGTACTGTAGTGCCGCAACCGGGACATTTCTTAACAGTTGAAGAGCGCCTTTCACGGGCAGCTGCCATCATGTCAGCATCCAGCTCTTTGCGCCTGTACGAATCTTCACGTTCCCTATCTTCGACATCCATCATAAACCCTACGCGATCTTCTTCTGCCCTGCGTTTTGCTTCGTCCATTTTTGCCAGTGCTTCAAGCTGCTCAGGTGTCATGGAAGATAGCTCCCTTCCCTGTGCGACAATCTTGGCAACGTCTTCTCCACCACTGGATGTAATATTATTCAGGTATTCCATATCACGGCCGTGCTGCCTGTCTTTTATGTCTTCTTCCAGCTCGAGTTCATCCCTTCTTGCTCCGGTCTTTGCTTCCTTCCAGTCTTTGTAAATCCCAATGCCAGAACGTGCTTCAGCAGCGTCACTTTCAATTTCAATTTGATCAAGACGCTTTTTATGAAGAGCTTCCTTTTCCTCCTCCGCTCTTTCATGTCCTCTCAATGCAGCTCCTGCAGCAACATCTTTTCGAACTTCAGCTACCTGCTCACGGCCTTCTCTTTCAAACCTGCCTTCCTTGCGGAGGGCTTCAATTTCTTCAAGTTCCTCTGAGGTCTGGAATTGGCTTCGGGTTCTTCTTACTTTCTCATATTCAGCAAAATCCCACTCTGCGGTATGCCTTTCAATCTCAAGTCCCCAGTTTCGCAAAGTGTCTTTCAGCTGCATTTCGAGCTCGTTTTCGATTGCAACCTGAAGATCCCGATTCCCATAAATTTCCTCAATTTCTATCTTGTGAACCTCAGGCTCAAGAACCCGGGTTAAAACCTCGCTCTGGAGGTGGCTATAAACATCATCGATGGAAAGGTATCTTTCTCCATGTTTGTCCATTGTGCTGTAGGAAAACAACATCTGGAAGAACCTTTCAACATCCGAAATCCTGAACTTCAGGATTCCTTTACATCCGATTTGCTGACTGTCTCTGGTCCATAGTTCTGCTTGTTCCCAGTCCAGTTCTTTCTCGGAGGTATCAATAAGCGCAACATCTACGTCTTTGCGAATGTTGCCGGGTTTCAACAAGCCTCCTACCCGAATCTTTCCACTGTCTATAACATCTTCAACATTCCCGTTCCTGATCATGACAGCATTTTCATTCGGGGACAGAACTACGGATTTACTGAAAAATCCATTTACTCTGCCCTTTGGAACAACCCTGGCGATATCATCTAATTCCCTTTTCCATTTGAAGGCCATGTTATCAACACCTGTAAGTCTGCGAGTTGATCTTTGGTAACTCTTATATATATTGTTTTCCATTGTATACATAGAGATACAACTCATGGCATCTCGCCGGAGGAAAAATATATGAAACGTTCGTATCCTGTTAGTGCAAGAGTTTCTGAAGATATGAAACAATATCTGGATAGTCTTGTCAATAAGGGGATAGCAATCAATACTTCTGAAGCATTGAAACTTTGTGTACGCTATGCCAAACAGAAGAAAATGGAGGAGGAACTGTAATGGGGCTCACAAATCCTTTCAAGAAAGTCTCACCTGAGGAACTTAAAACCAAGCTCGCTATATCTGAACAGAGATTAACTTCCAGGGAAAAAGAACTGATGAAGAAACGCCAGGGTGCACGTGATTCTGCCAAGGATGCTCTTGCAAATGGCAATGATCGTGAGTTCCGTGTGGCTTCCCGCCGTTATTCCATGGTAGACGGTCAGGTTAACACAATCGGTAGCATGGTAGAGATGGCACAGTCCATGAGTGACGTTATTGAGATGCAGACCGGTCTTAAGGAAGTTGTTGAGATTGGTGAGAATCTTGGACAATGGCAAAAGCAGCTTGGTTTTGATACTGCCAAGATGGAATCCGCAATTACAACTATCCGGACATCTATGGAAAAAGTGAACACAGCTACCAGCATGATGACTTCTTCAATGGATGCAGCGATGGGAGGAGACACCGAGCTTTCCGAGATGCAGGATTCCCTTCGTTCAGAATTACTGGCAGAACTGTCCACGGATACCGGTTCTAAGGATTCCCTGACAAAACGTATTGAATCCGAGATGACAGACGAGGACACTGTCTGATTCCTGACCTCTTTGTTTTGAGGAAGGTGTGCAGGTGGGAGAGTCTGCCGTCCAGATGGCTGCAAAAGCCAGAGGTTATGCAAAAGCTGCCCGTGAGGTAGAAAAGTCGGGTAATTCGGATCGTGCCCGTGAGCTCTATCTTGAGGCAGCCAAGCTTTACAATTCCGCATCGCAAAAATCTTCAGACGTTGCGGAAAGAAATACCCAGCGAGATCTTGCAGAGCACTTGCTTGCAAAAGCACAATCTTTTAAACGCTCTGCTCAACCGGCAACTGGTGGCACTTCTGAGGACAGCGATGAAGGAACAGTTGCAAAAAGTGACTTGTTTCTCAAACAGAAGCCTTCAATTGGTTTTACTGATATAGGCGGCCTTGAGAACGTGAAGGAATCCATTCGCAAGGCAATCATTTATCCCTTTACTCATCCTGAGCTCTACAAGATGTATGGTCAGAGGGCAGGTGAAGGTATCCTTTTGTATGGTCCACCGGGTTGTGGTAAGACCATGATGGCCAAAGCGGCGGCAAAAGAATGTGGTGCCGACTTCCTGAGTGTGAAAACCAGTAGTATTGTCAGCAAATGGGTGGGTTCTTCTGAGAAAAACATCAGACAGGTTTTTGATGCTGCAAGGGATTGCGATAAAGCAATCGTATTTCTGGATGAAATCGATGCAATTGCTCCCCGCAGGAGCGAAAGCGAAGATTATGCAAAACGTATGGTGAACGAGATGTTAGTCCAGCTTGATGGTGTGGACACCTCTGAAGATAGTTTCCTTGTATTGGCGGCAACAAATGAACCATGGGGAATCGATCCGGCACTTCGACGTCCGGGACGTTTCAGCAAACTTGTGTTCATCCCTGAGCCGGATCTTGATGCAAGATATGCCATTTTCAAATTGAACCTGAAGAATCGGCCGGTTGAAGATGATGTAGATGTTATGGAATTGGCAAAGCTAACCGAATCGTTCTCCGGAGCTGATATTGCTGCTATCTGTGGAGAAGCTGCTGACATTCCGCTCGGAGAAGCTCTTCAGGGTGGAGATACGCGTAAAATTCACATGTCTGATTTCAGGAAAGTGCTTGAAGGGCGGACTCCTTCTATCCTGAGCTGGTATGCAGAAGCCCGGGCGCAGATCAAGAAGCACGGTGAAGAAACAACATTTCCTGAATTATTCAGGCAAGCTCAGGGGTGATTATTATGGATGATTTAGAATTACCTGAAAAATCTCCAGATAGGACTCAGACTGAAAACAACCAGAGGATAAAAGAAGTTCTGGGAGAAAACCGTCAGGCCTTTGAAATGCTGATTGAAAAATCTCATCGTGATGGAAATGTACAGGCTACTGCTGATATCCGGGCTTTAAGAAACAGGATTGTGGATTTGCTAAAACGCATAGATGGGAAAACTACTGCTTTTTCAGGTAAAACTGCTTCCAGTCTGGATGAGTTTTATGATGCTGAACAACAACTGATTGCTAAATCCGATTCTTTTTCAGAAATGATCTCCCAAATGCTTGATGGTGAGATGAACATTGAGGCCTTTAAACTAACCATGTCTCTGGAGAGTATTGAAAGGGCAATCAAAGCCCGCATACCTGTTGATCCGGTTCTTATGGGCAAATACTCAGCTAACAGGCAAAGGATTGCAGCGGAGAAAGCTGCATCATCAGAGCCTGAAGTTATTGAAGAGTCACTGGCAATCAAAGACGAACCTGAACAACCAGAAGAATATTCAGTTCAGCAACCTGTACGAGAAACAGTTGAAGAGAAACTTGACACTGAAACTTTATCTGTCCTTTACAATTATCTCAACATCCTTGAGCGGAAATATGGTGATTTTGTGCCGGAAGTGTCTCCTTCAGGTGACTATCTTTCTTCTCCAAAGTGGAAATATAGCACCGATCAAAGAAGTGCTCATGCAGAACTCAAAGGAGGTATTTTTGGTAGTCTTTTGGTACTGGATGCCCGGTGGAATCCAGAAACTGATCTTCGGAAGCTGGTTGAAAAGGTACAGGGGATTGCAAGGGCTGCAGGAAACAATGAATATCGAGGCATATGTTTTATCGCGAATTCATGGGATGACGATATTTCAGAATGGGCAGAAAGCTATACTCATCCAAGATTATCGCTGTTCCTCTATTCCTTAGGTTCTGATGGAGTAATTTACAATTCTGAAAACACTTATTCAAGGTATCTCCAGTTCTGGTATTCTCCACTGGCTTCTGGGAAGGTACGGCTCAAAGATTTGGTTCTGGATCTGTTGCAGGAAAGAGTTAATATTGATGCTTCTGATCTTGCATCTGAAACAGGGCTTAACAAAAAAGGAGCTCAAAAGCTGCTGGATAAACTTGAAAAGAAAGAAATGCTGGTGGACATAGGATTCGGTTCGTCCAAATATGCCCTGTCCAACACTTTTAAAGACAATTAAATAAGATGTGCTGAGGAGTTTACTCTTCAGCAGCTTCTTCTACTTCTTCCTCGGAGCCTCCTCCAAGAATATCCTCAATGGACTTGCCACCATATTCGACAACTTTTGAGTTTATCTGGACGATGTCCGGTGCAATTTCCCTTCCTCTAAGGAATTTGCGGCGACGTGCTCCATTTGCTTTAGGTGAGTAGCCAACTCCACCGGCAACGAGGACTTTCTGTCTTTTAGGGCCCGGAAGGTCTTTTCTCATGACGAAGCCACTGTTGTCGCTTCCGCCGGTGATTTCCAGAGTGTATCCGGGAAGGCCTACAACTTCACCATCTACAGTTTCTCCAATAGCTTTTCCAATAAATTTGTTGGCTTCAGCACCAGTTACATCAAACTGGTATGCTTTTGATTTTGGGTCAGAGACCACAACTTTGAAATCTGCCATAAATTTTCCTCCAATTTGTTAATCTGATCAATTTGATTTATTTAGCCCAGAAAGGATTCTCTCTGCGCTTTATCTCCAAAAATACATCAAGAGTATCGATTTCATCCGGTTTCAGGGTGTCTATTAACTCATGCTCAAGGATTTTTGCATGTTTTTCAGGTATGTTTGAAAATAACACGTCATTTTCCTTGATTTGCCGGCCGACTGTAGGGCCTTCAAGAGCCATTGCAACTTCCATTCCGGTATGTGCTTCCTTGATGTTTTCTCCTTCGGATTGTAATCCTTTTACGACACCTACAACGATTCCCTGATCGTTGGTTACCTGGACGTTTGTTTTAATTGAACCGCCTGTTATCCTGACGCCCACAACAGCAGGTTTGCTCTGCCGGAATGTGCAGCCGGGAAGTAGAGTGAATTTACCGGGTTTCACAATCATCTGAGAGATGTTTTCTTCGGATTTGGCTTTTTGCTCTTTCACCCAATCCTTATATTCATCAATCAGCCGGTAGATAACATTATTCATAAAAAGCTTTATGTTTGCGTCCTGTGCCTTTTCCTTTGCATCAGGAAGCAATTTGACATTGAATCCTATCATCACTGAATAGAAAGGATCTTCAATTGCTGACACTTCAACGATGTCACGTTGTGCAATATCACCAACTTCTGCCTTGCGTATTGGAATTTCTTCCTTTTGCAGCTCATTGACAAGAGCCTCCAGAGATCCAATTGTATCAGCTTTAATAGTAACGCCCATGGAATCAGTATTGATTTGGACGTCTTCTAGTTCCCCTTTAATATCTTCAACAACACTGTCGAGGGTTTCGGGGGTTGCTACTTTCACAGTCGCACCTGAAAGGGCATCGTCCAGTCCTGGCGCTGACAATTTGACTCCAATAGCAGCAGTTACACTGTCGACCTTTTCAAAACGGTCTTCAGTAATAATTTCCTCCAGTGCCCTTGGCTTCAATATTGCCCTGACCTTAGTCTGGATGGGCTCACCGAGGCTTCCGACTACAATAGTGTCTCCTTTGTGGATTGTTCCATCATAGAGGATTATATCGATAGTTGTACCCAGTCCCTTTTCATCCTTTACTTCAAGTATAGTTCCTTCTCCGGGTCCGTCCGCAGTATAATGCAGATTGGATTCAAGGAATTTCTGGGCAAGTCCGAGGAGTACCATAAGTAAATCAGGAATTCCTTCTCCCGTAAGAGCACTTATTGGAATTACGCCTATTGTCTTCTGGAAATCAGCTACACGGTCGTACCTTTCCGAGTTAAAACCGTGATTATAGAGTTCCCCGACAATTTCATAAAACTTAGTATCAAGTGCGGACCTGACGTGTTCGGCCTGGGAATTATATGTCTGAATAAAACTGGACCCGGGTTTTGGATTCCATCCATGGATCCTGTCAATCTTGTTTGCGACAACAACAAAAGGCGTCTTAAAACGTTTAAGGATTTCAAGGCTTTCAATAGTCTGTGGCATAAATCCTTCGTTTATGTCTACAATAACTACTGCTAAATCAGCTAATGCACCTCCTCTGCTGCGCAGGGAAGTAAATGCATGATGGCCGGGTGTATCAATAAAAAGCAGCCCGGGTACAATGAATTTATCTTTCATTGCATCATTGCCACATTTCTCTGCAATAGCATCTATGGGAACCTCAGTTGCGCCTATATGCTGGGTAATAGCTCCGGCTTCCCCCGCTACGACTGCTGAACCGCGAATAAGGTCCAACAGGCTGGTTTTGCCGTGATCTACATGTCCCATCACGCAAACGATGGGAGTCCTGAGGTTCTCATTGACAGACATTGAAAGCTCCCGATTGGATTTTCAGGCTGTCTTATTCGTAGAGACAGGTTTCATCAATTTTTGTGTATCCTGCAATCTCATCTTCAGAGAAGTGGATAGCAATCTCACGCTCCGCGGATTCCACAGAATCAGATGCATGAACTATGTTGCGACCTGTTTCGATTGCAAAATCTCCACGAATAGTTCCGGGAGCTGCTTCCACAGGGTTTGTAGCACCATTGATTGCACGCATAATCTTGACTGCATCCCCGCCTTCAATTACCATTGAAACTGAAGGTCCGGAGGTGATGTAGGATATCAGGGAAGGGAAGAAAGGTCTTTCTTTGTGTTCACTGTAGTGCTCTGTAGCGGTTTCCTCGCTAATGACATTCATCCTCAGAGCACTGATTTTCAGTCCCTTGTTTTCTATCCTGTTGATGACATTCCCGATGAGTCCTCTCTGGACTGCATCAGGTTTGATCATTACATAAGTTCTTTCCATGAAGACTCACCTGCTTATTCTTTTTTCAGGTAAATCCTACCCTGTTCGGTCCAGACAGTACGTCTTGGTAGCCTTCCGAGTTTGTGGTTACTTCTGCATTTGGATGAGCAGAAATAGTATGTTGAACCGTCCCTTTTTGCATAAAGGATACCTGTTCCAGGTTCAAGAAGGCTGCCGCAGAAAGAGCATTTTCTTGCTTCCATTGCTCATCACCGTGTTGTAAGTTTCTTTGCTTCCCTTGAGGTTTCCATCAACATGAGCACGTCGCCCACGCGAACAGGTCCTACACAGTTACGTGTAATAATCCTGCCCTTGTCACGGCCTTCTAAAACCCTGCACTGTATCTGGCTGGCTTCGCCATGCATACCAGTGTTGCCGATGACGTCGATGACCTCGGCAGCAAATCCTGTGTCGTCTTCTGCCATGGTATCTTACCTCTGAATCGTGAATGATTATTTAAGGGCGTTAACCTTTTCGACAAGATCATCAATGATCTCGGAACCTTTACCGGCATCTGTGATAGATACAGCTGCACATGCTACGCCAATACCGCATGCTGCACCGAGTTCTTTCTGTTCCTTCACAAAGATGTAAGGTGCGTTCTTTTCTTCACAGAGTGCAGGGATGTGTGCTACAATTTCTGCAGGCTCTACATCATCTGCAATAACGGTAAGTTTTGCAATACCTCTTTCAATAGCTTTTGTAGCTTCGTTTGTACCCTTCTTTACTTTTCCGGTATCGCGGGCTGCTTCAACTGCTTCGAGAGCTTTGTCAGCCAATTCTTCTGGAACATCGAATTTTGCCATATTTCTATCTCCTTCGAAACCACCGGCACTGGCTGGTGGTTTGTCATTATTCATTGTATAGATGCAAAGCATGAATAATATCAATGCCTCGGATCTGGTTAGTTACGGAATAATGGTTTGAATTGCCACTTGCATATTGTGCTTTGTGACAATACCCATAGAGCGTGGTCAATGCCACGATCTAATATAAATCTTCCTATGGGAAATCAGGCCTGTTTTACATAACAGGCTCTGATGTCAGAGTAAAAAATCTGGATGCATTTGTGGTTATGGTTACTTCTGTAATATTTCCATAGTTGTTAATAGCATACATCAATCCATTTTCTTCCCCGCTGGCAGCGTATTCAGTAATATTCCCGATGGTTGCTTCAGTGGGGTTGAGTAAGACTGTTGTTCGACTATAGTTATTGTTTTGGGTCCCAATTGCTTTCCATGCAATATAATACTGGTCAGCACCACTGTCAGGAATGCCAGCGCTTTCGAGCTGGGCCCCATCCACTGCATATTCAAGGACTTCATCAAATGTGGTAGTTGCCGGAATGTCTCCTGAAATCACATCGATAACCTGCTCAGTTGAATTCACAGGTCCGATGGCAATAGGGCTTCCGATAACAGTATAAAATCCATTTTGTCTCAGCAATACCTGATATCCTTTGTATTGTTCAGGGGAGATGTAATAGGAGAATGCAACAACTTCAGGAGATATTTGGTGGAGCTCAAACCACATGTCTTCGTCGTAAGATGCAGCATATCTGGTTACGACGTTTGATCCGTACAACGTGTCAAAAACAGTAGTATTCCCAATGACAAACTGGAGATGTGATTTTTTTGCTTCTTCAAGGTCAAAGTATTGTACTGCAACAGCTCCAGAAGGTGTAACGGCTATTCCGTCTGATAGAGAGCTTAGTGGGACATTTATTTGTTCTCCACCGACACTGCTAAAGCTCTGGGCTTCAATTGTTTCCGGAGCACTCTGTCTCTGTCCTCCACTAAACAAAAATGGTAATATTGACATTACCATAATACCCGCAAGGAATAATGCTACAACTTTCTGATTCATCCGTTTCACTCCACTTTCTATTTATAATAACGCGATAGGTATCATTTCTTTATCATATATATCCTGTTCGGACAGCCACAAAGGAATTCATGGTTCAAATTTCATTAATGCAATAAAACAGGGTTTTCCATTCCATGTACTTCTGGAAAATATCGTATCCAAGAAGCCTGTATTGCCCGGGAATACAACTTTGACTTTAATTTTAAAGACTCCTTTCTCTGCAATATTCCTGGCAATTTCTTCCATGTTTATACTTTTATCGGCAACCAGATCCGTGAAGTTTTTTCCAATAACTTCTTCACCATCTGTTAATTCAGCAATTGTTGCAATATTTGAATAGAATATATTGCCCGTCTCGTCCAGCACAATTAATGCTTCGGGTATGTCATCAATCAGGTATTGTAAGTTTTCCAGCTGCCTCTGCATATATGTTTCAGAACGCATTTGTGAGATGACTTCCCCGATCTGTGCTGCAACAACTTCAAGATCATAACGGCTGCTGTCAGGAATTTCATATTCATCGTGTGAAGACAGCATGAGGGCGGCTATGATCATGTCCTGGTACTGAACCGGTATTACCGCAGTAGCGTGCAGGCCCTCATACTGTAGATTTTCTCCGGTTGTGATTGCACTTAATTCGGAGTGATGTTTGTAAACCGGTTGACCGGTCATTACAAGGCGTGTCTGGACTGAATTTTTTGCATAATATGTTGTGCTGCGAACAAACTTCTCTGAAAGTCCTCTATGTGACACAAGATTAAGATCCCCGGTTGCTTCATCAACAAGATACAGTGCTCCGGAGTCTACAGGTTCAACCCTGAGCGCGAGTTCGAGCAACATATCAAAACTTTCCTGTGCATTTGTTGCCGAACTCAGGACACTGTCCAGATCAAACTGGATGTGCATGAAATCACTTGCATGCTTTCTATCAGTTATATCCACAATAATTCCCTGCAGGTAAGCCACTTCTCCTTTTTCATTGTGTTTTATGAACGTCCTTTCATCCACCCATCTCATATCGCCGAATTTTGTCATAATACGGTATTCCTGATTGAAATCAGTGTGCCCTTCATCAATCCTTTTTGCAAGTTCCTTCTGGACTCTTTCAAGGTCATATGGGTGGACAATATCAGCATAAACAAGCTTTCCTGAGAGGAAATCTTCCACAGTATATCCGAATTGTGTTACGTTTTCCGAGACAAATTCTACAGGCCATTCCTCTTCTGCTCTCCAAAGGAATACAGTAGCCGGACTATTTTTGATAACCTCTCCCAGGACCTTCTGGATCTCATTTGAGCGTCTTGCCTCGTCTGCATATTGTCTAAGCTCTTCTGCAGATTTTTTCTGCTGGATCAGGTTCCACATGCCCTGCATAAGCAAGGTTAACTGGCGCAGATCTGCTTCATTGTACTTCTCTGGTTTTCCTGCAACCCATGCGACTCCAATAACACGACTGTTTTCAAAAACAGGTACTCCCAAATAGCGTTTCAGATCGAGTTCCATTCCGTCTTTTTCAATTGGTTGAAGCGTGGAACTATCATTTACAATGTAAGTGTGTTTGTTGGAAATTACTTTTTCACAAAATCTCGTGATTTCCAATGGAATCCTTCCGTTTTGCTCTATCAGGTTTTCGGTTGCGGAAACATAGGATTTCACGTCCTCTTCTCTTTCAAACCAGAGGATGACTCCGAAGTTGCTGTCAGTAAGTTTCAGGGTTTCTTCCCTTGAAGATGCCAGAATATCTTCTATGGACGAATCTTTCATTTCATAGAGTGCCAATATTGCTTCATGGCGTGAATCTTCTTTTAAAAGTGCAGTTTCGATTTTCTTTCTTTCAGTTATGTCAAGAATAATTCCCTGCAGGTAAGTCACTTTTCCGGCATCGTTATGCTGAATCTGGGTTCTTTCATCTACCCAGCGTATTTCCTCGTTTTTAGTTATTATCCGATATTCCTGGGTAAAAAATGAGCTCCCTTCTTCAGTGCTTTTTTCCATCCCACTTCGAACCTTTTCAATATCATCTGGATGTACGATGTCCCCGTAAACCATTTTTCCTGATATGAAATCTTCCACGTCGTATCCAAACAGGCTTATGTTTTCCGAGACAAATTCCACTGGCCAGTCTTTTTGTGCCTTCCACAAAAAAACAATGACTGGGCTGGAGTTAATAACTGTTTCAAGAGCCTTTTTCATTTCAAGGGCACCATCAAGAAGTGCTCTTTCTTCGTTTTTCTGATCGGTAATGTCAACAATTATTCCCTGGTAATACGTTCCACTATCGCTTTCGTGTACAGTCGTTCTTTCATCAACCCACCTGACTTCTCTGCCCTTTGTCAGTATCCGATATCGCAAATTGAATTGACTTTCACCTGCTTTTAAGTGTGCTTCAACTTCTGCATTGATATTTTCAATGTCATCAGGGTGCATAATGTCGCGATATCGCATTGGATCTGAAAGGACTTCGTCTACGCTGTATCCAAACTGTTCTATGTTCCTGGAGACAAAAGCAACAGGCCATCCCTTGCCTTCTTTCCAGATAAAAACAACCGCAGGACTTGAATTTATGACATTCTCAAGTATTTCCTGTATTGTGGCGCTATCCACTTCTTGGGAAGAACTGCTCCCTCTTTTTATTTGCAGGAAATCCAGCATTTCAGGGAACTTTTTTTTCATCGGGTTAAATCTGCATTATGAGCTTATAAAGTACACTGTTGTTAACCAATTACACGAACCTGTTTTTATTTATTCTGCATTTTATTTGCTATTTGCAAAAAGTATATTTCACTTACAGTTGTATCAACCATATGAATTTCCTGAAAAAAATATATGCTGGAGCTTCAAAGCGCAAAGCTCTAAAGCAACAGTATCTTGAGGCTGAAGGCATTTTCGGCCAGGGGTACGTGCTTTTTGAAATGGGGAACTTTGATGAAGCGCTTTCCAATTATGAAAAAGCCGCTGTTATCTGGGATGATCTGGGTTCAAAACTGATTGAAAATGAGATGCCTGATGAGGCGAAAAAAGCACACACGAAAGCCTCAGATGCAAGGTATAGTCGATGTTTCCTTCTCCATAAAATAGGCCGCGAGGATGAGGCACTTGAGGTGATCACTTCTTCTATTGAAGAGGCGCCAGATGATGCTGGTCGATGGTTTAGCAAAGGTTTTGTCCTGAATTCAGCTAAACGCTATGATGAGGCACTTGAGGCCTTTAATCATGCCCTAGAGATCAGTCCTGACTTTTCCGAGGCATTGTATTGTAAAGGCAATATTCTCTACATGAGGGAAAACTATGATGATGCTCTTGATTGCTATGAAAAGGCGGAAGAACATGCTGGTGTCATGTATTTTTCCTTCCCTCGGTACTCTTTCCTCAATCTGAGACCGGATCCACAGCTCAAAAACGACTCATCTGAAATATTGTATGCAAAAGGAAACTCTCTCTACCAGCTTGGCAGGTATGAAGATGCAGTTGAAGCTTTCAGGCAGGTTTTGGGTCGTAAACCCCGTTTTGTTCCTGCATGGCAGGGATTGGTAAACTCATACCTTAAATTGGGTCAGGAAGACGATGCTCTCATGACCTGTGATCATGCGCTTGAAGTTGAAGCCGGAAAGCCTGAACTGATCAAACTAAAAGCTTCTGTTTGCGCAAAAACAGGGCGGAACGCAGAATCTGAGGAGCTTCTTGCTTCACTGGTTGAAGAAACCTGAATCAATAAGTCTTCTTATCTTCTTTTTTATCCCACTCAAGAAGGAGTTCCCGACAATCTTCACTATCAATTGGTTTAATGGCTGAAGCAAGCTGATGCTTATTGCAAAGTTTCTGGTAGATTAGTGAATCATCAAAGCCAACTTTTTCAACTTCCTCTGAGGATGTGCCATAATATATTTTGTCAATATGTGCCCATAGTATTGAAGCAAGGCACATTGGACACGGATAGGATGTGGAATAGATCTCGCAACCTGTCAGGTCAAAGTTTTCCAGAACAGAAGATGCCCGCCTAATTGCCAGTACTTCTGCATGATTGGTCGGATCGTTATGCAACAGGACCTCATTGTGGGCTCTGGAAATGATTTCGCCATTTTTTACAACTACAGCTCCAAAAGGCCCGCCTTCATTTCCATGCATACCTTTTCTTGCTTCCTCAAAAGCCACTTCCATGAATTTATTCATATTGGTGCCACCTTATTCATTGGCTTCTGAGTTTACAATTTCTCGTATCAAGCTGCCTGCTTCTTTTTCAGCCTTTCCACCACACTTTTCCGCCAGTTCCAGGTTTTCAAGAACAAGATCGCGGTATTTTTCTTCACCAGCCAGCTGATACCTTGTAGCATGCACTGCAGCTTCAATTATTGCGGCAAATCCCCGGTTTGGTGCTTTTAAGGGAGAATTATTAATTTTTCCTGCAACAGGTTTAATCCATGCTACAAGAGCTTCAGATCCATATTGTATTTCATCACATCTGAAGAAAACCCATCCAAGTGCCTTTTTCAGTACAGGATATTCTGTGCCTTTAACTGATTCCATTGTAAATTCATCATTATTGAGTTTCCCAAATGTGCTCCGGACAAAAAGAAGAGGATCGTATGTGATGTTTGCAATTAGTGCCTTGTCGGTATCAATATTAGAATATGTGTCAGATCCCTTGTAAACCCTGACGAAAAGCCTGTTATCTTTCCAGATTATTCCGATAGGGGCAGCATTTGGCTTATCTTTTCCGGTGGTTACAATTGTCTCTGATATTCCTTCACAAATCCCGAAATTTTCAAGATTAAATTCTTTGGTCAAAAACGTAATCCTCCCAAAAGGACGATGAATAATGATGCAATTATTATGTCTGCAGTAGAGCCGGGATTGTTGCGGTTTTCAAGTAAACTCTCATCGAAATCTTCAATCAGTGGGAGATTTTTGACTATGCCGGATTTGTGAATTTCTGAAACGATTTCACTGGCACTTTTACTAACAGATTCTGCAACTTCTTTCCCTGATTTGGTTTGTATGAAAGTATCAGGCCTTGCAGCCAGCAGTTCAAGAAAAGTCTGGACTATGGCATAATTTATTCCAAGTCCGCTTTCAAGTAGTTCTGAAATTCTGATCGCTGCAGCATCCGTTTCCGGGAAACCATTTGTCCATTCCCTGGCTATGAGATCATAGCTACTGGAAATTTCCATGAGTTGGTAGAGGTTAACTCCCTTTTTCTGTATATCTTCAATAGCTCCGGAATCCTGAAGGTCCAGATCTCCTACATCCTGCACTTTTACGCCTGCGGACTGGAAACATCGGTAGAAATCAACTGCATCATCGGTATCTGCAGCTTGCACGATTTCGTAGGCCTTCGAGAATACTTCTTCTGCTTCGACACTCCCTTTTTCAGACAACAGTTTTCCAGCACTCATAGCAAGAGGTATTAGAAGCAGGAAAGCTCCGAAATGTGTATTTCCTCCCCTTTGCCAGCGGTTGCTTTCAGCGACTGCCATATCAAGCAGTTTCCCCACACTATATCGGCTAAATGCAGCATCATGCATTACAGGATAAGCGGATATTGCGGAAGCGATGAAGTGTTCATATCTGGTATCGTCAAAATCATGTGTTCTGTCAATATTGCCGGGTTTTGGTGTTGCTGAAACTTCCAGTGCCATTGCAAGCTGGCAGCATCGAGCTATGTATGATGCAACATTTTCCTGCCCCTGGGGAAGTGCAATCTCCATGAAAACCCTTCAACTCACTTGTTCTTGCTATTTTCCAGTATGTAATCTGCCATCTCTTTTTTCAGCCTCATGTATTCCGCAGGGGACATATCGAGCACGTCCAGTACTCCATCCCTCAGGAAACATGGCTTTGAGATTTTACAACACCATGCAAGACTGCCGAAACATGTGCTGTCTCCGAATTCCAGAGGTGTACCTTTCACGAATTCCATCTTCAGATCGGCAAATTCTTTCGGGCTGAATCCCAGTTTCTTAATTTTTGAATGAATGGCACATGGCTTGACCGGCAGGCAACAGAATGTAAGGCCCCGCAGGTCACCTTCTCCGCGACAAACATGCTTCGGGGCATTGTACCATCCGATTCCTCTTTGGTATTGGCTTACCAGTTCTACCATTGTAGGTACAACATCCGGGTTAGCAACAACTGCCCTTGCCATGGAAACCATGTCTGCTCCCCTTGAGAACATTTCCTTTGCGTCGGAAAAATCCTGAATTGAGTTGTTTCCTATGAGCAAAAGGCGGGTAACGTCCCTGATTTTCCTTATAGCGTTGAGATCTGCTCCTGCACCGGTTTTCATCGCATCGACGTGGAGTATGTCAGCACCAGCATCCTCGATTGCTTTTGCCAGTTCCTCATCATCCACAACGTTTGTGCGGATTTTCACCGAAAGGACAACGCCGGTTTCCTTGATCAGGCGAATCCATTCCTCAAGACGTGGAAGGTCTTCCATCAGTGCTTCCCCTGCACCGATTTCGATCATTTCCTCCTGTCTGCAATGAGCATCAAGTTCCAGAATTCCGCCTGCTTCCCTTATGATGTTTGCTGCTTCAATCAAAGGTTCTATCGATGTAGTTCTCAGGTTGAATGCAGCAACACCGGATATCTCGGTATTTTCAATTTCACTTCTCAGGAATTCAAGCGGTTCATCGGATACAAATTCCTCTCTTCCTCTTGATTTAATTTTTTTCGCTGCTTCATTGGTTGCAGCATCTAAATTGTATCCGCCAAGTACAACAAGACCGGCATTTTTTCCATAGCTGTTTGCAAATGAGCTATCAGTTTTACCTGCCATGGACGCAATAGCAATAGGGTTATTAAAAGAAATGTAACCGCTCTTTATGTCAAATAATTCGTCAGTCACGATAAAATCCTCTGGAATATTTAGTAATGAGACATGTAGAGGATGCAACGCCCTTTATTTAACTTTTGTCAGGTGCGTAAGAAAAAGAACAAATGAAAGGATCAGTTAAGGTCGACCCTTTCTCCGGTATGCATGTAAATTATACTTTCACAGATATTGCAGCTGTGGTCAGCAATCCTCTCAAGATACCTGATAACAAACATTAGATCTGTAGCATTTTGTATAATTGCAGAATTTGAAATCATCATTCTTACAAGGGTTTCCCAGCCTTTGTAGAACTTCTGGTCAACAAGATCGTCACTTTCTGCAGTCTTTCTGGCAAGCTCAACATTCCCTTCCTCATAGGCTTTGATGGTGTTTGCCACCATTTCCCTGCAGAGGGTGAATATATTATCGAGATCAGAGTAGGTGAATACAATTTCATCGTCCATCCTTCTAACAATTTGGGCAATATCCACCGCCATGTCGCTCATGCGTTCAAGATCAATTGAGATTTTATATGAGGTTATTATCAGCCGTAGATCCTTTGCCATTGGCTGTTGGAGGGCCAGCAAATCAGCACTTCTCTTCTCAATCTTGTACTCATAATTGTCGACAACCTCGTCTGCCATGACGATCTCACCGGCAAGCTCCTTGTCGACATTCTTGAGAGCGGTCTGTGCATCGTCAATCATCTGCATTGACAGATGCCCCATCTCAATAACATTCTGTTTCAAATGCTTAAGATCGGTAAGATATTTCTCACGTACCATTAAATCACCCGAATCTCCCTGTGATATAATCCTCTGTACTCTTCTCCTGTGGGTTTTCAAATATGTGCTTTGTCTTCCCGAATTCGATGAGTTCTCCCAGGAGGAAATAAGCTGTGTGGTCGGAAATCCTCGCAGCTTGCTGCATGTTATGTGTTACAATAACAATGGTGTAATCCTTTTTAAGTTCAAGGATTAGATCTTCTATTTTGTTTGTTGAAATGGGGTCAAGAGCACTACACGGCTCGTCAAAAAGAATAATCTCGGGTTTGACTGCCATTGTCCTGGCAATGCACAATCTCTGTTGCTGTCCGCCGCTCAAGTCAAGCGCAGAGGTATCCAGCCTGTCAGAAACTTCTTCCCAGAGAGCTGCCCCTTTGAGGGTTTCTTCAACAATAGGGCCGATATTATTTTTCTTAACACCATGTATTTTTGGCCCGTAGGCGATATTGTCGTAGATGGACATGGGGAAAGGATTTGGTTTCTGGAACACCATTCCCACATTCTTCCTGAGTTCAACTACATCTACGTCCTTGTCGTAAACATTCTTGTTATCAATGTTGATTTTTCCTTCAATGCGGCATCCTTTAACAAGGTCGTTCATTCGGTTAATGCAGCGTAGGAAAGTGGATTTGCCACAGCCGGACGGGCCTATCAGGGCAGTAACGCTGTTTTTAGGTATTTTCATGGACACATTATGAAGTGCCTGCTTCTGGCCATACCAGAGGTTAAGGTCTTCAATTTCAATGTCTTCGAAATCGTTAATTTCACTCATCAGTGATCCTCAGGTTTATTGAATAATTATCGATTCAGTTTTCGTCTGTAATGTCTTCGGATTGCGATTGCAAAGCTATTAACTCCCAGTACGATTATCAACAATACAAGGGCTGTACCATACTGTATCGGTCTTGTCTGGGCGATGTTTGTTCCAGATGTTGCCAGTACAAACAGGTGATATGGAAGTGCCATAAACTGTGAGAATACTGAATCCGGCAATCTCGGCAGGAAATAGGCTGCTCCCGTCAGAAGAATTGGTGCGGTTTCCCCGGCAACACGACCAATACTCAACACCGTTCCGGTTACGATTCCCGGAATTGCTGCCGGCAATACTACGTGGCGTATTGTCTTCCATTTTGTGATTCCAAGGGCAAGGGATGCTTCCCTGTATCCCATGGGCACTGTCAGGAGTGCTTCTTTGCTTGCTCTGATTATTACGGGCAGAATTAGTAATGCAAGTGTAAGGGATGCTGATAACAGGGATGGGCCAAAATCAAAATATTTGACAAACAGGGCAAGTCCGAAAAGACCGAAAACAACTGAAGGAGTTCCGGCAAGGTTGTTAATTGCCATTTCTATTGCCCAGGTTGATCGGCTTTCGGTTGCATATTCATTCAGGTATATTGCACACAGTACCCCCAATGGCACAGCAATTGCGATTGATAGTCCTACTAGGTACAGGGACCCGACAATTGCTGAATAAATACCGCCTTCTGTCATCCTGTTTTTAGGCATTTCCGTAAGGAAATCAATACTCAATACGCTGTATCCCTGCAGGATTATGTAAAGGAGAATTAATGTAACAAATATTGCTACAAGAATAGCTGCTGATCTTATTATTCCGAAAGCAATTTTTTCGGTGGTTTTTGAACTAATAGCCATCAAAGACCTCCTTTAAGCCTGTATTTTGTCTTAATCCTGTCAGCTATTAGATTGATGATGAATGTGATTATGAAAAGCACTGATCCCACTGCAAACAACGCGTGGAAGTGATCGCTACCCTGTGCAACTTCTCCCATTTCAAGGGCTATTGTTGCTGTCATTGTACGAACCGGATCAAACAGGCCCTCGGGGAATCCGGGGATAACTGCCATGTTTCCTGTGACCATGAGTACGGTCATTGTTTCGCCAATTGCTCTCCCTATTCCAAGAATTACTGCTGCTGATATTCCGGAAATAGCGGCAGGAAGTGTGACTCTGTAAATGGTCTGCCAGTGCGTACTTCCCAGTGCGAGGGAACCTTCCTTAAGTGAAAGAGGAACTGAATTAATTGCGTCTTCTGATATTGAAATAATGGTTGGCAGTGCCATCATTGCGAGCATTATTGATCCTGCAAGTGCAGTCTGTCCGGTAGGCAGATTCAATGCATCCTGAAGGATGGGTACAAGAACAACCAATCCGAAGAAACCGTACACAACTGATGGAATTCCTGCCAGGATTTCAATAAAAGGTTTCAGGAATTCTGATACTTTTGGGCTGGCAAGCTCCGCAATGTAAATTGCAGCTGCAACTCCTAAAGGTACAGCAATTATTATGGCTCCAAATGTTACCAGAAGTGAACCTAATAGTAACGGTAAAAGTCCGAATTTAGGTGGACTGGATGTTGGGAACCATCCTGTTCCGAAAAGGAATTCAGTAAATGGAAATGTTTCAAAAAGAAGGTATCCATCCCTGAAAAGGAAAAAACATATAAGGAATAGGGCAAAAACGGTTACAGCTGACGCTATAAATAATCCGCTTTCAATTCCTTTTTCCTTATATCTTCGGTGTATCATTTCACGCCTCGAAGGAGGTTTCGCTATTTAATGTATCAGGCCGGGAAGTAGCCGACATCTGTTACGATTGCTTTTCCTTCGTCACTCTGGATGAAGTTAATGAAATCCGCTGCGAGACCTTCTGGTTCTCCGTTAGTGTAAAGATACAATGGTCTTGCCAGAGGATATTCTCCACCAAGGATGTTGGCTTCAGTTGCTTCAATCATTCCTTCGCCTGCGTCAAGTGAAATCGGTTTGATGGAATCATCAAGGTATGCAAATCCAATGTAACCTATTGCGTATTCATTCTGAGAAACAGTCTGGACAATTGCTCCGTTGGAAGGCTGTGTAAGCTTGTCTGCACGGTATTCGTCTTCGCTCATAGCTTCTTCTTTGAAGTATTCGTAGGTGCCGGAACTGCTGTCACGTGAAGTTACAACAATTTCCATGTCATTTCCGCCGACATCTGCCCAGTTGGAGTAAGTACCGTTGTAAATGCCTCTGATCTGTTCGTAAGTAAGTCCTTCAATTGTGTTCTCAGGGTTTACAACAACTGCAATTCCATCCCATGCAACAACATGTTCCATTGGGTTGATTCCATTTGTTTCTGCAGTTTCCCTTTCTGACTCCTTAATTGATCTGGATGCCATTGCAATTTCAATTTCGCCGTCGATAAGTGCAGCAATTCCAACTCCTGATCCCCCCCCGATTACAGTTATGCTGGTTTCAGGATTGTTTTCCATATAAATTTCAGCTTCTGCCTGTGAAAGTGGAAGGACTGTGTCTGATCCTTTGACGATAATACTTTCCATTTCCACTTCATCTTCACCGTTTTCATTACCGGTACATCCGGCACCAAAGAGTGCCACCACCATGATTAGTACAAGTGTGATAGTCCAAAGTTTTGCTCTGTTTATCATGTGTTTTCCTCTATTCTTCGGGACATTCGCCCTTGTCATGAAGAATGGGGAATCCGTATATAGTTTTACTCTCAATAATCTAAATTAATGCCTATAGGTATATGTATAGGCTATATTACTATATATTTCAATATAGTACTATCTTTGATGGACAAGTCAGTGCGCTGAAATCTTTATTTTGGTCACCCAATCGTATAGAGGTTCAATTGCTCCGCATTCCGGGCAGTACTTAACCTTGATATTTCCAAGATTCTTTTTTTGCAGTTCCCCCTTGCAAATATAACATTTATCTTCATTATCAGAAAGTATCATTTTCCTGCCAATCCCCCAATTAAGAACCTGTAAACTTCAAGT
This sequence comes from Methanohalophilus levihalophilus, assembly GCF_017874375.1. Lineage (NCBI taxonomy): Archaea > Methanobacteriati > Methanobacteriota > Methanomicrobia > Methanosarcinales > Methanosarcinaceae > Methanohalophilus > Methanohalophilus levihalophilus. The sequence goes on from NZ_JAGGLK010000001.1 coordinate 238,026, forward strand.
TCTTCCGCATCGTAATTTTGAATAGCTTCCAAACGGATGTTATATCCGGTTTTATGCTTCCGGATGTATTTCACATTATTATTGGATTTGCTTCCAAATACCAATTCCTCAGTTTCTATTTCTCTCATCATCCATAGATAGTCGCGAGGTGTATATCTAGTTAATCTACTAAATATATAGTTAAATCAATTTTCTATATATTCCAATCGCCCGCTTTTTCCCTGATGCCTGAGATATAGAAACGCATATCTTTATTGGAGGCTATTTTTCTCTTCTGGAGATGAAAGGTCTATGAGCGATTTCCTGATCACAAATACCAGAGTTTTTTATAATAACATTTTACAACCCGGTGAGATCCTGATTGAAGATGGTAAAATCAAAAGGATAGCGAAGGATCTAAAAGGCGAAAACGTAGATCAGGTTATTGACGCTGAAGGGGCACTTACTCTTCCATCCGGAATTGATGTTCATGTACATTTCAGGGAACCTGGTTCTGAGCATAAGGAAGACTGGTATACAGGGAGCTGTGCTGCTGCAGCCGGTGGTATTACAACAGTTTTTGATCATCCGAATACCATGCCTCCCACAATTGACAAGAAATCCTTTAAGCAAAAACTCAAGATGGCAAATCGGAAATCGATTGTTGATTTCGGGATAAACGGTGGGGTTACGAAATCCGTTGACAAACTTCCTGAACTATGGAAGTTGGGTGTGAGTGCATTTGGTGAAATATTCATGGCACAGTCAACGGGTGGTTTGGGTATTGATGATGAAATATTCCACGAAGCAATGAAATCAATTAGCAATCTGGGCGCAACTGCCTGCATACATGCAGAAGATGAGGAAATTCGTCTCAAGAATGAATCCATTCTGAAAAAGGATTTTTCATTTGAATCCCATTCACGAGCCAGATCAAATCTGTGTGAAGGTATTGCTGTCAAAAAAGCCCTCGATGAACTCAATAAAACCGGTGCTAAAGGACATTTCTGTCATATCAGCACGATGGAGGCGGTGGGTCAGATCAAAAACCAGAAGCTTTTAAATTCGGAAAAAGGAGCAGGGCACCTGACGGCTGAGGTTGCTCCGCATCACCTGTTCCTCTCGACAAAAGATTGGAACAATCTTGGAGTTTTCGGGAAAATGAATCCTCCTCTTAGGGACAGGCGTAGTGTGAAAGCATTGGTGAATGCTATTAATGATGGTACTATCGACATGATAGCCTCGGATCATGCTCCCCATCGTGAATTTGAGAAAGAGGGGGATATTAAATCCGCACCATCGGGAGTTCCGGGAGTTGAGACTCTTCTACCTTTAATGCTTGTAGCCGTGAAGCGTAACCTCATTCCTCTTGGTCGTATGATAGATCTGACCAGCGCTGCTCCCGCAAGGACATTTGGGCTGGACAGGCATGGCAAAGGCTCTTTTGCTGAAGGTTTTGATGCCGATCTGGTAATTGTTGATCCACGCCATGTTCGCAAAATAAAAGGCGATGATTTACATAGCAAGGCCGGTTGGACTCCATATGAGGGTATGGATGGCATTTTTCCTGAAGTTACCTTTTCAAGAGGAGAAATTATCTGGGAAGAAGAGATTATTGCGCAAAAAGGGCGTGGTGAGTTCCTAAAAGGTGCGGGTTTTCCTGAAGAAGACGATGAGTAAAGGTACTTTTAGTTAAACGGAAACAAACCTTTATATCTTCTACACTTAATTATTTATCATGGCCAGAAACAAGTATCCAGTCCACACTACCCTAAGTAGTGACGCCATAAAGGTGCTTGAAAGATATGAGAAGGAACTTGGGGCAAAAAATCTGGTTCTTGAAAAGGCCCTTTTGTCCCTTGACACAAGCAGGTTTAAATCCAAGCTAGATACGCAGAACCTTGACAGGGCAATTAAGCGTATCGGCACTGGTGTGGCAGGGCTGGACGATATGCTTGAAGGTGGCATTCCTGAAGGATTTTCTGTCATTGTTACAGGTCCCCCGGGCACCGGGAAAACAACATTATCCATGCAGTTTCTGGTTGAAGGTGTCAAGAAAGGTGAGAAATGTGTCCTCTTCTCTTTTGAGGAACGACTGCAGCAGCTTGTCCAACACTTTATGCGTTTTGGCTGGGATCTCGGGAAATACATTGATGACGGGTATCTGGAAGTTTTTGGAATGTCAATGCTCACATTCGAGGAAATCACCGAAATACTTGAGACCTACAAGCCAAAGCGTGTGGTTTTTGATTCCCTTAGTGTTTTCAGCAACCCCGAAGAGTTCCGAAAGTCTCCTGCGTGGCGCTCTTCTCACAGGTTGATGAAGCAGCGTAAGATGACCTCTTTCCTGATTACCGAGAAGAACCATGGAATTGAAACAAAATCCTTTGATGATTACGATTTCCTTGGTGACGGTATTATTTTCCTGGATTCCATGAAGGTAAATGAAGTGGATGCTACATTATCTCCTGTTCTTGCAGTACAGAAAATGCGAGCTACCAAGGTAGATACAACTCCGCAGCCTTTCAGGTTTGGAGAACATGGTATTGTGAAATATCGCTCCCTTCATCTTGAGTCCAGATTGCAGGAACGTCTTGGTGTCAGTTCCATGGAACCGGGGTTTGATTAATTCTTTTCAGATAAACTGGGATATTAATCCAGCAAGGATTACAGTTATGTAAATTGCGCGGAAGCTTCCCGCTCCGCCAATACTTATGAAAGCACTTCCTCTTTCTTCTTTATTAAGCGCAAAGAGGTGTGCCATTGTCCCGGCCAGTACTCCCATTGTCCCGGCAACAAAAACAATGATGTCCGCATTAATAGGGTCCAGCAGCAATGCAAAAGGAATGGCAATTATGCCTATGTAATCAGGAACAACTATTCCTACCCCATCGATCATTTCTGCCACTAAGGCAACAACTACCATCACTATAAGCGCGATTTCAAGAGCTACAAAATTCATCTGGAGAGTAAGCAAAAATGCTGCAAGGAATAGGGGGATTACAAACCCGCCTAAGTTTATAGTTACGACTGTATCAAATACGATTCTGGTTCCGCTTGATAATTCCTTAACAACCGGCACTGAAAATATCTTTTCCAATACCAGTGCATCACGCTGCAGATGCTCTTGTTTCCGTGTTCTCATTTTTATAACAGGAATTTCCACATTACCGGCAATTGGTATCAATAACAATATTCCAAATAGCACTGCTGAGGGTATGGTTCCAAGTGATAATTGGCCAAGATAGCACAATGCCGCAGTAGGCAGCAAAATGAAAGCATATACGGCAAAATGCCTGTAGTCGGTTTTGTTAAGAAATCCTCGCATATATCTCATCCGGTATTGAATAGGATAATATTTAACATTAATTCAGACTGATCTCGTGAATTATATTTTTTCTATTATTCCCTGATATGAAATCGCTTTTCTGTTTTTGTCACGTATAATCAAAGTTCTCTCGGCAACGTTTCGCAGCTCTCCGGATTTGGAGTAGATCCTGTATTCCTGATAGAAATCTTCCTCCCCGGAATCGGTTTGTTTTTCAAGTTGTTCTTCAATGCGTGGGAGATCTTCAGGATGAATGATATCGGCATAATTTATAGATCCTGACAGGAAGTCCTCAGGTGTGTATCCAAAGTACTGTATGTCTTCTGAAACGTATTCCACCGGCCATCCCTTTTCTGCTTTCCACACAAAAATTGCCACTGGTTCTGTAGTTAATATGAAGTCACTGAAGTCTTCAATTTCATCAGTTTGATCTGTGATGTCAATAACAAAGCCCTGGAAATGTGTAATTGTCCCGTTTGAATCTCTTTCAATCAATGTTTTTTCAAGCACTCTCCTGCTTTCTCCGGAAGGTGTAACAATACGATAGCAGTGAGTATAATCTTTCAAATTCGTTTCACAAATATCTGCCAGGGATTTTCGGAGGCGTTCAAGATCGTCAGGGTGTACAATGCTTGCATATTTTCGATGCCCCTTTGTAAAATCATCAGGAGAATAGCCGAACTGTCTTATATTCTCGGATACGAATTCCACCGGCCACCCCTTTTCTGCTTTCCATAGGAAAACGACAACCGGATTTTCATATGAACTGCCTTGCATATTTTTAGTCATGATTTGCTCCCTTCAGATCTAAACCATAGTCATTTTTTACCAGATTGGTTAAGTAATTGTCGATTTTCTGGGAGGGCATTCGTACAGAAGGGTTGGTGAAATCCAACAAATAACTTAAAATTAGATAGCTACATAAGGGGACTTTATGGATTCCCAAACATCTCATCTTTCAAAAGATTTAGGAAAGTACCGTGTTGAAGTAAACACTGATCCGGAAAAAGGCGGGCACTTGATGATCTGGGTAAAACCGGATGAACATAATCTCAACGTATTCATCCGAAGTGACGATATGGAATGGGATTGTGCTTCCGCAAGGATGTTTTCTTCAGCGGAAGAGGCTGAAAAAGCATATGGCAAGATAGTTTCAGAAGAACAGATTGATCATATGTTGCTGAGCTGTGGTTTCGGAAAAAAATGCTTCTAAGGTATGAAAGCTATGTCTAAATTTAGCAAAAAGAAAGCTCAGTACTATGGATATTTCGTATTTGTAGTGGCTTTTGTTTTTGTGTTTTTTGACTGGATTTTTTCCTTTGGATACCAGTCTTTAATCTTTGTCCCTGCAGCTTTCTTTGTAGGAATGATTGGTTATTGGCTTGGAGGTTTCCTCTACAGTCGCATTGCGGCTTGATTTCAAAATCCTCCAAGAGCCTTCCATAGTAGAAATGTGTAGATGGCAAGGATCAACATTCCGATTGCCACTTTTAGGTTTTCGTGCGGTACAGGTTTATCTTTAATAAAATAATCTTCAGGCTCCAACTCATCACCAACTATATTCTGGTAACATATTATTTCTTTTTTTGGACAGATAATTGTTTTCAAATTTCAAAACGAAATCATTTCAAAGCAAAGCTTTGACTTAAAGTAAGGAAGTTGTTAATCAAAGAGATTTAGTTTTCAAAAAAAGAAAAAAGATTCGGAATTCACTTCAGATAAATGAAGAATAAAAAGAACTCAGGCATTGACCTCTGCCAATACTGAGTTAATGTCATTCATTTTCTGCAAGTAATCCCCACCAAGGTCTGTTATACCGTATCCATCTGATGATTTTTCAACAAGTCCCATATCAATCATCATGTTTAGATATTGATCTGCCCTGCTGAAATTCAGATTGGCATTGTATACAATTGCTGTCTTGGTTACTTTCGTACTACGTACTACGTTGAGTATGTCTACCATAATTTCTAGTTTGCCACGCCTCATTATTGTACCCCACCACAGGAATAATAGTTCTAAGCTAATTTACTACATTATCATTAGCCCTATATAATAATTTTCATATACATCCGCACTGATTAATAAATATTATCTATATAAAACAATATTTATTTTATGGGATCGATTTTATTCAAAAAAATTGCCTGCTTGTAGGAATAGTCGTACGTGAAAAGTCAGATGACTTCCGGTTCTTCAAGTTCAATATCCAGAACAGGAAGATCAACAGGTTGGCCTTCCCTGGTGTAGCAGACCCAACTGTCTTTATCGTAAGGTTCTGCCACAATGATATGTAAATTTCCCGTTTTGCTGAACATCCTCAGATCTTCCTCAGATGGTCTTGCGCTTGGGCCTGGATGGCTGTGCACTGATCCAACGGATTCAACATTTGGCATCATGAATAACTTAATAACCGCATTCCGGTCACTGCTCTCTGTGCCGGGAAGAATTAGCACATCCGTTATTACTCCATCCTCTTCATGCAGCAATCCTGCAAATTCGTTTGGTGCTGTATTTTTAGACGCTCCGAGAATGAACTCCAGTGTTTCTTTTGCAATACCCCTGACCATTTCCATATTTTTGAAAAGGTTCCTTTATGATATATTGGTTGCGTTTGCAATCTTTATACAATTAGAAGATATGCTAGACCGGAAAATAATGCACCCGCAAAAGTTGCGTAGAAATTCACTCCGCTGTTGGACAGCAGTCCTCTTTTCTGCAAGGTTCCACCAAGCAAACTATCAATGTTTGTTCCCACAAACCCGCCAGCGCATGTAAAAATAACTGCATAGTCTATATTTCCTGTCATCCCGAATACGGTTGCCAGAACCGCAATCACACAGGCCCCGCCAATTGCCGCAGCTTCTCCTAATAGTGTAATAGCTCCGTCTGTCCCGGGTTTTGTGGGTTTCAGATTTGTTATCATGCGAGGTGTTTGTTTTGCAGTGGTTCCGATTTCACTTGCAAGCGTATCTGCAGTTGCGGTTGCCACTGTTCCCAGGAAAGCATAACTGATGAGTTCCGCATGTTGCGGATAAATACCATAAGCAATTGCGAGGGCAAGTGCAGCCGTACTGTTACTGAAAACATTTTCGTAACTGCGGATTCCTCCCTTCTCCTGCGCAAGCCCTTTTGATATTTTATACTTATATCGGTATTTGGTAAACAAGCCTCCGAGTATAAAAAATGTAAGCAACAGGATGAACCAGAATATATTGCTGAATACAATTATTAGGACCCCCATGAGGGTGGCACTCATGACAGCGGATATGTCCGCAATTTTCATCCTGTATGCAAGATACCCGAGAACCAGTGAAAAAGTAAAAGCCATAATTAATTGCAATGGAGGCACTGCAAAACCAAACGAGACAAGAACCCACATAGCCATAGCAGAGCCGAAAGTCATTGACAGTGTCTTATCGAATTCAGAAGGTATGGATTCAAAAAGAGCTGCTGTAATTGCTCCTATTACCGCGGCAAAAAGCATTATTTCATATCCGCTTCCTGTACTCCAGTATACATACCATCCACCTGCAAGAGCTGCTGTAAATCCTCCGGCAAAAAGGAGGCATATGCTGGACGGAAGGGAATGATGGGGCCTGTCCCAATTCCCATTTTTGCGGATTGCGCCTGCAACCATTAAGCCTATGGTTGAAATCTGCAATGATTGCACAATTATGTAGTTTGGAAACAAGTATCCCAGCTGTCGGGAAACCAGATCAATAAAAAAAAGAACTGTAATTGCAAAGAAAAGATTGTAATAATTACCAATATCCTTTTTTAATATTGTTTTTGAAGATATTGTCAGTATAAGAAAAGCGGCTGCCAGCGGCACCATCCCCAGGAAGGGGAAAAGAACTAACAAAATAATTGCAAAAGAAAGTATTTTCAGGTTTTTGTTTGTTGAAAATGCCTTTTGGAGGCACTGGATCGCTTCTGGCATGTTACTCAAAAATGTTTTTAGTAACATATTATTTGATAGATTATAAAAATATGGGGGCGGAAATCAGTTTTTAATCATTAAAAAGGCTTTTTTCAACGTTATTGCAGAAATCTTCGATATCATTGAATCTCAATTCAGCATATCCGTCCATCGGAGTGTCCATGTTGTTAACAATTACAAGTTTTCCACCATTATTAATGCAATAAAATGGCAATGATGCTGCAGGTTGTACTACAAGTGAAGTGCCTAGCGTCAGGAAAAGGTCAGCTTTAGATGCTTCATTTATCGCAGCTTCAATGGTCTCCTGTTCCAGCATTTCCCCGTAAAAAATAATGTCAGGTTTTATAATGCCTCCACATAGGTCGCAGCGGGGTGCTTTTGGTTCTTCATTCACCAGTGCAGCAATTTTCTCAAAGGGATACTTCATTCCACATTTCCGGCAGGTGTGCATCTTTGGAGATCCATGGATTTCAATAACGTTCTTAGATCCGGCTTTTTGGTGTAGCATATCGATATTCTGTGTAATAATCGATTTTACCAATCCCATAGATTCCATTTTTGCAATTACTTTGTGAGGGAGGCCGGGTTCCCTTTCATCCAGATTATAGATAAAATCCTTTGAAACAGAGTAGAAATAGGATGGGTTTTTGACAAAGTAGTCAAATGAAAAAATCTTATCAGCATCAAAATTGCTGTACAATCCTCCACTTCCCCTGAAATCCGGGATTCCTGAAAATGTTGAAACTCCTGCACCGGTTAGAACAACACAATATTTTGATTCCCTGAGGAGGTCAATAAGTTTTTCCATTTCCTATACTCAGGGAAATTCTTATTTATCAATTATGCAGATGAAATGTACAAAACATATATTTTGATGTATGGCATTATGCTGACTGCCTGTCATAAAGTAACCTAAAATAGACATAATTCTGAGGACAATACTGATGGTATCTAAAACTCTTCCTTTCACAAAGCAAAAAATCGAGGAAATCGCTGCTGAGTATCCTACGCCTTTCCATGTTTATGATGAAAAAGGAATCCTTGAAAATGCCCGGAAATTAAAAGAGGCATTCGGGATTCTCGAGGGATTCACCGAGTATTTTGCAGTAAAGGCCCTTCCAAATCCATTTATCATGAAAATCCTCAAGAAAGAAGGGTTTGGTGCGGATTGCAGTTCCCTTCCGGAATTGCTCCTGGCGGAAAAAGTCGGGATTGTTGGTGAAGGTATTATGTTTAGTTCCAACGACACGCCGAAAGAGGAATTTGTCAAAGCAAAGGAACTGGGTGCGATTATTAATCTTGATGATATCTCTCATATCCAGTATCTGGAAGAAGCTGCCGGATTACCTGATCTTGTTTGCTTCCGATATAATCCCGGAGCGCTTAAAGAGGGTAATACTTTTATCGGCAACCCTGAGGAAGCCAAGTACGGATTCACACGTGAACAACTTCTTGAAGGATACAGGACACTGGCGGAAAAAGGTGTGAAAAGGTTTGGTATCCATACGATGGTTGCATCCAATGAACTTGATCCACAGTATTTCATTGAAACCGCAAGGATAATTTTTGAAGTAATAGCTGAAATCTCCGGGGAGCTTGGTATTCACTTTGAATTTGCCAACCTTGGCGGTGGAATTGGGATTCCATACAAACCGGATCAGGAGCCAGTTCCCTATGATGTCATCGCAAAAGGTGTCAAGGAAGAATATGATCGTTTAATTGAAGCAAACGGCCTTGCACCGCTCAAGATCTTCCTCGAATGTGGCAGGGTAATTACCGGTCCTTACGGCTATCTCATCACTTCTGTACGCCATCTGAAGCACACATACAAGGATTATGTGGGAACCGATGCTTGCATGGCTAACCTGATGAGGCCGGGTGTATACGGCGCTTATCACCACATTACCGTACTAGGCAAGGAAAATGCTCCAACCACTCACAAATATGATGTTACAGGTTCTCTGTGTGAGAACAACGACAAGTTTGCAATAGACAGGATGCTTCCGGATATAGAAACAGGTGACATTCTAGCCATTCACGACAGTGGCGCACATGGGCATGCAATGGGATTCAATTACAATGGTAAGCTACGCTCTGCAGAAATATTGCTAAGGAATGACGGAAGCTTTATCCAGATACGCAGGGCTGAAACAGTAGACGATTATTTCGCAACACTGGACTTTGGTAACCTGAAGTCCTTTGAATAATTTCCTGACGTCCTTAAGGGCGTCAACTACCTCTTTTTAAATCCAATATGCCCGTATATGTTATGGCTGGCTTGCTTCCTGTTCATACCATCGGGTTGGAAGCTCGTAGTCAAGTTCCGGTCTGTATTCATCAGGAAGGTAGAATTTAGTTCCCCGATTGTTGAGTGAATCTTCAAATCCAGGATCGACTGATTCAAGGAGCACACGGGCTTCTTCAGCTTTTGTTGCGCTTTCCATCCTGTATAGTGCAAACCTTTTGTTGTAAAGGGCAGATGGATTATGCGGATCGATTTGAAGAATACGATCATATGTTTCAACTGAAGCTTCCACATCCCCGAGGATGTTGTGGATGAATGCTTTGTTATACAATGCTGTTATGGAATTTGGCTTGTATTTTAGCGCCTCATCATAGTATGTAATTGAACCTACATAGCCGCTTAAGAGGTAGGTGACAGTTGCCTTGTGATATAGGGCTGCAGGGTTAGCCGGATCTATTTCCAGTACTTTATTGTAATTAAGCTGCGCAAGATAGTATTCTTTCTTCATGTAATGCGCAAAGCCTTTCCTGCAAAGGGCATCTGTATTTTCAGGATCAAGCTGGAGTATTGAATCATAACATTCAATTGCTCTGTCGTGGTCTCCCAGTTGGCTGTAAGCAAATCCCTTTTTCTGGAAAGCTCTCAGATCAGTAGGAGTTATATTCAGGATATTATTGTAGGTGCTGATTGCTTCCTCATACCTTCCGAGTTCTTCCAGGCTACTCGATTTAATGTAAAGAATTTCGACATCATCCGGGTCTTCGTTCAAATATTCCGAAAGGGCGTTAATGGAATCTTTATACATGCCTGCTTTGTATGCCGCAATTCCACCGCTTCTCAGTGCATCAATGTTTGTCGGATCTTTTGCCACCAGATCCTGATATGCCAGAGCTGCAAGGCGATGAAGTCCCATCTTTGACAAGACGTCTGCCTTGTGGGAAATGGCATCGAGGTTTCCGGAATCAATGCCTATTGCGGAATTGTAACTTTCAAGTGCTTTTTGAAGGTCTCCGCTGCTTTCGGCTGAATATCCGAGATTGTACCATAGTTCTGCATCATTAGGGTTTATTTCAACGGTTTTTCCATATGCTTCCTTTGCTTTGTCCCATTGCCCAAGCTCAACATATGATTCACCCAGTGTTTCCCATCCATCCAGATAGTGCGGATTTACCAAAATTGCTTTTTCGTAGTTTTCAAGTGAATTAGTAGTAAGGTTAAGTTTTTCATAAGCAGATGCCTTTGCAAATATTACGGTTTCAATTGGTGGAATCGCATTTTCTTCCGGAATTGTCTTCCATTCGAAGTTGTCCTCAATTTTTGCAAACGGACTAAAATCAAACCCGCTGGCTTTGAAGTTTTCAAGGATTACCGGAGGTGCGTAATTCCAGGTAATGGAAGGTTGTGTTGCTGACATGGTTTCCTGGTTTTCCATGGCACTTATACGATAACTTGCTGCAGAGTACGAAGGATTAATTTCTGTCGCATTTCTATAGCATTCAATCGCTTCATCGCTTCTGCCAAGGTTGTCAAGAAGGACTCCTTTTTCATACCATATCTGTGCGGAGTTTGGGACTAATTCCAGCACTTTTGTGTAGCATTCGACGGCTTCTTCATATTCCTGAAGGAGGGTATGATCTACTCCCTTGTTGTACCATGCAAGTGTGTAGTTCCCGTCAAGTTTTACGGCCTGGTTGTAGCTTCGTATTGCATCCCTGTATTCCCCATTATTGTCATGGAGTTTTGCCTTTTCATACCAGACCAAAGCGCAGTCCGAGTCAAGATTCAGGGCGGTGCTATAAGCGTCTATGGCTTCTTTTTCCTTTCCAAGGTTCTGGAGCATTGTCGCTTTCTTATACCAGACAACTGGTTCCCTGGATTCGATATCCAGTGACATTTCATAGCTTTCAAGGGCATTTGCATAATTATCCAGACTGCTGTAGGCTTCAGCCTTGCTGTACAGCAATTTTGCGGATTGTGACTGGAAAACGGGTTCCTCGTAGCAAATCTGTCTGCCATCGTCTTGTAGTTCAGGAGGATAGGTTCTTTCGGCTTCGTCTTCCTGCAATACTCCGGGATTTAAGGCCCTGTCATAGGAGGCGATTGCTTCGTCATATCTCCCCAGGGAATTCAATAGTTGTCCCTTTTGCTCCCATATGGTGCTGTTGTAAGGATCTAATTCCAGAGCTTTGTTGTAGCTTGTAAGTGCATAATCCGGTTGATCGATTTGCTCCAGAAGTTTTGCTTTTTGAAACCATGCTCTGGAGTTATAAGGTTCGACTGTGAGCAGCTCGTCATAGCATCTCAATGCTTCATTATAATCGCCCATCTGTTTGTAGGCCCGGGCGCATGAAAAATAAAGGAATGTATTGGTATTATCAATAGCAAGGCTTTTTTCGTAGTAAGAAGCAGCTTTATATGGGACTCCCATTTGTTCGTAGCATAATCCCATGCTGCTCAGGATTGTTGTGTTTTGTGGATCCAGCTTAAGTGCCTGCTCAAAGTTCAGGATAGCTTTCTCTTTCTCAGGAGTTGCACATAGCGTGAGTCCCAAATTATACAGTTCATCCCTGTAAACATCATATATTTCCAATGATTTATTGTAAGACTCAATGGCATTGCTGGCATTCCCGTCCAGATAGCTGATTTTTCCTTCCAGGTAGAAGTGTGTCAATACAATGTAATCAGGTTCGAATTCTGTGCTGTTCTCGCTGCCTGAAATGGATGCAAGTGCTTTTTCATAAAAATATCTTGCTTCATCTTCATTTCCGCTACTTTCCATGACATTTGCCATCATGTAGAGAGCACGGGATGAATCCGGATTGATTGCCAGAATCCTGTTGTAGTATTGTGCAGCTTCTTCGTAATTGCCTGAAATGAATGATATATATCCCAGTTTATCCAGTACTATGGTGGAATTTGGTTCTGTCTCCAAAACCTGAGTGTAATAGTCAAAAGCAAGTTTATAGTTGTCATCTTCAAATGCAGCATCAGCTAATTGCAAAGTGTCAGCATTTTCAGCTGCAAGTGCTGGTATGCTCATAAGCAAAAATGTTACAAAACACAAACATAAAAGTAAAACTCTCATTTTTGTGCACTTTTCTCTAAGTACCATCCGTTACCCACCAAATACTGCGTAGAATATTAGTTTCGAATGTTTATATGTCTTGTGCCCTGTGATGAAAGCTTCATTAATTGAACTCTAATTTGTTAAATAAATAGTTTCTCGTGTCTCCTGATTGCTATATTGCATCAGTGATTGTATCCATATTTGTTCGTACAAAATAGAACAAAATATATAGGTGTATTTCTAATACCGTAATAACAACAAGAGGTATGAAACATGTCCGAACAAGCGATATCAACAGAAGAACTGCTATCACTCCCCAGGGATGAATTTATCAACAGATGTAAGGCATGGTGCGATGAGTTCAACGATGGAAAGCCGATGCAAACCAGTGAAGAGCATCCATGTCCTGTTCATGTGTGGGTGGTCTATAACGAAAAAGCCTGCAGTCAGGACACTATTCCTCATATTGCGCAATGTCCGGTATGTGATCAACCCATCTGCCCGGATTGTATGAACCATAGTGTCCACCAGCTCTCCCGTGTCACAGGATATGTTTCAAATGTTAGTGGCTGGAATGCCGGTAAGGTGCAGGAGTTGAAGGATCGTGTCCGAACCGATTTGAAATGATCCTATGGGGGCACTTCATGAATCGTAGTTTGTTACATTAATTAGCTAAAAGGGAGGAAGTGGAGCTTTTTTCCAGTACTCCCTTTTGGAAAAATGGTCCCTTGTGCTGCACTTCCTTTAATTTGTATGCTATAAAATTAACTTTATTTTCATATAAAATTATCTATCAACTTATTATTTTATTAGTAACCTTTACGCCCATTTCTAAAAAAAGTCCCTTCGTCCGAAACAATGTCCCTCAGTACTATAAATATGTGAATTGAACATACTCTTTATGTGTAATTATAAGCGGAGTGATTCCCAACGTGTCCTCCAAATAAGCTCCTTTTGGGATCTATGTCATTTTGTGTTCATCCCACAAAAAACGCGGCATAGACACTCCGCCACTGCTTTTTCTGATCCTAAAGGTGATTTGAAAGCAATTGCTTTACTTTATTGATATTCTAAAAAAAGATTACTTAAATCTCCTGAAGCAGATGGTTGAAAAGCTTGCAGAAATTGGTTATGTGAAATCCCTTGATAAACAGGAGCAAAACAATTTTGTCATGCTGCTCATGCATTAGCAGATCTATTTAGAGTATAGCTTCGGATAATCGTGCAACGGCGGACTTTTTGATTAATGCTTTCACTCGGAATATTTCCTTGGTCTTTTCTGCAGTGAATGCCGTAGGGCCCTGGATTCAATTTACTTGAGAAAGATCAGTTGCAGGAAGGAATGTAATTCACACTTTAAAGTGAATGTGCTTTTTGTTAACTAGGATTAATTTCGAGATAACAAAACTATCAATTTGGTAGTTCTCAGTCTTTTTTGACCACAGTACAAACTATTACTATCTGTTGGAATCTAAAAAAGTAATAGTTGGACTTCTCACTTGAATAGACAATATCGTATTCATTTAATCAAAAAAAGAAAAATAATGGGGGAGAAAACCCCTCGTCTGAAAAGAATTGGACTTATAATTCCAGCATACCTTTTTCTTTCAGGTAGTTCCCTGCACCAGAAGTACTGAATGCTATTGCTAGTATTGTTTCAAGCGGTTCCAGCACAGATTCATCAGTTTCAAATGCATCTGCAAGTGATGCGACTGCACTCTGAAGCTTTTCGAAATGCTCTTCCGCAATTTCAACCGTAGGATCTCCGGATTTAATTCTCTGGATACGATCGCCGATTGCAGTGTATGCAGTGTTTAGAACAAACTCGGCTAGAAGATAGTGCTTTGAAAAGCTGTAACGGTAAGTACGAGCAGCAACGCCGTAAGACGCGGAAAAAAGATAAAGTTTCCTTTCCGGATCATCTTCTTTTTTCATCACGATTGCAATTCTGCGCAGTTCTTTTATCAGCTCCTGCCTGAAAAAATCGTCTTGGTTCAATCATATCCCTCCAAATATTGAATCCTGTGATCGCATTCCTCCGAAGCTCGCTGGGTGATCACCCCATATTAGTGGAGTGGGAATGTTCTGTTCAGAAGTTGTGGGTACTGATTTCCCAACATCCTTTTCACGTTCGTCTTGGTAATAGTTCCCAGCCTTTGCAATTTTCTTTTCATTTGCATAATCATGAATTTCGTATAGTGCATCCTCGCCCAGCATTGTCTCAATGATCGCATTGTTGAAATTCTGAATGCTTGCTATAATAGGCGATTTTGTGTTGATGCTATAGTACTTGACATTCCCTGTTCTCTTAAATGTCAGCAAATTCCATTCAATAAATTTTTGGACAACCTTTGTTGCCGTAGGCCTTGAGATGCTCACCTCATCTGCAAGTTCAGTAATATTGAATTCTAATCCCTCTAGAGGCAACAAAAATTCAATCAGCCTTAATTCACAACTGTTGCCGAGTAGATCCTCGAAAGGTTCCATGACTTTCACTCCTATTTTTAAACTGTCGTGGTTTTGTGTCTCTACAAATCTACGTATAATTTGTAACTATAAAAGCCTTTGTAAATGTAAATAATCATGTATGTAAAATAAAATTTACAGTATTCTTTCTTTGCCTTTGGTTACGTTAAAATCGTGTTCTCCCAATGCAAACATCGCTTTTTTCATATCGGAAATGAAATACTTGTCTTCTTTTTTTGAGAGTTTTGATACATATCCTTCGTTGATGAGCTCTTTCATAATATCTTTGAATTTTGTCGACGTTTTCTTCATCATTATGTGCTTCAGTTTGTCACAGTGAAATCCTCTGCTGCTGTGGACGCACCTTTTACTGTAAAGAATATTAAGTACAAAAAGAGAATCTTTGGAAAGGCCACAACTCATATTCCTATCCATCTCTTTTTTTCATATAAGTAGTTTACTTTTTCCCAATGTTAATTTCGGCTGGTGAAAACATATGTGAATAGAAGCTATTTTTATATTCGTCAGAAGGCAGTGTTTTCTGAAACAGCACTTCTAGTCCTGAACGCTAGGCTAGAGAAAAAGAATACATTAGGAAACCATAATTTCAAAAAAGGAGCATAACAAAAAGTAGTTGAATGCTCCGGCCGGGATTGCAACCGGGAAACCCGGTTTGATCTTTCAATCCCTGCGGAACAATCATCCCGCCTTATGATAGTGATTTGGTAGGATTTAGGTGGTTGTTTCAGATAAAAGCTTGACCTCAATCCTGCCTCGAACGGCGACCAACCGCTCACAGATCATAGACGCTAAATAATCATCTGGTGTTTTCAGTATATAAAGCCTATGCTCTAAGTGTAGTTTGTTTTAATATTCACTAACTAATTTTAGACACTTAGGAAACTATATATAGTTTTGATTGTCAAGTATTTTTTATTGGCAGAGTTTGACCAGACTCTGACAAGACCAAACTTAAAGGTTGTTTCAGAAAATGAGAACTAATAAAACTAATAGCGATAGCTCCGGCTGTGTCTGGGGAATTAGCAAAGAAGAGCTAAACAGCTACCTTAAGGACTGTAAAAAGATCCTGCGAAAATCGACAGATCGTCCAAAAGTCAAGCATCATAAGGGGGCGGTGTGCTGATGTCTGAAATGGGGGATTTTTTAGCAGATTACACCGGGCAAATTGTAGCGATCAACATTAAAAACGATATTCCGGTTGAAGAAATAACAAACTATCAGATCGTACGGGTTCTCGATAATGGTTTAATTTGCCGTTATTCAAGCCCCTACAGTGGCAAATTAAGCAAATCATACACCCTGATCCCATTTTCAAGTATTGTTAGTATTCAGGATTTGCCAATTCCCGAAGCTGCCCCGATTATCCCCGGGATTGAAGAAGCAAGGCGGGAAATAGATAACCATCTCGGAAACCACACACTCGCACAAAAGATCGAAGGGGGCGATCAACAATGAACTATAAACTTAGGTGTGAGCGTCTAAACACAATCCAACCCGGTGACGAAATTCTAAAAACATCAGTTTCAAGGAAATATATCACCCTACAGGATCGGGGAGATGGGGAAGTTCAAGCCGTATTTCTGGAACCTGTCAAGGATCTAAGATACAATTTAGAAACCTTATTTGAGGGGACAATGCTTTTGTTTTCAGCTTTTGGTCTGGGTGTTCTCTTATCAATTTCATTCTTTTTTGTATTCGGTTTGATTATCGGCGGTGATCTCTAATGCCAATTCTTCACCGTTGCGCCGAGTGTAAAAACTCTGTTCCTGAAACTCAAGCCAACCACACACTATACGTTTTTAATAAAATTCTATGCTCCGAGTGTGAGGGCTGCAACCTCGATATATCAAGCTCCGTTGATACGTCCACCAGATACGGCGGTCAAGAGATCCTTGTAGATTCTTGGGGGGTGGCCTTCTAATGGTTCACGATTCCCTATTTTCCTCCAGTCGTATGGACTGGGAAACACCCGATCACCTCTTCAAGCAACTTGATCAGGAGTTCGGTTTTAATCTCGATGTATGCGCAACCTCCAAAAACGCAAAGTGCGCCCGGTACTACAGCCCAGAGCAAGACGGGCTTAAAAACGAATGGGGCGGGATCTGCTGGATGAATCCGCCCTATGGCCGGGCCGTTGGAGATTGGATAAAGAAAGCTTACGAAGAATCCTTAAAAGGCGCTGTAGTAGTTTGCTTAATTCCTGCCAGAACAGATACAAAATACTGGCATGATTACGTAATGCAAGCACATGAGATCCGGTTTGTCAAAGGCCGGGTAAAGTTCAGTTTACCCGCTCAATTTTGGTGTAAGACTCTTCCAGATGGCCGGGAATTGTGGCGATATTACGTTGCTTCTAACTCTGCCCCCTTCCCATCTGCAATAGTGATCTTTGATGGTCGCCGCCCCCTCTGTAATAATTGTGCTTTCTGGGGAAGCTGTCAAGATGTTTTTAGTTCCTGCCCAATAGGATCGGAACTCCCCCGGCTTAGCTCCTATATGCAGGAGGCTTGCCTATGAACTCCTGCGGAACCTGCCCCAAAGCCTCCAAGCATGAGGACCACGGCGAAATAAAGCGGAATTGGTGCGAGCTTAAAGACTGCTGGATGTTATCCGACTTCAAGCAGTGCCAGAACCGGGCATGAATCACCCCTTTAATTTTTTTCTAATGCATAAATTTGGGGTGGTTATATAGCCAGATTCACCGACCATACGATAAAGCGTATAGCAACACTTTGCAGGGAAACAGCGCAACCTCTGCCGATAGTGGCCCAACGCTTGAAGCCTTCCGGCATCGGTTATTATCAAATCTACAGATTCCTAAGAACCGAAAGAGGCCAATCTCTCTTTGTCACAAAAAAGGATGATGGACTTCTGATGATCAGAACCCGGCCGGAGGCCTTAGACTTGATACCCCGCAAAGCGGGGGATACGCAAATTTCAAACACACTGCAAAACGATGAAGAAATCGATAGCAGGAGAGAAAAGGCAATATCTGACCGTTTGGCAAAAATGCGCAAAAGGATCCAGCCTGAAGACATCGACTTAAGAAAATTCATAATCAAGTTAGAAAAGAGCCTCGAAACTCTCTCTGATGAATTCGCGCTCGCAGAAATCGAAGAAAAAGAAAGGGAGTTAAAAATCCCTCTCAAGGAGATCTATGATCTGCAAAGCCGGACATTCGACTTAAACGCAATCGAGAAACCAACAACAGAAGAAGCAAAGGAAATAATTAAAGATCTCGAAAAGCGCATAAAGGGAATGAGCTTTTACCATGCCATAAAAGCAATAGAAGACACAGAGCAAATTCTAGGGATTGCTTCAAAGCACAAATACGGGAAGACGGGCCCGGAGCGTTATCAAGCAATCGGCTACACCCTTGATAATATCGACATAAGACCCGTTCAGAAAAAGATCGGAAAATTGTTTGATGAATATTTGGGGAGGACTGAAGGGGCTCAGATCCTGCTGCAACCCGATCCGGTTCAAGATCTATACGGTCCATGTATTGAACTTGATTATAAAACCCGGTTCACTGATGAAAGCCGGAAAAAACAGGAAATCGCAAAATATCTTAAGATATGGGAACAGGCCGAGCAAACCGAAAGCTGGAACAATGCGGTACTTCTCACCCTCACAACAGACCCAAAAAGACAGCCTAACCTCTGGGTAGCCAATAAGAAAATATCCAAGAACTTTAACCGCTTCATATCGTTTTTAACTCGAAGGCTCCAAGCCAAGAGAGCAAAGCGGGAAGGTGTACCCGTCAGGGAGATCCCGGCAAACAGGCCACCTTACTTATGTGTCTATGAGTTCCAACAAAACGGACGGCTGCACCTGCATATAGTATTTTTTGGAATCTCCTATCTAATCAAAAAACAGGAAATGATCGACCTCTGGAAAAAATACGCACAGGGGGAAATAGTCGATTTTAAAAAGCTCCGGTATGACAAAAGCTCCGGCTCTTTTGAATGGCAGGGATCAAGACCTACTGACTGCAAGCAGGGAGAAAAGCCGCACACCTACCTTAAAAAATACGTTATCAAAAACCTATACGATGAATCCGCAAGCGGCCAATACTGGATTTATAATACTCGCTTTTACACCTATTCCCGAAAGTATTTCCTCGGGCTGACTTTTAAGCGAACATCAAGGGGGCTGTATGTGTTCCTCGGTGTATTCTACGATGGCGCACCCCCCATGATGGCAAGCCGACCCGGTCACGTTTTGGGAAAGGGGTATCCAATACCAGCCCCGCCACCTGATCCAGAACCGCACGTTCAGGTAATGAATGATCTGTGCAAGCGTGGAACCGGGGCGGGATTCCGTACAGCCTATGAAATCATAAATGTCCAATTGCGACAAGAAACGGACAGATTAAATAATATTGGAGGGAAGTGTAATTATGAACCGAACTGAAGCTCAATTAATTGTTGCTGCTACTCAAAAAGAGGAAGATCCTTTTATTCGGGATCGAAATCACCTTTTTCTCTCTCTTTTGTGGATCACTGCTGGAAGGTTAAGCGAAGTTCTTAAAATTGCGGATAGTGACATTGAAAATTCCAAAATAACAATTCATGCTGCTCCTGGAAAAGGAATAGATAGGGTTTTGGATATTGGGTCAGATGCTAGCAAGGTTCATGAATATATAGAAAACTGGAACCTTCGCGGCTATTTGTTTGAAAGCATTGATCGCAATAGTGTAAGGAACATGATTGCGAAATATTGCAAAGATGTAGGGTTAGAGCCTGTTAATCCTCATGATTTTAGAAATGGCAGAGCTAAAGAGTTAATGGATGGTGGAGCATCATCTGAATCTATCAAAGGGATTTTGGGTCATACGGGAATCCAAGAACGTATCCCTTCTCACAACTTCAGACATGCGGATGGTGTTGGTGATTCTGACTCTGGTAAGAATGTTTTGAGCCGTGAACAAGTTGACAAATTACTAAAAATACCAAAATCTGATTTTGAACAGCGAGTTATGGTTTTGATGCTGGATCATGGTTATACTCGTGATAAAGCAGTTCAGGTTCTTAAAGACACTGAGAAGCTTTTCAAGTGACCTCATCCCTACTCTTTCATGGTGGGAACCTGTAACCGAATCCGACAACAAAAGGACAACAGGAGGACAAAATAATGAATTGCAAAGTATGTGATGAGGAAATAGACGAATGTGCAGGGCTCTACCTCATAGGTGGGGATCTCTGTGATGAACACTACTGGCAGGAAAATCAGGATTCTCCGTTTTTCCCACTTTCAGGTTTCGACAATAGGAGGACGTGAAACGATGGAAGTAACTGCACTTAAAGTGGAAAATGTTGATTTTGACGAAATCGCTGCTGAAATTCATGCAGAATAGGAAGAACAGGATAGAGAAGACGCTGCGATATTGGAAAAAGTAAAAATTAAGGTGTCAAGTGAATTTTACGAGTACATTTTGTATGAATTGGAAGAATCAGACAAATGGTCAAATCTTACAATTGTAGAATTGCCAATCGGAGATTTACAAAGCAGTCCAGATGATGCTTACAGTTTGTATGTAGATCAGCATTGTGGGGCGTGTGGGGATGATTTTTACGGTACTGTTTGCATGTCACTACCATGCAAGAAATACTTGCTGTGGTCATTCCAGATGTAACCGAATCCCCCTAAAATAGGAAATCAACAACAAGAGATGTTAAAATGTTAAATGTTGAAAGCTTTTGGTTTGGTCTATCTTTTATGTTAATGATTGCAGGATTAGCCAGAACTCTTATAGTCTTTGACCGTTTGGCAATTGTACTTTCATTGTTGGGAGCTGCTATGTTTGCTATTTTAGCAGTCTTTAGCAGATCTAAAAGTTGTAATGAAGAGATTGCATATTGTGATGAATGTTCTACATTTTACAATGCAAGGAAGTAACCGAATCCGACAAAATAAGGACACAGGAGTGATACCATGGGAGATTTTGCGGACTTTGATATAACCATCATCTTAGAAGATCGAACTGAGACTGATAAGAAAATTGCAAAGGGTGTTTATTATGTCGATATTCCTGATGACGTATCTCTGGAAGACGCAGCAGATGGCATTCAAACACTTTTAGATCGGGTTGATCTTGAAACATGGTTCAATGAAAAGAAGCTGAAAAGGCAGTCATAAATCGACAATAGGAGGACAGATCATGATTGATGTTAAAAATATTGTTTTATTTCAAATCCCATTAGATCCCCATTGTTCAAAATGTGGAAAGCGTGAAGAGATCGGGATGTATTATTCCACAGATGGAAAATATTGTGAAGAGAACCACACCAGAAGACTTCACATGTGTAACAATTGCTTGACAACAGAATTATCCAAATTCGACAATAAGAGGTCAAACCATGAGTGAAACCGTGAAGACACTAAGACCAGATTTCGATTTAAGATACATTGACAATGGTCAACTTGCAGACACCATGAGAGATCTCTGCGAAAGTTATGATCAATGTTATCATGAAATGTCTACGGCTACCGGGACAGTCTGGGAGAGTATAGAACGGGTTGCAAAGGAAATTGTGAGAAGAACCGAACCCGATTATGTAAACGAATTGGAAAAGCTAACCGAATCCGACAAGAAAAGGAAGTCGTCACGGGATTGAATCAGAGCATATAAAGAGACAGTCAAATTTCGACAAATGAAGGTCAAAATATGGTACTAATCAAAGTAACAAATTTGATGGGAACAGACAAGCGGAAAATGACCCGTAGGCGGTACACTCATTAGAGGTTCCGATTTACGAGACCTTAAACCCCTAATTACGGACATAAAAACAGTGTGTCCAACGACATACCAGAAAAACGGCCTTTTCTTTATATACAAAATCTATTTTTTCGATACTAAAAGAAGACGTGGACCTATTTGTCCGCGCAAGGTGCAGAATCGGACAGTTTGATCCCCTCTTCCTTCCTGCCAACTCTGCGTTTTCCCCCTGAACTTTCGGCGAATCCCGGCAGATCTCCCCAGTCGTAAAGGTTCATCAGTTGCCAGAGGGGGGCGGTTTTTGCTTAGCTTATATAGTATTAAATATTAACTTCCGCCTCTGCCGTTTCTTTCATCCAATCCCGCATTTGTCTCTGTGAGACTCCTGTGATAGTCTCCAACTCTCCCCATTGAAAATGCTCCTTCACCAAAGGAAGCACCTTAATAAGACAATTGCTTTGATTGGTAAGCTTGCGTAGTCTGTTCCCGTCAGCATGATCCTTAATCCCTGATAGTTCCTTTTGTGTATCTTGATAAAACTTGTTGGCGTATATCTCTTTCATTGATACGTACTTATCCCACAAATCAAGCGGCGGGAATGGCACGTATAACGGATCTACATTGTAATGGTTCCCATTATCAAACAAAACAAAAGGCTCCAATTTAGTCATATCAAAAACAGCATTATGGCGAATCTTCCAGTACTTACAGACTCCTAAATTATGCTCATAATCAATTGTCTTTGTTTCAATAACGGCATGCATCAAGTTCTTAACTTGCTTGTCAATAAACGACATCGAAGGGACTGTAAAAATAACACATAAATTTAAGTGCCTGAACAACTGGGCTACATATCCTATCAACTTATTTTGTACTCTCATCCATTCACGGGCCGGAATCCCTACCCCCGCTTCATCAAAAATAATAGCCTGCCCCTTCTTCATCTTCGGGATCAAATCCATAAACTCTTTTGGAGTAAACACAATCCGGGGATTGGCTTCAAAAGTAGGATCAACTTTCCGGGCAATCTCTACAGCAGTGGCAGACTTACCCGATCCGGTTTCACCCACAACTACCCCCATAAAATTTTTATCCATATTGTTGATCCTATCACGGATAAAATTAGTAACTACATCACAACTTGAAGTCAATTTAATACGCCTCCTCTGGTTTCATTCTTCCCATAGAAGCACTCGGTAAAAACCGTTTTCTGTATGCCAATTTCATTAAAGCTTCGTGTTTCTTTTTCATGTATTCCCGGCTTCTCTGAATATCAAGTGCCTTCTGTTGGTTCGCGGTTTTCCCTTTAGCTCTCTCCTTACAGATACCTTCTACTTCATCCCTGTAATCCTGATCTTTGTAGGGGTGCATGATAGTATCAAGTTGCTCGACAAGCTCATAAACTGCCGTCATATTTGAAAAAGCCGAATTTTGAATAATATAAAAATTGATTTGCAGAATTAGATCTTTAAAATCAACTACCTGCTGTTGAGACGGATCAGCAAAGATTTTACCCGATCCCATCCTCAACACCTCTTAACATCAATCGTGGCATTTTTTGAAATTACTAAAGTATTCTCATCTTCTTGAACCACGATCACCTTTTTCCCCTTCTCTTCAAACCCGGCCGGCAGTGTGATATAGTTAGATGTCCCGATTTTTCCAACAGTCCTTGTATATGTTTTCTCCAAATTTGACATAATTACCAATTTCAATATAGATTTACCTCCAATATGTAGATATATGCTAATATAGATTAATATATATGATATTTGGGGTATATATATTTTGAATATATATTTTTGGATGTCAGGAAGTGATTTCCATGAGTAAAGCTAATGAGTTAATTGAGAAACTACGAGAGAAAGAGGACGCACAGGTTGGTGTCGTAGGAGCCATCATCAGCATTGGTATGATGCTGATTGTAGCCGTTATCCTGTTTGCACAGTTTATGCTGCAAGCCGATACACAGATGTCTACTGTTAACAATACTGCTGCAATGTCAGCTTATAGTAACGTTCTTTCATCTGTATGGGGGTCTTTGAATCTTGCATCCATGTATCCATGGATTCTTGCAGCTGTGGCCCTTATGGGTGCAGTACTCCTGATTGGAGCAAGGAATAGGGGCTGATGTCTAATGTACATCACCCTTTTTTACCTCCTCTTTTTATTGGCCTGCTCTTCTTTTTTTGGGTCAATACTTCATCCGCAAATAGATTACAAAATGATCTTTTCTGTCCTTTCAATGATTTTATTTGGAGGATTGGCAATAGGATCGTTTTCCCTTGAGTTAATTGATACAGTAATTGTCAACAACGAAATTGTTTCACACTCAACTTTTATTTACTCAACTGAATTTGCAATAGTTTCAGTTCTTTTTTGCGTGCTGTCCTTGGTATTTTCAATCATCCATTTGGGAGAAATTTTCAAAATGAAACGAGGTATATATAATGAATCCTGAAATATCCACAGGTCCCGAAACTCCTCCGGCTGCCTATACGGGGAATATAGCCGAATTAATAGGAACTCCCGGAGATGTTGAGTATGCAGCACAAAATACTTTTTTTCCGTTTCTCGGAAAAATAATGCAACTTTCTAACCTTGGCGAAAACGAGATCCTTGATATACTAGATGATTATGAAATTGCTTGTATTGAAGCCATTAACCACAAAAAGCGCTATGAAATTGATGCAGATTATTCCCGCGCAAAAATTATTCAAGTAAGATCTCACCTTTCCGCCGCTCTTTCACTCTCAAAGGGCGGATTTGCAGTAAAGCAACTAACATCAGTTCATAAGCACATATCTTATGAAGACGGTCAGAAAAACGGCAAGCTTGGACTGATGGGAGGGATTTTAAACAGGGGGCCAAACAATGGATAATGCATTTGCTCTTTTCTTAGCAGTTCTGTTCATTGCCACAATATCAACAGGCATACTTGTATTGATATGGTACTGGAATCCCTACGCCATAAAATTAGCACTTTGGAAAAAGATCGTGTGGGTTGTAGAATCAGATGGTACTCTAAGGCCAGTAAAAGCAAATTTGGAGGCTCTGGCATACAGAACCGAGAAACACGGGTATTTTGAATTTGAACAGGAAGACGTTGTTTACTATGCCAAAAAACCCGGAATAATTGTGTATGGCCCATATTCCAAAGCCATAAGGCCCCCAGTGGTCCCAATTTTACAGAAACTAAAAAACAAAGGCGTTGAACGATACGATCAACTCATGGCAATTCTGCAAGCGCAGGAAATTACCAAAAAAGACTATGACAAACTTCTAAAAGAACAGCAGGAAAAAGCACCACAGGGGGTTAAAAATGAGCCTAGCGGTAACTGATGAGAATGGAAACGTACAGATTATCCATGAAAGTGGAATTATTCCGTTAACATTTCCCGAATACATCAACATCAGAAAAAGTTTTGAAGAAGGCTTTATCCTAACCGATGCAGTGATCCGCCCTTCTGCTGTAATCAATTACCTCGATGAAAACAACCCTCGGCTAATCGAAGCAGAAGTACAGATTGAAAAAGAAAAGTTCCGTAGGAGATTTGCAAACGGGGCAATGGATATGATGAAATGGGCGTTCCCGATCATAGTTCTCCTTATCGGCGCTGCAATCGCTTTTAAGATGCTTGATAGTGGAAGTGCAGGATCTGCCCTTTCAAGTGCTGCAAATGCTGCATCATCTGGAGCTACCATAAACTGAGGTTAGAAAAATGGGTGTAGTAGGTGGATTTATAGAAGGTTTTGTAGGGCTATGGGTCATCGGAATGGCCGTAGTGTTCATGCAACCAATTTGGGACATGATGGACGCAATAGCCGTAATGTTTGGAGCCACTACCAACCCAACGTACATATTTGTCACTAACACCATGCAATACGTTCTTATCATTTTCGGCATTGCACTTATTATAAACGCATTCAGCAGAGCCACCGAAACAGAAGAGCAGAGTTATGTTTATCGTTGAGGCGGTGATCAAAGTGAAATATGCACTTATCACAGCCCTTTTTTTATTCATGCTGTTTTCGGGAATAGCGGCAGCCAGCCCCAGCTATTGGATTGATGAAAATAACGATATGTGGCTAAAAGAAAACATAACCGCAGGAAACACAATAACACTATATACCATTCAGGAAGCGGGCTATTCTCCAAATGCGAGTTTGATCTTCTTGGATTATGAAGACGGGGAGGCATATAATGACGGCGACGGCCTCAAAACTGTTGGAGGATGGACGCAAGGAAATACGTTTAACGGGAATGGAATAAACGAGTATTCTAATGATCAAGCCCACTCGGGATCAATATCGCTGCATATAGAAGATTCAGGCGGGGAATTATACCGATCCAGTCCTACGACCACATTACCACAAATAATAGAAGGTATGATCTATGTTCCAAGTACAGACATTAGTTCAGCCCGTACCTATTTCTCATTATATGAAGGGTCTACATCTTGGGGGTATTCAAACGGGGTTTCTGTTCTTTCTCGAGGAACAAAATGGTATGTAGGTTATGGTGGAACTGAATACGTTACCACAACATCACTAACAACAGGATGGCACAAAGCTACTATCAAAGCCAACAGTGATGGCAGCGCCGATCTATATGTTGATGGTTCTTTATTATCAGTTTCTGCTCCTTCCGGTACTCTCAACAACGCAGACAATAAAATCTGTATTGGAAGCTATGGAGGAGGCCACCATTCATACTACGACGATATACGGGTTAGAACACACGCAGCAACAGAACCAACTGTTATTATAACAGACATGGGATCTTACTACAAAGTTGAAATAGAAAACACGGGAGGTAACGATCTTACAAATTATCAAGTTAAACTTGATGGCACAGAATTAGGGATTACGGGGCAATCGGAAAGTTGGGATGTAAATTACAGCCCTGTAACTTCTATATCTGTAAACCTCACCGCCCCATCTAATAACAGCTATGTAAATGATAACAATTTTACTTTCGACATCTCAGGAAATGGGATACTAAACGCAAGCGTGTATGTTGATTCTGTACCTCAGTGGAATGGATCGGTTATCGAAGGGAATAATACAGTTAACTTTTCCATATCAGAGGGTTTTCATTCATGGTATGTAAACGCATCAGCAACCGCAAACGGAACACTTTACAACGAGTCTGAAATATGGCATTTTACCTATGATATTTCACCGGCAGCAGCAACCCAAACGATCTTAAATCCTTCCGGGGATGTAGTTGTCAATCAGACATTTTACCTTTCAGTCCTCTGGACAGATACAGCACTTAAAAACGGATCTTTTTACTATAATACTGGTTCGGGGTGGACCTTTGACACATCAACTGGCTTAAGCGGTTCCTCCGATTGGTTCAATAGTTCCTTTAATACTACAGGCCATCTTGGGGATACAGTCTACTGGAAACAAGAAATCTATGATCAGGCTGGAAATTTAAAAAACTTAAGTGGTTCCTTTGAAGTAGTAAATTCAGCTCTTGACATCTACGTTTATGATGAATCCAACCAGACGCAGATCTTGCCCTCTGATGTGACGGTCTACGATGCGAATATCAGTATATCGGCTTCAATCTCCGGCGTAACTAAAGTAGCTTCAGTTAGCTACACCGAGCTTACAGAAACGGGAAAATATGTAGTGCAGGTAGAAGCAGACGGCTACTACAACAGGAAAGGGATCGTATATGTGGACCGGGTAGGGCTTAGCAGATTAGATATTTACCTCCCTGCTGAATCTGAAAGCGTAATCTATGAATCCTTCACACTTACCGACAACACAGCAACCTATACAAATTCCCTAAGTGACTGCATATTAAGACTTCAAAAACCCTTGCCAAATGGGACAACTACAGTTTATGAAACATATCTCGATTTTGACGGCACGGCTAAAACATACTTGATTGTGGATAATCAATATATCCTCTACATCATCACCCCGGACAGGACCATAAACTACGGGTGGCTAACTCCTGATCCTGACGGCTCTATTGATGTGGTTATCAAAGAAGTCCTTATAGATCATTTGTTTGATCAATGGATGAATTACACCCAATCCACAACATCAGAAATGGGAGTAATTTCTCTTGATTATGAGGCTACAAAAGATCTGGATATTGCCCGGATGAACATCACTTATAGCTCAAACGACACAGTGGTTTATTCTGCATCCGCTACAACCCTTACAGGAAGCTTCCTGTTTACCGGAGACAACACAACCAACTATTACATTAACTTCTATGCCAAAGCCACAGACGGGGACGAATATAATGCAATGGTGCCCGTAATCTGGACAGGTTCAGGAGTTCAGCCAAAAAGGTTTGATATTGTCCCTTCGGATTGGCCCGATTGGGTAACTGAAGTTATAGCTACCGGGATAGTTCTCATAGCTATTCTTTTACTAAGCCCACTAGGGGCACACATTGCCACAGCGATAGGAGCCGCATTAATGGGCCTGTTCTGGTGGTGGGGATGGTTGCAGATTGCCGGAATAGTAGTTGCTTTAGCTGTTCTTATCGCCATTGCTGCATTTGCTTACAGATCCAGGAGGGCTGGCTTATGACATGGGCGGATCGGTTCATTCTGGTGGCCCTGTTAATTCAGGTTTCCTTTGCTCTTGTCAACGTTACCGGGATCTTCCCGGTAGAAGCAACCATAGCAGGGTTTGACAGTGACAACATAGCCGAGATGATGAATAATGTAGAACAGAAATCGGAAAACTTAGGCGGTGTTATTGATTACTTCTCCCTGCTCGGTACTATGGCCTTGCTCGGGTTGCAGGTTATTGTAACCTTTGCGGTTTCAGTATTCGGAGCATTCCCAACCATCTTTAAGATCTTCCTTATCCCGGATGCAATAGCCAACATTTTGGGCGGAGTTATTGACATCCTTGTACTGCTTGGTCTGGCTACAAAGTTACTGAACAGGGGCTGATCAAGTGGCAAATAATACAACTTTCCAGTTTGATTGGAATACAACATATAATGATTCCGCTTTCAATCTTTCAAATTATCCCAGTATAATGAATTTCACGGATCTTACTTCCCCGGATGCTTTCATGGTTCCGGTAACTGATGTCTGGATCGTAGCTTTCGGGGATTGGTTCTATGTAATTCTAATGATGATTTGTGTGGGGTATGTCTTGATTAAATCCCGTTCCATCTTCCCTACTTCGCTTACACTGCTGCTACTGTCAGCTATCGGAGCGTATTCAATCCCTACGGAAGTGGTTTACGTAATGTATCTCATGCTCGTGCTTTCTCTCTTCGGGGCACTTTACGGATTCTTTGAAGATCGGAGGCAATGACATGTTTACAATTGACAATAACGGAAAAGCCAGGAGGATAAGATCAGAAGCCGATATAATGGACATCGACAGGGAGCAGTTTAAATTAATCGACAAATCAGGAAAAATAATAATTCAGAAAATCAGCAAAGAGGACTTGATCCGCAAGTTGTTTTGAGGTGTTGAATATGAATTTTGTAAAGCGAAAGGTCAGTGATGCTTGGAAAGAACACAAGATAAATAAGAAAATCAATGAAGCAAAGACAAATCAAGCAATCGAAGCAGAGAAACAGAACTACGCAGGGCTTGGCCTGTCTCCTGAAGAACAACAGTTTATGGCCGAAAAGAAAGTGAAACGGGAAAAGAGAGCCGAGACTTTCAATCGTATTGGTTCAGGTCTTGCAAATGCTGTTGATGCCATAGAAGGCCCTGTACAGCCTCCTAAATCTTCCGGGAAGAAGGGAGGAAAGAAAGGCGGGAAAAAGGGCGGCAAGAATAATGGATCGGGATCTTCTCAACAGGGCTTTAATCCTCTTGATTTCGATCTAGATGATTTTGATCCTTTTAGGTGATCAAACATGGCACTCGTTAATCCTCGGGTAACTTCAAACGGTAAAGATGTTACCGGAACCTCCGCAGCATCCAGCGAACGCAGGGAAGCCAGCAGTTCAAGGACTTCAAGCGGTCCAACAGCAGCCGAGAGAAGCCGGGGAAAGCGAGCCACTATAACCCCTCGGGAAAATGAACCGGAACCCGATCCCACTCCATCACCTGCAAACAATGCACCCTCTAATAGTTTTATCCAACCTGTCACCCGTGCCACTGGCCCCGGTCCGGGTGTACCTATCCCGATTGACATTATGATGTATCGGCAGAATATGCCAGCCTCCGAGCCGGGCCCAAGTACCACCACGCCACCACCTAGAAGCATGCCTTCTAGGGGCCCGGCAATATCGGGAGCCGTTCAAAAACAAGATTCAAACGTTACAGAGAGAGCCAGCGAAGGGTATAACATCGGGAGATCTGGGGAACTTCCCGAAGACCATACACCCGGCGAAACGGACACACCTATTGAAGATTATTACACCTATAGAGGCCAGACAAAAACTATAGAGATTATTGATTCAAAAATCGATGCACTTAAAACCAGACATAATGAAATATTCGGAACTTCTGACACTCCCGCACCTACAACACCCCCGAGAGGTCCGGCAATATCTGCGGCTGTAGCTCAACAGGGAAATGCAGAAATAACAGACAAAGAACCGCCAAAAACCTTTGTGGAGGCCGGAGAGAATTATAGGGAATGGGTGGATAAGACATTTGAAGGACACGAAATAAAAGACACTCCCGCACCTGCAACACCAAGAGGGGGACCGGGCATTGCTGCCGCCGTTGCTCAACAGGACGGAGCAACCCAAACCAGCTACATGAAGAACGTAGCCTATACGCCTGCAATGTTCCTTGACATTACAGGGAATGCAGCAATCGGAACAGAGATTGCAGTAAGAGATCCTACCAAAGTTCCCGAGGCTGCGGCTTTTGGTGTCGGAGTGATGGCCGGGGGGATGGTCAAGCTTGCAGATGAAGATCCGGCAGCATTGGCGGGTCAATTAACCGGAATGGTAGTAGGGGGAAAAGTATTAGCCACTTCCTTAAGGGCAGGTGGTAAATATATCCCTCGTGTTGAAAAGGCACAAATAACGGAAGTTAAAGGAAGCTCTGCAACACCTGATTTAGGGAAAATTAATTTTGGTCATTCTGTAGTCTGGAACGAAAGACCAGTTGTAACCCATGTGACAGGGGAAGGGGTAAGGTTCCATGCAGGAGCAGGGGCAGCACCTGCGGAAGCTGTAGCAGGTAGACAGGTGCAAGCTTTTACACCAGCACAGACAGCACATTTTAAAAAGACTGTGGAAGCTGTGGCAGGCAAAAAGGAGAGCGAGTTTTTTGAAACTGGTTATGTAGTCTCAAAATCAGTTTATGACACAAACCGCCCGATAGTTCACCCTGAAAGATTCGATATTCTATCCGAGCATGTCCCGACTTCTGCAAAACCTGCGGTAAAAGATACCATTGTCAACTACAAAGGGGAAATTGACGTTTACGGTTCTGTAGCTCAAAAACTACAGATGCGGGAATACATGACCCGCAAACCGCAAGATATAGAAGTTGTAGTTGATAAGCCTCAAAATTTCATTAAGGATCTTACGGCAAAGCTTGACGAAAGCGGGATTAAGCACGAAGTTACCGGAGATCTGAATAAACCGAAAGTTCAGTTTTTCGTAAAAGGGGAAAAGGTAAAAGGTATCGAAATTTTCCCGAAGGAAGAACACAGTAGCGGCTATAGTCCCGGGCGTGAAATTGCTTTTGGTTTTGAACACCAGAAACCGATCTATGCTGATGGTGTTAATATGCTCCGGCTAAGTGAACAGGCAGCCCGAAAGCTTGAAGGCGGCCACACTTTGAAGGACAACCAGATCTTACCAAAACACGAAGGCAGGGTTAAGGATGTCCGGGATCTCGTTGAAATCGGCAGCGCTTACGCCGCAGAAGGTAAAGCCAATGTAGGACCGCAGATAGTCCGATATACAGAATTGGCAGTTGAGAAGTTCCCCGAGATCCGGGAATCTCCTGTAGTTGATTTCATAGCCAAAAATAGACAAATCCCTGATAAGTCAGTTATCAGGAATATGATTAGCCAGGAACGAACCGCACAACCCAAAGAGCTAATCTTCACAAGCTCGGCAAGAAGCTCCAGCCGTGGGAACATGCCATCTATGGATTATTTCCCGTCCGTACCTTCCACACCGTCCACACCTTCAAGCGTAAGGAATCCGGGTAGCTCTTTGTATAGTCCGCCACCTTCCAGTATGAGAAGACCCCCAACAAAAACAGGAAAGCCGCCATATTCCCCATATCCTCCAGCATCAACAAAATCTTCGCCCCCATATTCTCCATCTTCTTCCTCATCCATAGTTTCCCCTCCTTCAGATATGATATTGCTTCCAGAGTTCAGCGAAATATCATCGCCTTTCCTGCCTGAAATTGCAGGAGAAGGAATAAAACAAACGAAAAGGGGGAAATTGAAAGGTCGTGAGACAAACATCTACAATAGATATGGAGATCCACTTAAAGCAGCAAATGCAGCCCTTAAATCAACAGATGCTGCAATGAAAGAATTAAACAAAAAGATTTATTGATCGGCAAAAATTCCCGGAGCATAGCGCTTTACAGGTGGCTTCATTCCCAACAATTGCCTTAAAAAAGATGGAGGGTTATCTGCAAAATCTTGTGTGGCAATAGTCCATTTTCCACGATAGGACACACCTATCCCGATTCGATCATAATTTCTCAATATGTTTGCAGCGTGTCCCGGGCTTTTCATCCATGATTTAACATGTGCTTTCCCAATACGATCGGCATTTGGCGTAATATTTCCAATACCTGAAACTGGCCCATCTGGCATGATTCCTATATTTTCTGCAATTCCCCACTTATAGCCATACTTTTTTGCTCGATCCCACGGTTGTTCTTTTTTCCGATTAACATGTGAAAAATAATTTCGGTTAGCCATATCCATACTATGATCTCTTGCACAGTCAGAAAGGCGACGATCTAATTTTAGAGGAAGTTCGCCCCTCTTCCTCCGTTCTATGTTTGTGTATTTCAGAATAGCAAGCTCTATTTTATGGGTCGAAACACGCTTAAAAGACCTTTGTTTTTTATTTTGCGCTTTTCTCTGGTTAGATTGCATTATAAAAATAATAGAAGATGGTAATATAAAAAATGTAATCATCAAGAGATTATAAGTGTTCAAACAATACTCTTTTTACTGATCGTTTCCTAATACTTATCAAATTTATTTCCCGGTGATTAGCATTAAAAAAAATGGATCTCGTAACCCGTCACAAAACAATAATCGAACCTCTCTGAAAAAGCGATTCGATTTTAAAAAAGTCAATTTCCTTAAAATGATTCCTTTTTTGGCTCTTTTTTTGTTATTTATAATACTAATAACAGATTCCAATACAATAGCGATCCCAAACATTGATTCATTATTCGTTAGCATTATGAACAGTTTTTACGTAGAAGGATGGCGACATGTGGCCACAACACTTCTTCTATTAGCAAGTATTTGGAGCGCATACAAGTATTGGTTATTGAATTTCAGAATAGTCCGCACAAACAGGAAATCAATAGAACAATTACTTTTTGCTGTCTCATTCGTCATTGTCTCGGAACACATAAGATTTAACTCAATTGTAGGAAACGTATTTGATTACTTAATGTTCCTGATCTTGCTATATATTGTCCTTGCAGGCACATACCTTACAGCTAAAGGGTTAGATTCCCTTGATCTTTCTCAAGATTTATATTGTTGGGGTCTTCGTGTGTTGGGCCTTATTCTCATATTAGCAGGGATAATGATCACTACAAGCGGTCACATGATGGTATTACTTGCACCTGAAGGCATGGTAAAACATATTGTATGGATCTTTGGAATTTGCATGATACTGTTAGGTGTTTTCAGCAATTATAGATCTACCAGAAGGCATGGAATATTCGTATATATGAGATGAAATTTAACGGTGCTTATCATGGGTGTAATAGAAAGATCAAAAGACTACGAAGATCAAGACAATTTAGAAAAACTCCGGGGAAAAAAGAACATCCCTGAAGCTTCAGACTTACAAAACCTTCTCGATGAAAGCCAGGAACTCCACAGGGAAAAGAACTACGGTGGCGGTTGGGGAAATCCTCAACATGAAAAAGTAGACGGAAGCTATAGTATCGGAACCGGAGAAAAAACATTTGTCGGGGGTCGAACACAAGCAACCCCTCAACAGCAGAATAGATCGTATGATTCCCCGCAGGTTAACACTTCTCCGCAAGGGCGACCAGCTTGGATATATGCAGCAGGTCTACTTATTGCCGCTGCTGTAGTTGTAGCTGCACTAACAATTCTGTAAAGTGTATCAAAGTAGTGCAGGAATACGGTTTAAATAATCATCTCTAACCCTTTGAGGATTAATATGATTATAGATTTGCCAGGACTCTTTCTCTAAAGAATCCCCCCTTAGATATTTTATAAATTCGGGATCCATTCCTGCCTTATAGAGTTCTGTTGTGTAAAAGTGGCGGAAACAATGAGCGGTTACTCTGTTTTCTAATGGCCCATTTGGATCATGGTATCCGAGTTTTTCAGCATGGAGCCCTATTATCTCGTTTACCCTGTCTTTATTCATTTTGTTATTATAGTATTTGTTCAGCCATAGGTATGAAGTATTTTTAGCGTAGTCGTTCCAGTATTCTAAATACTTAATAAGAACCTCTTTAAGTTCTTCATCAAAATAAACAATATCCCGGCTTCGTTTGCGCTTTTTCTTAAGGCGGATTTGCATATTCTCTATGTCGATGTCGTGAACTTCCATATCTAAAAGTTCACCTCGGCGTACTCCCGTTTTTGCCAGAGTTAACATAATAGCCTATTCCTCGATTGTGTGGCTTCTTGCTATCAATCTCTGCATTTGGTATAGCTCTAAATTTTGCCGGGTATGACTTTCAGTAGTTTTTAAAATTCGGGGTAAGTATCGTTCTCGAAATCCCTCAATAGGGTTATCGTTTGCTATGCCTTCGTACATTAAGAATTTATAAAAATCATTAACAGCACACCAATAAGATTTGTAAGTCTTTCCTGCATAATCTCTATCTGACAAATCCGTCATAATGTGCCGCAACTCATCTGTAGACGGTTGATCCAGATCATTAATAAATCCCATATAATGGAGGATGTGCGATCTATATGTCTGGATTGTCTGTCTTGAAAAACCTCTTATTTCACAATCAGAAGAATAGTTTTCTACTAACATAAGTACCACCAATACAATAAATTTAGGCTGAAAGAGGTCAATCAATAATTAATATATTCCTATGAAGATAATTACACAAACTGCTTAATATTAATTTTGTCAATTAATTAAAAAATAGTACTTATGTGTTAATATATGTGTCCATTTTCCCTTAATAGGTTAAAAATCTGTAGTTCTGTATATACAGTTAATGTTAAAAAAACGGTATCAGGAAAGACGGGTTGAATGCTCCGGCCGGGATTCGAACCCGAGTCTTCGGCTCGAAAGGCCGGAATGATTGGCCGGACTACACTACCGGAGCATCTTGCTTGTTATGTAAAAGCGACCCTACTAAGGCATACTCACATATTAACTTTTCGCATCTTCCCCTTGCTTTTCTGCATCAAGGTTCAGTATCCATTCCGTCAATGCCTCACAGCTTTCCGGCTGGCAGGCAAGACGGCAACCTGTGCATGGGGAAAACATGTCTCCTGATAGTAACAGCTCAAAAGTTTTCTCATCAGTAGACGTGGCTTTGATCAGGTATGTATTGGAGCCGTTAGCAGTTGCTTTTTCTCTGGTAATCTTCCCGTCCTTTTCCAGCTTTGTAACTATCCGGGAACACTTACGGCTATCAATTTCAAGTTCTTTCCAGAGGACATTTTGGTAAATGCCTTCCTTATTCTTCTTGATAAGGTCCAGTGTATCTTCTTCGATTCCCATGGGACTCAGAAAATTTATTCTTCAGCAGGAACTATCAGTATTATGTTATTGCCACGTAATACTACAGATCCCAGAGAACGTTTGCGCTCCCCATCAACTATCTCTACGGATTCATCAAGGTGAAGGTTCATGTAGTCGTCAGAACTTTTCAAAACACCTTCAAGCATAGCCTGATCGCCTTTCATCTCGACCAGAATCCTTGATCCTATTAACTTTTGGACTTTCTTATTCGGAAACAAGATTCAATCCTCTCATGATTGATTTAAGCAGAATGTGCACCAATAGACTGTACTATCCCCTATTTATGCCTACCGATTATTTGGCTCCAGGGATATATATTTTGCCACTTTCAGATATAGCCCTGTAGATGTGCACTGTCATCCTCAGCAGATTTTTCATCTTTTGGCTGGGGTTTACCTTTTATGGGGCCAAATACCGCTTCATACTCATTCAGGTGCTGGTTCAGCCATTTTGAAAGCTCCATGGCAGCAAGAGGTGACAGAATTATTTCGGTCTCCATTGACCTTTCAACGACCTGCTCATTATCCTCGGAAACACCTTTGGGAGTATCATTGTAAAAACAAATCCTGAAATCATAAGGGCTGTGACCACCCATTGCACCAATCGCATAGCATTGCTTGAAAGATTCCGGGCGGTTCAATTTGATCTTCACTTTTCTTTTAGGCTGCTCTGCGTTTTCAGGTACATCTTCAGTCATACAAATCCCCTTCACTTTTAGAGGTTGGGTTATTGTTGGTCATACTTCTAATACCTTTTGAGGTAACTTAGCCTTCAATACTCTTTTTGAGCTGCTTGGCCCGGGATGCTGTTTTCCTCTTTGAAAACGCCCTTGCCATCATTTCAATAGCATCCAGACTCCTGATTACATTGTCCAGATATCCGTAAACATCACCCGCATAAGTGCTGATTCCATAGCTTGAATCCAGTCTCCTTACAATGTCTTCAGGTTCAAGTCCTTCAACTCTCCATTTTATTATTCTCTCCCCGAATTTTTTCTCGGCACAACCGCAAAACGGATTTTCTTTGCATTTGCATGTAAGGAAATCCGAAGCGAAAGCGTACAGTTGTTCCTGTATTGTTTCATTAAGCGCTGAAAGGTTCTCTGCCTCAAAAACGATGTCAAGTGCAGCACCCTGAAAAACCCTTGAAGGCATGTTTATTTTCAGTGCCGATGAAATCTGAGGAGCGAACTTGAAATAGGCAGCATCAAAAAACTCAAGGTTAGAAACAATGTTAAGGGGTTCCATGTCGCTGGTCACTGCATCTTTTATCAGAAATGCTTTCGCAGGAGACAGGAAATGCCTTGCTGCTATTGAACCAAGACGTGTTAGGGATATGTTTTGTCCTTTTTTCACAATAAGCTTCTTTTTCTGTAGTTTTGGAACAGCCACATTGAAGTCAATATCTGCAACGAACTTTTTCGCCATATACCTCAGATCATTCAAATCGGAAGTAACTGCCGCACATGCCAGCATTTCCTCGGTTTGCTCCTCTTCCCCGTATGCGACATGCATTTCCTCCATTTGACCCTTAAGGAGCTTCACCGCGACTTCATCCTCGGTCATGGCCTGTTCGGATGAATAGCTCTTTTCGGGACTGGCCAGCAGGACAACAATACCCCTGTCATGGAAATCAGGCCTTCCTGCCCTTCCAAGCATCTGCAGGAATTCCTGCTGGGTAATCCAGTCGATACCCATGGCCAGGGATTCAAAAATTACCTGTGATGCAGGAAAATCAACTCCTGCCGCAAGGGCAGCGGTGGTAACAACCACAGGTAGTTTTCCGGATACGAATTGCTTTTCAATTATGCGTCGCTTCTCAAGTGAAAGGCCTGCGTGATAAGCTCCCGCCTGCATCGGCAACCCTTCGGCAATCCGATGGCAGTTCCGGCGGGAGTTGGTAAAGACAATTGTTTGCCCGCGATGTTTCTTCGACGAAACCTTCCCGTATTCTTCCTTGATGAGACGTGCCATAATCTTTAGTTTTTTTTCCTGAGAACTGAATATCAGATGGCGCTCAATTGGAACCGGCCGATGCTCATACTCGACCAGAGTAGCATCAAGCTTTTGTGCAAGTTTTACAGGGCTTCCCACGGTTGCTGAAAGATAGATGAATTGTGCAGTTGGAGCAACATACTTGAGCCGGGAAATTACCCCATCCAGCCGATGCCCCCTGTCGGCATCTTCAAGCATATGGACCTCGTCAATAACAACAGTCCCGATCTGCCCAAGTAAATCCGACTCTCCAACTCGCAAAAGATAGTCAATTCCTTCATAGGTTGCAACGATAATTTCCGAATCAAGGCTTTTGCGCATTGACTGCGTCTTACGGGTTTTTATTTTCGTGCTTCCTATTCGGATTGAAGTCTGAAGTCCTATTTTCCCATAACGCTTTCCAAACTGGTCATATTTCTGGTTTGCCAGGGCTACAAGAGGTACAAGGTATAGCATCTTACCTTTTTTCTTAAGACAATTTTCCACTCCCGCCATTTCGCCAATAAGTGTTTTTCCAGTAGCTGTGGCTGATGTTACAAGCAGATTTTTTCCGGCAAACAACCCGTGTTCCACGGCAAGACTCTGGACCGGTAAAAGAGTCCTGGATTTCTTAAGAAGAAGACCCTTTAGCTTTTTCGATACTGGAAGAGTTGCAGTCTTTACGAGCTTTTCTTCGGGTTTTGCCTGGATTACATCATACTTTGTTACATCCGATTCCAACTCTTCCGGGTCCAGCATTCCAAGCGTTCTGTCAAGATCCCTGGTTTTTGCCAGTATTTCCAGCATTCTCTGGACGGCATCCTCCGAATAATGGCAATGAGTATTTCTGAGTGCCCGCAATAGCTCTTCTTCTGCGCATTCCTTGCAAACCCTTTCGCCATGGTAACTAATTGATTTTGGGTTCACAAAATTGAACTGCTTTTTCAGCAGGCAAAAACGACATACGTCTACGATATCAGCTTCAAGATGGAAAGCTGCAAGCATTTCCACAAGCTTGTTCTGGTTTTTAAGATTTCCACCCTTTGATATAAGTATCCTGTCAGAACGCCTGCAGAGCTCAATTACTTCCTCAGGACGCCGAAGGTCGTCCTTGCCATCACGAATAACACGGAATCGCAGTGGACGTGGACCTGTAGGGGTGTCGTTTAATGTCACCTCCCCGAAAACAACAGGATTTTTCTTTTTATCCTTGAGCAGCATTAGGCCCAATTTATTTTTTTCCGGTCGGAAAAAGGTCCACAAAACCATGTGCCAGCAAATGAGTTGCTATGTTATAAATAAAGTGGTTTACTGGCGTTCTCTCACATTTTTTCATTTAACGAATGTTCCTCTCCTGTATTCTTCAAAAGCAACTTTGAGTTCTTCCTGTGTGTTCATGACAATTGGGCCGTACCAGGCAACCGGTTCCTTGATAGGCTTGCCTGATATAAGCAGGAACCTCAAACCTTCTTCTCCTGCGTTGGCAGCAATTTCATCTCCCTGATCAAACATGACAAGGGTTTCAGGGCCAATAGTTGCAACATTTTCCAGATCAAAATATTTCGCGCCTTCTACTTCAAATGAATACGCTTCATCGCCCTTTCCAAAATCTCCTTTTCCTTGAAGAACATAGGCAAAAACGGTATGATCATGTGTTGTGGGGTGTACAAATGCAGTGTCAGGTGGCAATGAAATATCAAGGTACTCGGGGTCGGTTATAATATCCTGGACAGGCCCCTTCACTCCATTGACATCTCCGCAAATAACCTTTACACGTGCGCCGCTATCCATCCGGATTTCGGGTATCTGATCCCCTTTAATTTCCCGGTATCGCGGTTTCATCATTTTGTGGGATGCCGGCAGGTTTGCCCATAACTGGAATCCCCAGAGGGTATTATTTTCGTCACCTTTTGGCATTTCCTGATGGATAATCCCGCTTCCTGCAGTCATCCACTGGACGTCCCCACCACCGATTACTCCTTTATTCCCCATACTGTCCCCATGCTCCACTTTTCCGGAAAGCACGTAAGTGATAGTTTCAATACCACGATGGGGATGCCAGGGAAAACCCATAATGTATTCATCCGGATTATCTGAATGGAAATCATCAAGCAACAAAAAAGGATCAAGCTGTGGCACGTGATTAAATACGAATGCCCTTTTGAGATGAACTCCGGCACCTTCTATGGTAGGCATGCTTTTGATAATTTTCTTTATAGATCTGATTCCCATGAAATACCCCGGATAATTTATGCTTTCTCAGGAGTATATAGGTTTGCAAAAAGTATGTAATTAGCACAATCAGTAAAATAGTTTCACAGATCCTTTTTATATCATTAGGCGAAACGTAGTTTGTCCGGATTGCCGGATTGTGAAGTATTTATTTATATAATTACTTTTTATATATTAAAAGTACATAGAATGGTGACGTGAATGTCAATGATGCCGTATGAAGGTAGCCATGAATTCCAGTATCAGGAACCAAAGCCAGTAACCCGGCAACAGGAGACGAAGTCACTTTATCAGCGTATCAAAGGTAATGCTGAACCACCATCGATTTTACCTGCTTCCACAATCATGCCTACGGGTATTGCTTTGCTTGATGATAGTTTGGGAGGAGGTTTGCCTTCCAGTTCCCTTGTTTATTTCTCAGCAAATCCAAGATCGATGTCGGAAGTATTTCTTTACCAGTTTTCCCAGGCAAGGAAAACCTATTACTTTACGACCAGCAGAAGACCCCATTATATACAGAGGGACATAACAAACCTGGGTTTTGATCCTTCGAATATCATATTTGTTGATGTGTATAGCGAATATTATTTTACGGCTACAGGGGATATGGTGAACAACGTAGGAAATGAGTTTGCTGATTCAAAGATAGTAGAATTTACAGAGTACAATCTCAACAACATCCTTCTTGATTCTAAAAATGAAGAAGTCAATATTGTTTTTGACACATTTTCTTTTTACACTAACCTGAATGTTAATCTGGGTTTGATCAAGCGTCTTATAAATGTCCTGTATGAAGCCACCAAGGAAGTGTCCGGGATTACTTACCTCTACGGGCTTAAAGGAAGCATACCCGAGCAGGTTGAAAATGAAGTTTTTAATTCATCAGATGTTATCTTTGATGTGACTATGGATTGTGCATCAGATAAAATCATCAACAAATTGTCCATTCCAAAGATCAGAGGCATGATACCGTCAACAGACGTCATCAAGTTCAATGTTGCAAGAGGTGTTAGTATCGACACTTCAAGAGACATTGTCTAATTCAAAGTCCCGCATTTTCCCTTGCTTTCCTGCAGGAACATGTCCTTTTTTCGTCCATCATTTTTATTGAATTAAGGATGATTCGCAGGAGTCTTTCTCTTGTGGAATCAAGAACTTCGAGGACTTCTTCTGTTGTCAGCTTCCCATGATTCAGGCCACATGCGGGATTTGCAATTGTACATATGGAAGCATAGCAAAGCTGCAATTCTTTTGCCAGAACAACTTCCGGCAAACCGGTCATACCGACGACATCCCCGAACTGGCTTAACATTCTTATTTCCGCTTTAGTTTCAAATCGTGGTCCTTCAGTACAAATATAGGTGCCTTCGGAATATGTCACTTCGCTATCTGACAGTGATCTAATGAGGGCTTCCCTTATCTGGGGGCAATAAGGCTCTCCCATATCTATGTGTATTGTCTTATCGTCAAAAAAAGTTGAAGGGCGCATTTTTGTAAAATCGATGAAATCATCCGGAATGAAAAAAGTTCCAGGCATCTGATTCTGCATGCTTCCTACAGAATTTGTTGCAATAATCCGTTTCACACCAATTTCTTCAACAGCTTTAATGTTAGCACGGTAGTTAATCATGTGTGGAGGTGTATGCTTGCCGCTGGCCACGTGCCTTGGTATAATCGCTAACTTCACACCTTTTTCTTCAACAAAGAAAACTTCCACTTCTCCAAAAGGTGTTGACACCATTTGCATTGCGTCTTCTTCCGGCTGGAATGTACCAACGCCTCCAATGATCGCACACTCTGCTTCAGGCAGTTCATCTGAATTCATATTTAATCGTCTTCAAGAGTTTCGTTTTTTTCTTCAATATGGGTGGTTGCAAGACTTATTCCTACAAGTCCCAGTATGATGGCACCCACAACAGAATATACAAAGTACTGAAGCGTGAATTCAATTTCAGATGAAAGCGCACTGATAGCAAGGATGTATTCACTGGCTCCCCAGAGCAAAAGGCCAATGGAAATTGTAAAGAGTGCAGGAGACAGTTTTCTTCTGGTAAATCTGTTTTCCATCTTCAGATCAATTATCTTTCCTGCATTTGCAAAGAGCATGGAAATAACATACCACCAGACGGTAACATTAACAAAAACAGTCATCAGGGTAATAAAACCATAATACCAGCTTCCGCCTGTTGTATAATAACCCCATAGCTCCACAGCGCCCCTGATAGTTGCAATAATCGCAATAAGGCCTGCAGTCAGGTATGTTATGAAAGTCATCTGTCCTGCATAGAATGACTGTTTGCCTTTTTCCCTGAGTACCACAAAAGTTTCATCGAGGTTCAGGCCTCTGTAAAGCATATAGAGACCAACTGCCGCTGAAATTCCAATGATGGCTCCTGCAGGGTATTGGATCAACAGGAAAAATGCATAGATAATGGCTGCAAGTCCGATGGGTATAAAGAAAGTCTGGGAAATTTTCGGATCGCTGAATGCATGTTTGAGGATGTAGTAAGTACTTTCAAGATTCGCGCT
Organism: Methanohalophilus levihalophilus; assembly: GCF_017874375.1. Lineage (NCBI taxonomy): Archaea > Methanobacteriati > Methanobacteriota > Methanomicrobia > Methanosarcinales > Methanosarcinaceae > Methanohalophilus > Methanohalophilus levihalophilus. The sequence continues at coordinate 280,413 of NZ_JAGGLK010000001.1, forward strand.
TTGCTTAACAACGATTCTTTTTACTGAATCAATTTTAAGCCGGGATTGCACAATTGGAACGAGAGTTTCGTCTTCTGCGCCATCTGATACGAAAATAGCACTCTTTGCATCATACTTCTGTAGCACATCATCAATCTGCTGTGAGATTTTCTGATCGGAAAGTACGCCTACATTGCGGTCTCCTGCAAAAGAAATGATTTCGGCATCAATACCTTTTTCTTTTAGTTCGTCAAGAACCTTGATGCCGCCAAATATGGTATTTACGTCGGAGTCTTCGGGATCAACAGAAGCAAGCTTAACTGCAGCACTTATATTCTCTTCCCGGCCAATAAGGGGTGTCTGGACACCGGCTTTGTCGCCAAGATCGTTATCCCGGTCAATACATATTACAAGAGTTTGCATTTCCCCTCTACATCTTGTTTATGCCGAAAATATAAATATGTTCTGTTAAAATTGTAAATGTTTCATGCGAGTTTCTGCAACAGGCGGTATGCCCACCGAAGCTTTTTCTTTTTCATATCATTAACAGACTCATCATCAAAATCAAATCCGGCAAGTGTAATGCTTGATGCGCCGAAATGCCGGGCAAGATAAGCAGCCCTGTCCCCGTCGGTAAATCCACCAAAATTATAAACATTTCCCAGAGGTTCGGATTGGGTGGTTCCTATTACTTTTGAAAGCAAGGGAACATATTTGAGGAGCTTATCTGTGTTGTCTCCATGGGCGTGAACAACCATAATGGAGCCCTGCTTGTTTGCAGCCATCTCTTTTTCGACATCACCGTCAAGATCGGTTACGATGATAGATGGGGTAATTTCCCTGTCAACAAGCACGGAAGTTGCCCCGTCGGCTGCTATGATTACATAATCCTGTAAATTCAGTTCATTAAGCTCTGCTTTCAATGTCGGGGCATTTCCACAAACAAGGATGTCTTTTCCGTGAATAATCTGCATCAGGTTTTCCTGAGATTCATTGGAAACAGCTGTCAGAAGAACTGAAAGTAAGGAGGCAGCACTTTCGTCCTCTTCCTTTGAAAACCCAAAATCTTCCAGGATCTCCCTGTAAATCGGTTCCCAGTCCTTAAATTCCAAGCTTTAGCCTCCGCTTATTCATCTGCAGGAGAAATGCCGATGTGCATGGAAACTCCTTCAACGTCCCAGTCTTTGGCAAGTTTTCCTGTTGCTTCGATGTCATAGCCGATTACCTGAACTTTTGACCGGACTTCTTTTGCAATGGATGTTTCCATATCAAGGACAAGATCCACAACTCTCTCATCATCAATCCTGATATGGGCTATTATGCTCTCATCAACTTCGAGATCAAGTTCCTTCCTCATGTCCTGTATCCTGCGGATAACTTCACGTGCAAAGCCTTCAGATTCGATTTCGCGGTTAAGGGTTGCGTCAACGTAAACCCTGCCACCGGTAAAGTCAGCGGATGCAACCATTTCGGGAAGTGTGTCATCGAAGTTTACCATTTTCTCTGTTATGGAAACTGTGCTTCCGTCTTCGAGTTCAATTTCCATGCTTCCGGAAGCAAGTCCGGCTTTCAGGTCATTTCCATTAATCGCGCTAAGAGCTTTTACAACTTTTCCGGCTTCTCCTTTGAAAACAGGGCCAATTGCACTTGGATTCGGTGTGGCTTCAACTCCCAGTTCTTCCCAACTTTCTCCTGTGTTTACAAGGAAAACAAGCTTTGTGTTTGTCTGGTCCATAAGGACAGACTGGAGTCTGGCAGTTGCTCTTGCGACATCATCATTCTCAGGCTCGATGACTATCCTGCTTACGGGCCATCTCAATTTACGTCCTGCTTTCTGACGTGCATTGGATACTGCCTCAACCATTCCCCTGATGGTTTTCATCTGGGCTTCGAGCTCGAGGTCCCTGAGGTTTTCATCAGGCTTTGGCCAGTCGCACATGTGAACGGTGAAAGGAGCTTCTTTGTTAACGTTTAGCACCACATTGCTGTAGATTTCTTCTGCGAGATGCGGCAGGAATGGTGCTATGACTTTTGCGACTGTTACAAATACGTCGTAGAGAACCCTGTAAACTGCCAGCTTGTCAGGATCATCAGCTTCATTCCAGGTACGTGGGCGAATCAGCTGGATATACCATCTTGAAAGATCCTCAAGAATGAATTCATTAATTGACCTGATAACTTTCTGGAGTTCGTAATTTGTAATGGAGGCATCCACATCTGCAATAAGGGACTGCATCCTTGAAAGGATCCATTTGTCTTCATTGCGAAGATGTGAGGCAACTGATTCAAAGGATACCTTATTCGGATCGAATTTGTCCAGTGCCATATATGGAAGCGGGAACCTGTAAACATTCCAGAGAATATTCAATGTCCTGTGGATTGTAGCAACTTCGTCCCAGTTGAATTTCAGGTCTTCCCAGGGTGCGCTTGATGCCAGTACATAGGTACGCAGTGCGTCAGCACCGAACTTGTCGATAACTTCCTGTGGTTGAACAACATTGCCAAGACTCTTAGACATCTTCTTTCCGGCATCATCAAGAGTGAAACCGTGCATCAGCACGCTCTTGTATGGTGCTCTTCCAAAGCCTACCATACTTGCGCCAAGCTGTGAGTAGAACCATCCCCTAGTCTGGTCATGACCTTCTGTGATGAATTCTGCCGGCCACCATTCATCAAATAATTCCCTTGTGTGCGGGAAGCGTAGGGTAGCCCAGGAGGCGACAGCTGAGTCAAACCAGACATCGAAGACATCCTCGACCCGTGTCATTTCTCCTCCACATGAACAGGGAATTGTTATCTCGTCAACATATGGTCTGTGGAGTTCGGTTTCAGGGTCAATTCCAGCAACTTCAACAAGTTCTTTGCGGGTTCCGACAACCTTGATTTCTCCACAGGAGTCGCAGCTCCAGACAGGTATGGGTATTCCCCAGTAGCGCTGCCTTGAGATACACCAGTCCCTTGCGCCTTCGATCCAGTCCTTGAATCTGGCGGAACCTGCCCATTCGGGGTGCCATTTGACTTTAGTGATTTCTTCCAGCATATCATCTTTCAGATCACCAATCTTGATGAACCACTGTCTGGTTGCAAGGTAGATAATAGGAGTCTTGCAACGCCAGCAATGGCCGTACCTGTGGCTGATTTGATCTTCGGAGAGCAGAAGATTCTTCTTGTCAAGATCTTCAATGACTATTGGATTTGCATCCCGGATGTTCATGCCGGTATACTTTCCAGCTTCCTCGGTGTAGCTTCCGTTTGAGCCAACCGGACAGAAGATTGGTAAACCATTCTTGATACCAACTTCAAAGTCGTCTACACCATGACCGGGTGCAATGTGTACGCATCCCGTATTTTCTGCTGTTACATAATCTGCTGTGTAAACATGATGTTCCATTTCAGCCTGTAAGGGAACAAGATCTGCAAGCGGGCTTTCATATTCAAAGCCTGCAACATCTTCTCCGCTGAGGGTTTCAAGGATTTCGTAATTCTCATACCTGCCCTTGCGGAGTACATTTTCCACAAGCTCGGTAGCCATAATGAGGATTTCAGTTTCTCCATCCTTCTCGGCTTTTACTTTAGCATATTCAAATTCAGGGTTTACTGCAACTGCAATGTTTGATGGGATTGTCCACGGAGTAGTCGTCCAGATTACGATGAATGTGCTATCCTCATTTTTGAGGGGGAATTTGATATAAATGGAAGGGTCTGTCCTGTCTTCATACTCAACTTCTGAATCCGCAATAGCAGTTTCACAACGTGGGCACCAGTTTACCACACGCTTTCCGACTTCAAGGAGATCCTTTTCGTGAGCCTGTTTAAGAGTCCACCATGCGGCTTCGATATACTCATCCTTTAAAGTCATGTAAGGATCTTCCCAGTCCAGCCAGGCGCCAAGCTCCCTGAACTGGTCTGTCATGTCATCTTTTTGCTTGAGAGCAAATTCCTTACACTTGCCAATGAAGTTCTCAACACCATAACTTTCGATGTCTTTCTTGGACTTGAAGCCAAGTACGCCTTCCACCTTCACTTCGATAGGTAGGCCATGCATATCCCAGCCGGCACGATCAAGGATGTCGTGTCCGTTCATGGATTTATATCTGAGAATTGAGTCCTTGATGATTTTATTCCAGGCAGTTCCGAGGTGGATGTGCCCGGTAGTATAAGGTGGTCCGTCTACGAAAAAGAATTTCTTTTCTCCTTCTCGATGCTGCCTTACTTTAGAGTAAGCATAGCTGTCCTCCCAGAATTCATGGACACGCTTCTCTATTTTCTTGGCATTGTATTGGTCAGCGACTTCCTCAATCATCATGGATCATCTCTATAATCAGTAAGTGTTCTGATATCCCTAATACAATAAAGGTTTTAAATACTTTGGGTACACTGACAGGTTTTCCGAAATGGAAGAACTATGTCTTTGCGTGGTGCCTGAACAAATATTTAAGACCGATTGCAGGTAATTCTATGCAGGACATTATCTGATTGGGTGATATGTTGAAAATTAAAGGAAGGGTTCAACTCCGCAAATCTGACCGGAAGAAATTATTGGATGATCTCGAAAAACGCTTCAAGGGACTGGAAAGTCTCGAAGACAGCCGTCTGGAGACGATTAAGGCAGATGGAACTCCGGTTTTACTTGTTGATGGTCAACCTCTTTTTTTCCAGGAATCAAATGTCTGGTTCCCAACTGTCAAAGGGGTGCTAGAATACGGTCTTGACAGGTATTCTGTTGTTGTGGACAAGGGTGCCGTCCGCTTTGTTGTCAATGGGGCGGATATAATGTGTCCGGGAATTGTATCTGCAGACCCAGGAGTTTCTGAGGGTGATCTTGTGATAATAAAGGAAGAGGGGCACAACAAACCTCTTGCAATTGGCAAGGCTTTGATGGATGGCCCGGAAATGGTGGCAGATTCCGGAAAAGCTATTAAATCTCTTCATTATGTTGGGGATAGCCTCTGGAATCTCGAGATATAAGCGATATCATTAAAATAAGATGAACGTTCATATAACAACGGTTGCATTATCATAACAGACCGGATGCTTAAAAGAAAATTTAATAGGTGAGGATTAATGGCAAATTTCATGGACAAGCTTTTTGGAAGCAGCAGTAAAAGTGCTTCTTCTACAGAGGAATATACTGAACTTGATTTAGGTAAGTATGAAGAGGTCTGGGAAGACGAACCTGCGGAAACCTATGTAAGGGTTGCAGAGCTCAACAACCTGAACGATTTGCCCGGTCTTAAGAAAGAGATCTATGATGGCAATATCCTTATGATTGACATTTCTAACATAAAAGCAGACAAACTGATGCTTGATCGTGCCCTGAAAGACCTCAAGGATGTTGTAATTGATGTCCATGGAGACATTGCGGGTCTTAAGGAAGATCAGGTTCTCGTTACTCCTACCGGTGTTAAGATAGACAGATCCAAGATTTTCGGTGGACGTTATTGAATTCAAGTGAGAGTGACAAGGGGTTTGAGACAAGATCTTCCTGTCCCCTTTGTCATGGAGACCTCATCATTCACTGGCAGGAAGATGACATTCCTTACTTTGGCGCAGTAATGTATATTACCACGCGGTGTAGCTGTGGCTTCCGGTTTGCCGATACTATGATCCTGACACAGAAGGATCCGGTGCGCTGTGAGATGAGTATTGATAATCTGGAAGATCTCAATGCCCGTGTTATCCGCTCGACTTCGGGAACCATCAGGGTACCAGAACTGGGAATTGATGTCGAGCCAGGTTCTATTTCCGATTCTTATGTTACTAATATTGAAGGAGTTCTCGCCCGTATACGGGATGTTGTGGTAACCGCTGTAAAATGGTGTGAGGAAGAGCCTGAAAAACAGGCTGCAGGCAATTCCATAATTGGAAGGATTGACGCGGTTCTGGACGGTGCCGGAGGCGTTTCCGTGGTTATTGAAGATCCCCTTGGCAACAGTGTGATTATAGGAGATAAGGCAGTCTGTAAAACCCTTTCTCCCGAGGAAGCAGCAGATCTTAAAACCGGAATGATTGTTTTTGATGTTGATTCTTCTGCTTTGAAAGCCGACACTTCCGAGGACGGGCAAAGCTACGAATCGGTGTAAGGCTTCAACCTGATCCGTAGCTTAAGATATCGATATATACCGATTAATCCTATTTGCACACATTGAGGTGCAAAATATGAAAACCAACATTTTTCTTGTCGGGATTATCCTGATTATTGCCATTGCTTTTGCAGGTTGTGTGGCAAATGAAGAACCTTCAGAAGGCACAGGTGAAGAGACTGTAGTTCCTGAAGGCGCAGAAAACAAACTCAATGGATTTGTTACTTTTGAATCCATTGAATCTCCATTTGAGAATGCTTCCATTCGTATTACCCTTGAAGACGTGAGTCTCGCAGATGTATCTTCGGTGCTCATTGCAGAGACTACCCTTGAAGACATTTCCCTTGATGGAACCTCTGATCTATCAATTCCCTTTGAACTCAATTACGGGGATCTTCAGGAAGGTCAGACTTACTCCCTGTCAGCACATGTGGATGTTGACGGTGACGGCGTTTTTTCTTCAGGCGACTATTTAACTACCGAGCATGTCGATGTTTCACCTTCAGGTGTGGAGGGAACAATTGAGGTGCCAGTTGAATTAATCGGGGGGGATGCAGATGGTGGTGAAGCTGAAGAATTGCTAAGCTTGACCGGAACAATAACATCAATTGATTTTACTGATTCATCTACTATGATTCTGGTTGAGAGTCAGGGGGAGACTGAACCTGTTTACTCTGAGGGAGTAAGATTTGTGATTTCTGAAGATACTAACATAGTAGGTCTGGATGGCGGCATTTATTATGTGGAGGATTTACAGGAAGGATTTGAAGTCAGGGTTTTCTTTGAACCGGTGATGACTTCCAGTCTTCCACCCATCGCAGAAGCAACTTTGATCCAGCTGGTTTAAGTTGTCGAATCTATTTTTTTGGATTGAATGCTGTAAAAAAGTGCGTGGATCCCGGAAGGCTAAGGTCTTCCTTGTCCTTTCACTTTCTAACATGGAATGTTTACTCAGTTGCTACAATTTTTCGTTGTTTCTGCCATCCAAATAAAAATATTGGATAGCAGCCAAATTTATTGTTTTGTATTATATAATACAAATAGGAATCTATTTAAGGTTGTATCAACATCCCATATTTACTTTAAGTGATACTTCAAATGAGGTGGCCGAATACCATTCCAAATCACGCCTTATGGTGCAATACTATTGGCTTCAGCATTACTATCCTTTTTAATAGCACTTACTTTATGGTACAGGCGTACGTCTCTGGGAGGTTTGACTCTTTTTCTCCTGATGCTTGCAATAATTGAGTGGCAGGTTTGTGCAAGCCTTGAGTCAATTGCTGTAGGGATTCCTGCAAAGGTTTTCTGGTCAAAAATATGCTATGTAGGAACACTGTCCACGCCTGTTCTGCTGCTTGTTTTTTCAATGCAGTATGCAAATCTGGAAAAATGGCTTACCCGGAGGAACCTGATTTTACTTTCTTTGACACCGGTTTCAGTCTTCATTCTGGCTATAACAAATGAATGGCACTATCTGATATGGACAAGTTTTACGCCGCTGTCGGATCCTTCCCTTAATACGATTGTGTATGGTCATGGACCGGCATTCTGGGTGATGATTGCCTATAGTTATATGTTACTCGTTGCCAGTACACTGATTATCTTCCGTTCAAGGCAGAAGTCCAGGCAAATTTACCGGCGCCAGAGTGAACTAATGATTCTGGCTCTCCTGTTCCCATGGCTTGGAAATATATTGTACCTTTTAAAAGTGGGGCTATTTCCGGGCCAGGATATCACTGTGCTTGGTTTCACGGTAGCCGGGATTATGCTTTCATTTAACCTGCACCAGTTCAAATTCCTTGATCTGGTTCCAATGGCACGTGGTAAGCTAATGGAAGAAATGCAGGATGGGCTTCTGGTTGTTGATTCCAGAGGCAGGATTGCAGACGCGAATCATGAGGCTGCGGACATTGTTTCTGTTCATTCTGATAAACTGGTAGGTAAGCATATTGATGATTTGCTTCCGGATCTTGGATCTGCGATTAAGGGAGCTGGCTTACAGGGTGCCGCCTCCCGGGAACTGGAAATTGTGAAAGAGAATTCGAAGTATACATATAATACCAAGATAACACCTTTAGCCGGATTGGAGGGAGACCCTTTTGGCCATCTGGTTTTGCTTCACGATGTTACAGGTCTGAAGCGAGTAGAGGAGATACTTCGTGAAAGTGAGGAGAAGTATCGTGCAATTGTAGAAAGTAGTCACGATGTAGTTTTCATTTACCGTGGTGACAGGTTTTTGTTTGCCAATAACAGTGCCAGTGAAATTACCGGTTATTCAAGAGATGAGCTCTATAACATGAGTGTTCTGAACGTGGTGCATCCGGATGAAAGGGAAAAGCTTGCTGAAATTATCCGTAAAAGACAAAACGGTGAGTATGCGCCTCAAAAATATGAAACTCTTATACTTACCCGTTCGGGGGAGACGCGATATATGGAGATGGCAACTAGTGCTATTACATATGAGGGTGAATCCGCTTTTCTTGTTTCGGCAAGGGATACTACTGAACGAAAGAATGCTGAAAAAAGGTTGATTGAGGCGAAAATCAGGGCAGAGGATGCGGATCGCATCAAATCGGAGTTCCTTGCCAATATGAGCCATGAGTTGCGAACGCCGATGAATGCGATTATAGGTTTTGCCCAGTTGCTGAAGGCCCAGGATTATGGCGATTTGAGTGAGAAGCAGGATAAGTATGTGTCCAATGTCCTGCAAAGCGGGACACATTTGCTGGAACTTATTAATGGTATCCTTGATCTGTCTAAAGTGGAAGCATGTGAGATGAAATTTAAACCCGAGTTGTTCTATCTTTCTGCAGTATTCCACGAAATCGGATTGCTGGTACAGCCCCTGGCAAGGAAGAAGCATATTACTCTGGATATCAATCTCGAAACAGAAGATATAGAGACCTGTGCTGATAGACTCAAGTTCAAGCAAATAATGTATAACCTTCTGAGCAATGCGATAAAATTCACCCCTGAGCATGGTTGCGTGTGGGTCACTGCAACGGATGTTGATGGCAGTATCCGGGTTTCAGTTAAGGATAACGGAATAGGTATTTCCAAATCAGCCCAGAAGAGCATTTTTGAGCCTTTCAAGCAGGTCGATTCCTCAACTACCCGGGCATATGGTGGTACGGGGCTTGGCCTTGCCCTTGTGAAGAAATTCGTGGAAATGCACAACGGGGAGATTCATGTAGACAGTGAGGAAGGAAAGGGAAGTGTATTCACTTTCACAGTTCCCAGGACATGTGAACACTTTCAGTATCCAGAAACTTCTGAATCCGAAGGGGAGGTCAACCTCTCCGAAGAAGATGATGATGGCGAGAAAGTTCCCATTCGTGCCTATATCAATTAAACAGGCATCAGATTAATATTACTAGTAGTAATATCAATGCGATAGTAATATATAGAATATGGAATATCACTTATTGTAGGTGATAAAAAATGAGCCACATACATGGTATCCACGCCTTTTCGGTTCCGTTTGTCGCAGGATTTGCAAACAGGCTTTTCCATACTCTTTTCGTGAGCGAGGAGCATTCCATGTCCGCAAATCTTTACCAGTGCCCGGGTGGCTCATGCAGCACTTCAGTTCCGGAGAATGCGATTGAGGCTAATTGAAAGGCTTGTTCCTCGGTTTCAGGAAGTCAGCTCTTTCTCCTTTTGACGGATGTGCTCTTCAAATTCTTTCTTGAAAATGCCAATGACAGGTTTTTTTGCAACTTTTCTGACTCTGCGGAAGTAAAAGACAAAAATCAGAAAAACCAGCAGAAGAAAAAATACTGTGGATCCAAATCCTGAAGTTAGTGGCAAACCTGCATAATATGTAGTTGTGAAGAAAGCAAAGATCAAGAGTATAAAATGTCTCTTTTTGAAACCAATGCCAAAGTTACCTCTTATATTTACGCTATTTAGTCCTTCATCAAATTCTAAATAAATGCTGTCGAATGGTTGTTTATTTGGTTTTTTATCTGTTCCAAAAGACATATTCACAATTTCATCTGTATCATCCAAGTTGAAATCAGGAGTATAATCCTTATATGTATACTGAGGGTGCCGAATCCCTTCTTTCTCCTCCTTATTAGGATTTATTATTTTGATCCTTCCAGTTTTGTAACCTCTATTCCAGTAGAAATCACCTATGATGTTCACAAGTTTGTTCAAAGGGATACGAGTTTTGATTTCAAATTGAAGTGGAGAGTAGTCAAAATGTCTATCAAACCAGTCGCTAAACCAATCTATTTTTGCTACCACAATAATTGCTATAATTGGCATAGCAAAAGATAGTATATCGACTATAAGATCAAACATTTAGGGCTACTCCTGAAATATTTTCCAATTATGCAGTTCTGTTTCAAATTTCCATAGCACAGGTCTCATCTATTTAGACTCTACTCACTTTAAAACCATCTGCTAATGAATTTCCTTACTGATCTTTTCGCACTCTTATAACTTTTCTTGACTGAAGACACTGCATTGCTTATTGATTTTGATGCAGATGACACAGAGGAACGCACCGAATTCGAGACCGATGATACAGTGTCACTTACGGATTTTGATGCACTATTAATTCTGTTGCTTACACTAGCTCGGATTGAACCTCCAGAAGAGTGCTTTTCCTCACCCCATGCATAGAGTTTTTGAACTCCCTTGATGTGCCCGTCAACAATACCTGTTAAAATAAGTTCATCACTATTATCTTTAATTTGGTTGCCTAGATCGGTCTTAATTTCGGTGTAAATGGCCATAGGATTTCGATCCGTAATAACTGTGTCATATACGTGATGAGCAGATTCACGTCCCGCTTGAATCCCATTCTTTGTGGCTACAGCGGCATTTTTTATTTCTGCAGGTTTAAACGCTTTTTTGGTTATTTTTCCGACAGTCCATGCACCTTTTGCAATTTTAAGTGCTTTAGTTGAAGGGAGAAATTCCAATCCAGTCTGTATGACAAAAGAACCAGTACTCATATCACCAGCACGCCATGCTTCGTAGTTTTGATGTGCAGTGTACATCGACCAAATCGTCATTCCAACCATAATTATTGGAATAATCGGGAGATTGCCACTGGGATCAGTGTATTTCAGCGGATTGTTCAGAGCATATGCATACCTGTTCAAAGTCTGCGGATTATACGGATCAGGTATCATCGTATCCGGCTGCGTGAACACCCTCACCTCAGGCGAATAATACCGTGCACCGTAATACATCAGGCCGGTATCGACATCATTCTCCTGCCCTGTGAAACCGTACTTCTCGGAGCCGCCTGATTCGATTGCACCGTAGGGGAAGTACTCGCTTCTCTCAATCTCGGTACCGTTCTCATCAACCATCAGGGAAGTGCTTCCGAGGTGATCGGAGAGATACCACTCCATCACGTCCGCGGTCTTTTTGGCGACACGCTCACCGTCACGGAAGTAGTAGCTGGTTGCGGTGCCGTTCTCGATTTCGTAGAAGGAGTTGACGTAGTAGGTGAACTCACCGTCGGCATTCTCTTTCTGGATCCTCTCACCGTTCTCGTCGTACCAGTACCGCTCCACAAGGGAGCTGTTGCCAAAGTGGCGGACTTCACTCAGCATGTTTGCATTGTTGTAAACGTAAGTGAAGTACTCATCCTGCAGCAGGTTGCCGTTCTGGTCGTAGGTCAGGTTGTAACCGTTGTATTTGGACGGTGCGTGGAACGGAGTGCTACCGTACTCGTATGCAAATGTTTCAGGTCCATAAGCTGATATGTTTTGAGTTGAACCGAATGTTACAGGAGATGTCTGCAATGTTTTCTCTATAACATACAGAGATTCTGCTGTTGACGAGAGGGATAGGTTTGTGAAGTTCACTGGAACCTGATAATCTGTGAGATTGACAGTTGATACTATTTCTGCTTTGTAGACTCCGTTTCCAAGATCAGATATTGTGACTGAAGGCTCGGTTGAAGCGTATTTGCGGATGCTAACGTTATCGAATCTGACACTATGGGTTGCTGAATACTGTTTAGCATACTGCCCAAGCCGTAGAGATGTTATTGACGAATCAAGAATGTTGTATGAGTAATGAATCCAATTAGTATTTGCAGGAGCGGCTTGATACTTGGATATATCATTCACCTGAATTGAAGTCTTCCAGTAAGTTGGATTTGTTCTCAAGGTCCGAGAATCACATTCAACTATATAGTCACCAGTAGGGAGTGACAAGCTTTTTCTTGCCCACGTATAATACCATCCTGCCCAACTTCCTGATTGGTGAGAATATACATCCATAACATTGGTGTTATCTCCGGTATCATCCAAAATTACTCTGATATACTGGCCCGAATTAAATGAACCGGTCTTTTCAAGTGACCAGTTGCCGGTAGTGCCAATTGTCGAATCCTCAAAGTCATCAAAATACTCAAAAACTTGTTTTCCATCTGGAGAATAGCCTTCCTTTTTCTCAAGATAAACTGTTTTTGTTTTGGATGCTGTGAGGTTAGTTTTGATGAAACCATCGGTTGCTGAAGTTAGGTAATAGGGTAGTTCTATAACACTTTCTTCAATATTAAAATCTTTTGCAGAAATACCAGGACCCCAATATTGGTATAATGATGTGGATCCACTGGAGGTATTGCAATTAAGCCTAACCGTATTGTTATTCCAATCAAAATCACGATCTTGAATAAGGATATTCCCGGAAAGATCCCTGAACTCAACATTGGAATAATTAGAATCCATTCCCATAGCCAAAGAATCATTAATTTGAATAAGGGTGTTATTGCCTGCATATGTGTCAGAGATGTTAAGCATGCGGTAGTAAGTCTGGTTTGATCTATCCTTAACTTCCATTATGCAACCGTATCTATCATAGGTATAATCTCTTTGGTATATTGGAACTCCTGTAACAGCCATTTCCGCGCCTGTCAACCTGTCAAGATCATCATATTCAAATGACTTGACTGAATTGAGAAGGTCATCCTGAATTTCAAGGATGTTTCCGACATTGTCAAACTCGTATTCCAGATCCTGTAGGTCAGCTGCATAAATCCTTTCAAGCAGCATCTTCTGGCTGTCATAGGTGTAGTTGGTAACCACACCGTTGGAGTACTTCTTCCGGGTTATCTGATTTCTTGAGTTATAATCAATGTCATCCACAACACCTTCAATGCTCTTGAGAAGCGTCTGGTTGTTGTAGGTCAGGTTGACACTACCGCCGTCAGGATAGGTTATTCTGGTGACCCTGTCCATCACATCGTATTCATATGACGTATTGTAGCTTGTTGTGTTGAACGTACGGCTCTCATTTGTGACTCTGTACCGGGAGTCGTAGTCATAGCTGGATGACGAAAAGCCCAGTGAGACTTCTGAGAGTGTTCCGTTATAATCAGTGTCGTATGTGAAACTGATGTCGGAATCGGTCAGGTAATCAATGGTTGTGACCCTGTCAAGAGAATCGTAAGTAAGAAGTGTTGAAACTCCCTTGGCATCGGTCTGGTTAACCAGATTGCCGTTAAGGTCGTATTCATAGGACCAGTTACCCATGTCCGGGTCACTCATGGCCACTTTCCTGCCAAGAGAATCGTATGTAAAATTGACACTGTCTGGCATCCTGACGCCATCGGAATGTGGCTGGATGCTTACAAGGTTGTCAAGGGCATCATAGTAGTAATCCGTGACATACGTCTCGCCTTCGTTGAATTCGTAGACTGTCACGAAATTACCATAGATATCACTCTTAATGGTCCTGTTGAAACCGTTTTCATTGGTGGCAGTTGTATTGGACAAATCGTAGTCAAAACTGATGGTATTACCATCGGTGTTTGTGATCTTGGTTACCCTGCCTGCTGTGTCGTATTCATATTCAACAAACAATGTGTTTTCACTCATGTAGTGAGGAACCTCGACTTTTTCTTCAAGACCAAGCTCGTTGTAAGTTGTGGTCTGGTAGATCCAGTCATTTTCTCCCTCGATTTTCTTTTGTGCAAGCTGGCCGAATCCGTTGTAGTATTCGATGGACATGAAAGAGGTAGTAGAGATAATGTCTTCGAACGGATTCGTCCCAATAGTGTAAATTGGTTCATTTTCAGTATATTTACGTATGAAAACATTATCGAATCTGACACTATGAGTTGCTGAATGCTGCTTAGTATACTGACCAAGCCGTAGAGATGTTATTGAAGAATCAAGAATGTTGTATGAATAATGGATCCAACTAGTATTTGCAGGAGCGGCCTGATACTTGGATACATCATTTACCTGAATTGAGGTTTTCCAATACGTTGAATCCGTTCTCGAGGTCCGAGAATCACATTCAAATATATAATCTCCAGTAGGAATTGACAAACCCTTTCTTGCCCACGTATAATACCATCCTGCCCATGCATCTTGCTGGTTTGTATATACATCTATAACATTAGTGTTGTCTCCGGTGTCATCCAAAATTACTCTGATATATTGACCTGAATTGAATGAACCGGTTTTTTCAAGCGACCAGTTACCTGTGGTTCCAATTGTTGAATCTTCAAAGTTGTCAAAGAATTCAAAGACTGAACTACCACTACTTAGAGAAGAAGCAACAGAATTGCCATAATACATTGTTATCGCAGTATTAGATGACTCATCAATAACTGGGATTTTGACCCAGACCCTGGCATAACTTGAATCATTGAGATCTTCAATCCAATAGGGAAGAAGAGTTCCCGTCTCATTTGTGAATCTCAAATCATCGAAGTCAGTTTGCATTTCAGATTCATAGGATATATTGAATTGCATCTGATAATCGTTTAAAGTACCATCAGATGAAGGGGATATACTGATCATTTTACTTCTGCTAAAATCAGATGGATTAAAACAATCCAGATCTACGCCAATACTCACATTTGGCTCGTCTGCAGCATATTTGCGTACGAAGATCCAATCCATCCAGAGCTTGGAATCATGGTCAGAAACCGTATCCATTCTCGTATACATGCCAATATTCAGTGGGCCGGAAGGAACGTTAGATGTAACATTGTGTTCATTTCCTCCATTCAGAGAAGCCGTTGAACTTGTATTGGATTCCCAGACAACCTTCCAGTTATGATAACTACCTTCGATACCGGAAATATCTGCCCATCTGTTACTTGTGGCTATACTATTGCCTATAGCATAAGTATAGTATCTTGATTGTCGATAATGACGAACATAAGAAGCGTTACTCTTATCTGATTCAGAAAAACCGATCCAACAATCACCATAGTTGTGGTTATCCATACGTGCTCTGGATTCAAGGACAAGCGCTCCTGGATTTTCAAGTGTATTAATTGAAAAGATTTCAACAGGATTATTGATATAAAGCACACCATTTGATACGGAATAGCTTCCTCCACTTAGTTGATTGGCAGTCCAAACCTCTGAATCAAGTGCGCTTCCTTCAAATCCATCGAAGAATTCAAAAACTGAGCTACCATCACTAAGAGATGAAACGGTAGAATTGCCATAATACATTGTTATCGTGGTGTTATCTGTTCCGTCAATAACAGGAACTTTTACCCAAACTTTTGATGAACTAGAATCTGTTTTTTCTTCAATCCAATAAGAAAGAAGGTTAGCATTTTCATCAGTAAATCTCAAGTCTTCGAAATCAGATTGCATTTCAGATTCATATGAAATCATGACTTGTAGTTGATAGTCAATTAGCGTACCGTCAGCAGAAGGCGTAATTGTAATGGTTTTACTGTTATTAAAACCCGGTAATCCATTTGATTCATTGGAGGACGTATTTTCAGTATCTTCGTCACCTTCCATCTCCTTCACATCAACCGAAACCTTCTCAGGAGCCACGCCGTCCAGATAATAAGTATATTCAATGGAAGGTGAACTTGCCGTATCAAAAGGTTTGATGACTTTCGAAATCCTGTACAAATCGTCATAGGCATATTCGGTGGAAATACCATTACTATCCGTGATCTTTGTTATTCTTCCAAGTTCGTTGTATTCGTAGGATTCCTGTTGACCAAGAGCGTTGGTTATGGAAACAGGATATAGGTTATTTTCATCATATCCGATGAGTTCCGAGTAACCCCGAGGATTTGTTATATTGATAACGTTTCCGTAATTGTCATAAGCGTACAGTTCAACCGGATTATCTCCCATGTCGTTCCATGTAACAATCTTTGTGAGCAGACCTTTGTCCAGATTGCTGTTATCGGAATTATCATAGTAGTACCATGATTCGCCCTTCTTGTTTCCGGAGGAGTCGTTCATCAGCTCATTGGTTGTCTTACCAAGGATCCATGAATCCACATCACTTGCGTATTCGTATTCGTAATACCGTTCGTCACCCTGGATGTCCACATCACCGTAATCAACGACTGAAAGTGGATTGCCGTAGTTGTCGTATTTCGTGTATTCGGTACTGGAAGTCCAGCCTTTCGATGCATTTGGAATTTGGGCAAGTCCATCGTACTTTGTGCTGGATTCGGATTCCAGCAGGACAAGGTTCACGCCTGTATGAGGTTGTAAATAGTTGTATTCCATGTCGGATACGGTGTAGATGTTGCCATTTGTATCCCATAATTCGGTATGGTTCTCAATTCCTTTCAGGACAGCATCCTGATGGAAGAGGTGTTTTACTGTTGCAAACTCTTTCTCAACAACTACCTCGCCGAATCCCCGGAATTCGGTTTTTACAGGTGGATTGAAGAACTGCATTCCATTCTTGTAGGTATAGTTTGTAGTGGCAATGGTACTGTCGGAACCTGACATTCCGTTGTTCCTTACCAACTGGCTTACAATCCACATGTTAAACGGAAGATCAGAAACATCATCAGAACCTGTATTATCGGATTTAGTGGAAGGACTGTACTTCACAGTTGTTACAGCACCGCTTGAGTGCTTGATTTCCTTGAGAAGACCGGGAGTATGATAACCTTCTGTACTTGCGTTATTATTGGTATGGATCCATGCAGCTGATTGCTCTGCAGAGTTGCTCTTGACTACATCTGCCAGTCCATCCCCGTTAACATCTGTAAGTTGTACGGCTGTGGTAGTGCCACTCTTAGAGAAGTAGGTAGGTGGATTCCAGGAATTGTCCTGTTCCCATCCTGTACCGTTGTTTATCCAGGCATCATAATTTGCGCTTGATCCATCATGGTAACCGGAAACAATGTCAACCAGTCCATCCCCATTAACATCAGAGAGGCGAATCCTTCCATCACTGTTAAAGGCTATCGGAGGATTCCAGGTACTGTTCTGTTCCCATCCTGTTCCATTGTTAAGCCAGGCGTCTTTGCTTGTATCTTCACTTTTAATTACATCAACCAATCCGTCCCCGTTAACATCCGCAAGCTGTACGGCTATAGTGCTGCCACTCTGGAAGAAATATGTTGGAGGATTCCAGGAATTATTCTGTTCCCATCCTGTCCCGTTGTTTATCCATGCATCGTAGTGTTCGGTTCCGTTGTTATAGGCGGAAACAATATCTATCAGACCATCTCCGTTAACGTCTGAAAGACGGGTCCTGCTGTCGTCATAGAATTCCACAGGCGGAGTCCATGTACTGTTTTGTACCCAGCCGGTACCGTTGTTTATCCAGGCGTCTCTGGAAGAATTACCTTTAATCACATCAGCAAGGCCGTCACCATTGACATCTGCAAAGTGTACACCTGCATCAGCACCATTGTCGGAGAAATATGTCGGTAGTCTCCAGGAAGTATCCTGCTCCCAACCGGTTCCGTTGTTAATCCATGCATCATAGCTTTCAGTGCCTTGGGAGTTCTTGTATCCTTTCACAAGGTCAGTTAAACCGTCTCCATTGACGTCTGCTAGCCGTTCCCCTTCGTTAGGATAGGCCTCCAATGGTGGTATCCATGAGTTGTTCTGTTCCCAGCCGGTGACTGAATCGTAGGTGAAGACAGTAGACGGATAGGCAGCTCCGTTGTTTCCGGTTTTTGTAATGCTTGACAGGTAAACTCTTGAGTTTGTATCCTGATAATTGAGTTTGTATTTCCAAAGAATGGTTTCGTTATGCTGAACTGTGATATTGGAAATCATGCTTTTTTCGGAGATCTTGTTTCCGTATTCATACAGCACGAAATAATCTGGTTTTGTCTTCAACTCAAAGCCAATAACTGAAAGGTTGTTGTTATAGGTAATATTGTGAAGATAAGTGCTTCCAGCGTCACCTGTTGTTGGGTTTTCAACGTAATTGTAGTGAATTGTATTTCCGTTCACATCCTCTACGGAATCCAGCCACCATTTACTGACATAATTCCTGCTATCAACGGAATTTACCTGCTCTGAGTCATTGTTGCTACCAAACTTGTAGTTGGTACCATCAGGAAGTTTAACGAGCCAGTATTCCCCATATGCGTTGTCAGAAGTTGCTTTTCTGGAGATGTTGATAAATGTTTCAATTTCGGTATGATAGGTGTCTTCTGCAGACACGTAAATAAGTTTGTAGCTTGAACCGCCCACGTAAAGGACAAATTCGTCATCATTTGTATTATCAGGGGTATAGCGTGTATCCCTGACAACACAGTTTTCATTCAATGACCATCCGCTTCCAAGAGAACCATATATTCCCTTTGCTCCTGCACTGCTACTGTAGGAAATTGAAACGTCAGGTTCGAGTCCGCCAACACCCCTGATTGTGTCGACAGGATAGGTATAGGCAAAAGAACCGGTAAAGAGACTTGTGTCAAAATAATTCTGATCGCTTTCCATGTTCGGGTTCAGGTGATCCATCGCATCTTTCATGTAATCTGTAGCTCCAAGTGGAACAGAACTTGTAGATGCCGAGGATTCAATTTGTGCTTCTTCCACGGGGGCTTCTTCAAGACTTTCTTCACTTTCAGTTTCTTTGGCAGATTCGTCTGCTTCCTCTTCTTGCACAGATGTTTCATCTACGACCTGAGGTTCTTCATTTAAGGATACGTCAGAGGCTGCAGGGGCTTCTTCCGTATTTTCAAAACAGTAAGCGCCCGGAGTCAGCATTGATAAAACAATGATAAAGGCAAGGAATTTTCTCAGGAGCACACGATTAGGCCGAACAAATGGAATAAAATTCATGATGTGAGGAAGTTTAAGATGTATACATTATTTCCGACTGTTAAAATTAATCACGGCGATTAATCAAAATAATTCGCAGTATTATATACTAAATTCGAATAAAATTGAACATGTTTCAGCATAATCTATTCTTGCCATCTTTATTGGACTTGTCAACTTCCTCCAACCCCACCTGAATAGCATTTAAATAAGACTTCGATGTATTCTGGCTTAAATTACATTATTAGAACAATTACCGGTGACATTATGGCCCAACAGGAAAAAGAGGCATCTTTACCTCCAAAAGAGAACTTCAGCGAATGGTACAATGAACTGCTCCAGTTAGGCAGAATCATGGATGTAAGGTATCCTGTGAAAGGATCTTATGTATGGTTCCCATTTGGTTATTCCATTCGGCAAAATGTGTACAACATCATGCGTAACCTGCTTGACAAGGATCATGATGAAACACAATTCCCACTATTAATCCCAGAACCTGAGTTTATGAAAGAAGCGGAACACATCAAAGGGTTCGAGGATGAAGTCTACTGGGTAACTCATGGCGGAACATCTCCGCTGGATGTGAAGCTTGCTCTTCGTCCTACCAGTGAGACTGCAATTTATCCAATGTACAAATTATGGGTTCGCTCCCATGCAGACTTACCTTTGAGGCTCTACCAGATTGTCAACACTTTCAGGTATGAAACAAAACACACCCGTCCCCTCATTCGCCTCAGGGAAATCACATCATTCAAGGAAGCACATACCGTACATGCCACATGGGATGATGCAGCAAAGCAGGTTGATGAAGCAATCCGTATCTATCTTGAATTCTACAAGAGGCTGGCAATTCCAGTACTTCCATCCAAACGTCCTGACTGGGACAAATTCCCGGGTGCAGATTACACAATTGCTGTGGATGCACTGATGCCTGACGGCAA
Organism: Methanohalophilus levihalophilus; assembly: GCF_017874375.1. Taxonomy (NCBI): domain Archaea; kingdom Methanobacteriati; phylum Methanobacteriota; class Methanomicrobia; order Methanosarcinales; family Methanosarcinaceae; genus Methanohalophilus; species Methanohalophilus levihalophilus. The sequence goes on from NZ_JAGGLK010000001.1 coordinate 300,411, forward strand.
GACATTGCAGGTTGGTACTGCTCATCATCTCGGGAACAATTTCGCAAAAACCTTTGAAATCACCTACGAGGATCCTGACGGGGAACAGGTCTATGCATTCCAGACCTGCTACGGTGTTTCTGAACGTTCCCTTGCTGCACTGATTTCCATTCATGGTGACGACAAAGGACTCGTAATTCCTCCGGAAGTTGCACCTATTCAGGCAGTCATAATTCCGATAATCTTCAAGGAATCCGAAGATGTTCTTCGAGCTTGTGATGAATTAAAGGAAAAGCTTGAAGCTGAAGGAATCCGCGTCAAGATAGATGCCAGCGACAAACGCCCCGGTGCCAAGTACTACCGCTGGGAAATGCAGGGTGTACCACTGAGGATTGAACTTGGTCCAAGGGACTTGAAGAACAACGCTGCAATGCTTGCAAGACGTGACAATGGTGAAAAATCATCTGTACCACTTGATGGTATCGTTGAAGAAGTCCGGAACACCTTTGCAGACATTCAGGAAAACCTTTATTCAAATGCTTCAAAGAATCTCGAAGATAATATCTACGAGTCCGAAACCATTGATTCCATCAAGGAAAACCTGCCAAAAGGCATCGTGAAATCCTACTGGTGCGGAGAGCGGGAATGCGGACTTGAGATGGAAGAAGCAATTGGAGCAGGTATTCTTGGTATCCCAACGGATCAGCCATCATGTGATGACAAGAACTGCCCAATGTGCGGCTCACAAGCTACAAATACTATCTATGTAGCAAGAACATACTGATCATAAATTCATCCAGTGATTATTATGGAATTTCTTCCAAGAGATAACAAAAAACCGGAAAACCCACTCTTTGTTTGCGTCCTGGCAAACACAGAAACCGCTTACATCGATGGTCTTTCCGCCGCAGGCAAAACGGCAAAACTGACTGATTACACTCCGGCAGGAGATGCCGAGGTTCTGGAAACCGGGAACATCATCAGCGTTCCTGTACTTCCAATGACTCCTCCTTATAACACTCCTACCCCGGGACTCACAACAAGAGCCGTACTTACCCTGACAGGTGTACCCCACGTCTTCGTGAGATCTGGAATGAAACTCACGCCGGAAGTCCCGATGATTGATCTTGAAACCGAAGCCGGATCTGACATACGTAATGAGGTGGCGGTCAAGGATCCGAAGGGAATTTTCGACAGGGCTGAAGCTGTCGGTAAGGATCTCAGGGACAAATCCGATTTCATTGTAATCGGGGAAAGTATTCCTGCGGGAACCACCACTGCATGGGCGGTACTGGATGCCATGGGCTATGACGGTGTTGTAAGCAGCAGTTCCTGTGAAAATCCCATAGGACTCAAGGAAGAAGTTGTATGTGCAGCTCTCAAGTCATCAGGTATTACCCACGGAAGTCTCAGGAACAGTCCTCTTGAAGCAGTCCGCAGTGTCGGTGATCCAATGATGCCTGCAGTTGCAGGTCTTGTTTCCGGAATTGGTGACAAGCGTGTTATTCTTGCAGGTGGAACCCAGATGGCTGCGGTGTTTGCTGTCATCAAACACTTGGGAATCAATACCGATAATCTGTCAATTGTGACCACAAGCTATGTTGCAAATGATGAATCAGCTACCTTTAACGAGTTAATAGAACAGCTTGGTGCGGAAATGTTCCATGTTGATCCCGGATATGGCCAGTCCAGTCATGTGGGATTGCAGCAGTATGAGAAGGGTCATGTCAAGGAAGGCGTAGGTGCCGGAGGCGCTCTTTACCTTGCACATCTCCTTGGTGTTACCAGGGAACAGGTGCGTGAAGAAGTCGAGAAGATCTGCGAGGAACTTGCGGATCTGATTGAGGAAAAGGAGTAAGCACAAACCTTTTCCACCGCTAACTATATTATTGATGAATTGCATCCAATTGATGCCTAAAGCGTTATCAAGGGGTTGTGGCCTAGCCAGGAATGGCGACGGGCTCCAGCGGATAAATGATGAGCAACGGGTCTACTGAGACTTGCCCGACGGGGCATGTCGGTGAGGAGCCGTTGGAGCACTGATATGTGTTCACCAGAACCTTCAAAATGCTGCTACGAGCAGCGGTTCGGAGAGACCCGTCGATCGTGAGTTCGAATCTCACCAACCCCACGTTCCTTTCTTTTTTATATCTATTACTATATTATTTAGATAAGTTTCTTATATGTTTAAACTATAGCTTAGTCTGGTTGCATGGAGAAAACTTCTTTTGATGTAGTTTTTAGTCGTCTGGATTTCAAGTTAATGTTTTCAGTGGGAATCATTATCGCTATCTTGCTATCATTTATGTTTTTTCATATTGCTTCCGATATTGAAAGACAGTTTTATTCTGAACTTGATGCACAGGCCGAGGTATCTTTTGAGCAAATAGTTTTAACCAGGCAATGGAATGCTGATTATGGCGGGGTATTTGTTGAAAAGAAGGACGGCATTCACTCTAATCCTTATCTCATGGAGCTTGGACTAAATCCTGATATCACGACGATTGATGGTACCAATTATACCATAAAAAATCCTGCTTTGATGACACGGGAAATATCTTCCTATTCAAAAGACAGTGGTGTATTCAGCTTTCGCATAACAAGTCTTGATCCTGTGAATCCGCTTAATGAGCCGAATGCTTTTGAAGCTGAATCCCTGCGGCAATTTGAGAACGGTACTGAAAGCACCAATACCCAGTTGATTGTAAACGGTTCACGGTACTACAATTATATGGCTCCTCTTCATACCAATGAAGGATGCATCGAGTGTCATAGTGACTATGAAGTAGGGGATGTTCAGGGCGGTATAAGCTTATTGTTGCCCATGGATTCCCGATATGATGCAATACAAAAAGATAAGATGCATGTCCTGATTATTGCCCTTCTTACAATAGGTTCGGTTGAGCTTTTCTTGTTTGGTATCACAACACGTTTTGTTTCAAACCCAATAAGGGAATTAACGAAAGGTGCAAGTGAAATATCCAACGGGAACCTGAAGTACCGCGTAAGCATTAATTCATCCGATGAAATAGGCCAGTTAGGGACCACATTTAATAAGATGGCAGTTGACCTTGACAACTCCATTAAGGAAATGACTGAATCCTACGAATGGTTCCAGAATGTATTCATTAATTCTTATGATGCCATCAATATCTCGATTAATGGGAAGACTGTTTATGTGAATCCTGCCTATATGCTGCTGTTCGGTTATGGTGAACCGGAAATTGTTGGACAGCCATTCGAGTTTGTTTTTGCAAAAGAATCCAGGTCTAAAATCCATGATGCGATCGAATCCTTTGAATCCACGAATGCCGTTCTCCAGCGTGTGGAAGCAGTAGGCGTGACAAAGGATAAAAAAGAGGTATTCCTTGACATTTCCTTCTCATTTATGGAAACTAAAGGTGAGCGTTATACAATTGCTATTCTGAAGGATGATACTGAGAAAAAGGTTGCAGAAGAAGCTCGTTTGAAAAATGCCGAACTACTTCGTTCAAATGAACTTAAAGACATGTTTACTGACATTATGCGTCATGACTTGCTGAATCCTGTGGGTGTAATTTCCGGTTATTCCGAACTCCTTCTTGATATGGAAGATGATGACAGGAAAAAACGCTATGTTGCGAATATCCACAGAAGTGCAAAAAGCCTTACTGATATGATTGAGTATGCTGCTCTTCTTGCCAGGCTTGAAAGTGTGGATAAAATTGACTATGAGTCACTGGATCTTGCGGTAATCATAAGGGATGTCACCAAGAACCTGGAATTGCAATTTAATGGTCACGAACTTGAATTTGGATTTGGGGATGATGCTTACCTCGTTGAGGCTCATACTATGATTGAATCCGTATTCCAGAACCTGATTTCAAATGCTATTAAGTACAGTCCTGAAAAGTCGAGGATTGAAGTTAATATAATTGATGATGGAGATCTTTGGAGGGTTGACGTTATCGATGAGGGTGAAGGTATTTCTGATGAGGATAAACCCTATGTTTTCGATAGGTTCAAACGTGTAAGCAAAGGTAACATTAAAGGCAATGGTCTTGGTCTTGCAATTGTGAAGAAAATAGTTGACTTACATTCCGGGAAAATTATCGTTTCAGATAATCCCGCAGGAAAGGGCAGCGTATTTTCTGTCTGGCTCAGGAAAGCCCGCGATAAAAACATTTAAATGCTATTGTGCTTGTACTACCCCTGTTTCGTTTACGGGATGAGTTCCCGTTGGTATGTGGTCCCAAAGAGGGCTGAATCATAAAGAACGAAGCACAGGTGAACTAATGTCAAAATCATTTTACGCATACATACGAGACGCATGGAAAGATCCTGACAACACTTATGTCAGGGATCTCCGCTGGGAAAGATTACAGGAATGGAGACGTCAGGGCTCAGTTGAAAGAGTAAGGCGTCCAACCCGTATTGACAGGGCACGCTCCCTTGGTTACAAAGCCAAACAGGGAATCGTTGTTGCTCGCGTACGTGTACGCCGTGGTAGCCTTCGCAAGTCAAGGTACATCCGTGGTCGCCGTACCCAGCACATGGGTAAAAACAAGATTGTTGCAGAGAAGAGCCTCCAGCGCATTGGTGAGGAAAGAGCTGCACGCAAGTTCCCGAATATGGAAGTTCTCAACTCCTACTGGGTTGGCGAAGATGGTAAGCTCAAATGGTTCGAGGTAATTCTCGTAGACCCAAGCCACCCTGCAATCAAAAATGACAAGGATCTTAACTGGGTATGCAACAGCGCTTCACAGGGACGTGTTTTTCGTGGAAAAACCAGTGCAGGCCGCAAGGGTCGTGGCATGAGATCAAAGGGCACTGGTACTGAAAAGAACCGCCCAAGCATAAGATCTAACGGCAACAGAGGCAAGTGATTCATTACATCCTTTTGCGTGCCACTGCGCATGCAACAGAAGATCGGTCCAGGGTACTTCAAGCCCTGAACCTTTTTTTACCGGAAAATTATACAACAGATACGTCTGGCAATTCCGGTAACATTGATTCCATGGAGATAGAGGGACATCATGGGAATCCCATGGTTCTCTTTTCTGTAACCCTCAAGCGCAAACCTGAAATCAAGGCTTTTGCGGAAAAACTCAATAAAGGTTTATCCCCGGAAAACCGTGATGTTTTGCTTGGGGAACTCCATGAAAGGCTGGACGATGAGCTAATGCTCCATTTACGCTTTGACAAACAACAGGCGTATCTGGGCAACGTTTCTTTTTCAGATTCCCCGGATTCCATCGTAGTTAAGCTAAAGATAGCTACATATCCTAAAAACATGGAAAAAGCAATTCAGGTGCTGGAGGATCTCTTTGCCGCATAAATATTATGACCTTTGTATTCACTCTTCTCCGGAAGGGGAGCATGACTGTGGCCAGATGCTGGCTATGGCACAATATCTGGGTTATAGCGGTGTATGCATTTCAAACCATTCAGATTCCATAGATCCTGACATCCCTGCTGGTGGTGGGTCAATAAATGTTTGCAACGGGATAGAAATTCGTGTGTCAAAACCTTCAAAACTTCACGGATTGATAGGTAAATACCGTACTGAAAAAGATGTGATAATAGTTCACGGTGGGACTGAATCCATCAATCGTGCAGCAGTTGAAAATCCGAATGTTGATGTGCTCAATCATCCCTTTACCCAGAAAGATAGTGGAATGAATCATGTGCTGGCAAAAGAAGCTGCAGAAAATAATGTTGCTCTGGCATTTAATGTTGACATCCTGATTCAGCTCAAAGGTGGTAAACGGGTCTATGCTCTCTCCAATTTCAGGAATAACCTGCAACTTGCCCGGAAATATGATGTTCCCATTTTGTTAACTACCAATGCAATGTCCATTTATGATCTTCGTGCTCCCCGTGAAGTCATAGCTCTTGCAGGTTTATTCGGGATGACCTTTGAGGAAGCAACGGCTGCACTTTCTGATGTGCCCGCAGGCATAATATCTCGCAATCGCAGGCTTGCTGGTTCCGTTTGTGACGGTGTGCGTGTAATTGGGACCGAAGGTGATGTGCTTTGAAGATCCTTCCTCCGACATTACGGCCGCAACGACGGTATCTTGCTTTTGAAGTCATATCAGAAAAAGATGTTTCAAGGGATGCCTTGTTGCGTGAAATTTTTCCGGCTGCCTCATATCTTCTTGGAGATCTGGTTTCCAGCCAGTGCGAAATAAGGTTACTTGATTTTGATTATCCTTTTGGAATCCTGAGATGTCTCAGGGATTCTGAAGAACTTACGCGCACGGTATTATGTGTTATTAGTTCCATAGACGGCACTCCCGCCTTTATCCGTGTACTTGGTGTTTCAGGTACGATAAAGGCAGCTACAGAAAAGTATATTGAAGGGCAGGAAGCCTACGATGTACACAGTCACTTATAAATGCAGAGAAACAATATTATACGTTGTTGTTATTATCACACGCATAAAAATTAGTAGGAGATGAAGTAGAATGCAAATGGCGCCACAAATGGGTTACGATAGAGCCATTACTGTTTTTAGTCCGGATGGCAGACTTTTCCAGGTAGAATATGCTCGTGAAGCTGTTAAAAGGGGTACTACAGCTGCCGGTATTAAGGCAAAGGACGGGGTTGTCCTGCTTGTTGACAAGCGTATTACAAGCAGATTGATTGAAGCTGAATCAATTGAAAAGATTTTCCAGATTGATGAGCATATAGGTGTAGCTACATCAGGTCTTGTGGCTGATGCCAGGGCCCTTGTAGATAGGGCACGTGTTGAGTCACAGGTAAACATGGTCTCTTATGACGAGCCAATAAATGTTGAAGTTCTTGCCAAGAAACTCTGTGATCACAAGCAGACATATACCCAGTATGGTGGAGTACGTCCTTACGGTACAGCTCTTTTGATTGCGGGAGTCGACGGTAAAATCCCAAGGCTCTTTGAAACCGATCCAAGCGGTGCACTTCTTGAATACAAGGCAACAGCTATAGGTGCCGGAAGAAATGCATTTATGGAAGTCTTTGAAGAGAAATATGATTCTGAAATCGGTGTTGAAGATGCCATTATGCTTGGTATGGAGGCTCTCTACCATGCATCGGACATGAAACTTGATGCTGCAACCCTTGAAGTAGGCGTTGTCACCTCTGAAGATGGTATTTTCAGGAAATATTCCTATGATGAAGTCGAGGCATACGTAGAGCGTACCCTTGAAGCTCATAAGGAAGATGCAGAAGAACAAAAAGATGAAGAATGATCACATTGAACAAGGTGTATTTTTATGATATCACTTGATGAAGCACTGATTGCAAGGCTCAAAAAAGGCAGCAAGCATTTTGAAGTATTTGTGGACCCTGATGGTGCTCTTGAATATAAGAAAGGCAAAGAACTCGATCTCGAGGACATTCTTGCTGCAGATTCTATTTTTACGGATGCAAAGAAAGGCGATCATGCTTCAGAAAACCAGTTAATTGACAATTTTGGTACTGATGATCTTTACGAAATCGCTGATAATATCATCAAACACGGCGAATTACAGCTTACTCAGGAGCAGAGAAAGCATTTTCTCGAGGAGAAAACAAAGCAGGTAATCAATATTATTGCCCAGAATGCTTTGAATCCTCAGACAAGGGCTCCCCATCCTCCATCCAGGATTGAGCATGCAATGGAAGAAGCTAAATTTCACATTGACCCCCTTAAAAGTGTGGATGAACAGGTTAATGAGGCAATGAAAGCAATCAGGCCTATTATTCCAATTCGTTTTGAGGAAGTTGACGTTGAAGTGCATGTACCTGCTTCATATGCGGCAAAATCCTACGGCGAAATTGCTCACTTTTCCACCATTGTAAAAGAAAACTGGTTAAATGATGGTTCATGGGTTGGCGTTGTCAGGATGCCTGCCGGAATACAGAATGACTTTTATGGTCTTGTAAATCGTCTTACCAAAGGGGATGCAGAGACCAAACTTCTCTGAGAGGCAATCAGAATGGACCGCAAGATTGTTTTTCCCGGTCAACTTCTCTCTGAGAAAGCTTCAGATTCAGGTAAGGGTACTTATGTGAAGAATGGGAAGGTTTATTCCCTTTTTTACGGAGTTGCCAATCTCAAGAACAAAGCAAGTGTTGTTCCTTTTTCCGGGCGCTATTCTCCTCATGCAAGAGATCAGGTTATCGGAAAAGTAATTGAAGTGACATCTTCTAACTGGATTTTTGAAATTGGAGCACCTTATGACGGTCTTCTTCATGTTTCTGAATATCCGCGACGTGTGGATAATTCAATGATGAGGAAAACCATGGATATAGGTGATTCAGCTATCTTGCGGATAAAAGATGTAAGTGCTTTCAAGAAAGTAGAACTCACCATGAGGGATCACGGGCTGCGTGTATTGCGCAGGGGCAGGATTATTGAAGTACAGCCTGCCAAGGTTCCCAGGATAATCGGCCATAGCGGGTCTATGGTTTCTATCCTGAAACGTGAGACAAATTGTGATATTTTCATAGGCCAGAATGGTCGTATATGGATTAACGGTAAAGATGCCGATATGGAGCGTCTTAGTGAAGCAATTCGTATAATTGAACGCGAATCCCATACCTCGGGACTTACGGATCGTATCAGTCACTTCCTGAAAGGTGACGAAGAAGATTCAGAAGTTGTAGAAGAATTAGAGGTAGCTGAGGAGGAACCTGAAGAGGTTGAAGAGTTGATTCCGGAAGAGGACGAGGAAGAAGAGATGGAAGAAGAAGTCCTGTCTCCTGATGAAGTCGGTTATACAGAAGACGCATGCAGAAAGATGGATGTACTGCTTGATGATGAAAAGCAGTAATTTTAGTTATAAGTAAGCAGGAATATGCGGAGAACTAATGATGAGTGACAAACCAGAACGTTTCATTGATGAAAATGGTATACGTCTTGACGGAAGACGTGTTGATGAAATCCGTCCCATGAAAATTGAATTAGGTGTATTATCAAGAGCTGATGGTTCATGTTACCTTGAATGGGGTAACAACAAAGTACTGGCAGCCGTTTATGGACCACGTGAACTTCACCCGCGCAGGTTACAGCGTCCAAACGAAGCGCTTGTAAGGTATCGATATAATATGGCTGCTTTTTCTGTTGAGGATCGTATAAGACCAGGTCCCAGCAGGCGCAGTACTGAAATTTCAAAAGTAAGCGGAGAAGCCTTCGAGCCTGTTGTAATGAAGCAAGACTATCCAGGTGCAGTTATTGATGTAATGACTGAGATCCTTCAGGCAGATGCCGGTACAAGGACAGCAGCTATTAACGCAGCTACCCTTGCTTTGGCAGATGCGGGTATTCCTATGAAAGGCCTTGTTGCAGCATGTGCAGTTGGAAAAGTTGACGGTCAGCTTGTTCTTGATCTCAACAAACCTGAAGACAATTATGGTGATGCGGATTTACCTATTGCCATGACGCAGGATGGCGAAATAACCTTACTTCAGATGGATGGCCACTTGACTCCGGAAGAATTCAAAACCGGTGTTGAAATGGTAAAGAAAGGCTGTGAACAAATTTTCGAGATGCAGCGCGAAGTTTTAATGGCCAGATTCGGAGAAATTGCCGAAGAGGCCACCGAGGAGATTCTTGAAGCAGAGGAAGAAGCTGAAGAAGCATCTGCTGATGTTCCGGAAGAACAGGAAGAAACTGAAGAACTGGATGAGGAAGAATCAACTGAAGACGAAGAACTGGAAGGTGAAGACGATGAGCAATGAAGTTATTTCTCGCCTCAAGAAGGATTACATTTACAACCTTATGCTCAAGGGAAGTCGCGAAGATGGTCGTTCCTTTGAAGAATTCAGGGATATAGTACTTGAAACCAACGTTATTGACAAAGCCGAAGGGTCTGCAAAAGTACAAATTGGAGATACCCAGGTAATGGTTGGTGTTAAGCTTCAGGTTGGAACTCCTTTCCCTGATACCCCTGATTCCGGGGTTATCATCACCAGCATGGAATTGAACCCAATTGCTTCTCCAAACTTTGAAGCAGGTCCTCCAAGGGAAAATGCAATTGAGATGGCAAGGATTGTAGATCGTGGAATTCGCGAATCAGGTGCTATTGATCTTAACAAGCTGTGCATTACCGAAGGTGAGGAAGTCTGGATGGTTTTCATCGATGTTCATGTCCTCAATGACAGTGGAAACATCCTGAATGCCGCTTCTCTGGGTGCCATTGCCGCACTTATGACTACTACAGTTCCGGGCGAAAGGGAAGGGCGTGGCGAGGATATGCTGATGCCAATCCGGGAAATGCCGGTTTCCGTTTCTCTTATCAAAATAGGCGAGGAAATGTTTATTGATCCTACATACGGAGAAGAAGATGTTTGCGAAGCCAGGATTACTGTGACTTCAAATCAGGATGGATCTATCTGTGCCATGCAAAAGAGTGGCTCAGGATCACTTTCCGAAGAGCAGCTTTTGCACTCTGTTGATGTAGCAAGAGCTAAAGCATCTGAAATACGCGAAAAGTATTTATTAGAGATATAAATCTTATACAAGGATTCAAATCAGGAGATTGATTATCATGGCCAAAAAATATACCAAAAAAGGACGGATATCCCGCTCTGCCGGCAGGTTCGGTACAAGGTATGGACGTAAAGACCGTAAGATAGTGGCAAACATTGAAGAGCGCATGCATGCTCCTCACAAATGTAACAATTGTGCAAGACCATCTGTGAGAAGAATTGGTACAGGCATCTGGAAATGCAAAAAATGTGGATATACCTTTGCAGGCGGTACCTATCTACCTTCCACAACAATGGGAAGGTCAGTAGCAAGGTATGTCAGCAAAGCCACTGAACAGGTTGAGTAAAGTCCATGGATTACAAATGTACAAGATGTAAACGTCCGGTGGAAATCGACTACCAGTACACCGGTATTCGCTGTCCATATTGCGGAAACCGCATTCTTGTGAAGGAAAGGCCTACCAGCATTAAACGCATTACGGCTGAGTGAGAGGATGTTAATATCCTCTTCCCGCTCTCCTTCACAATCGACGCGTTCAGTCTGCAAATGGCTGGCTTCTTTTTTCGGATGCAGTTATTTAAATCGCGGTAAGCGAAGCCTTGGGGAACTTTTGGAACTGGAGGGTTCAGATCCACTCATTCTGGTAGGAGAATACCATGGTAATCCATCAAGTTTTTTGATTTACACTGATGGTGTTGAAAGGTTATCCGTATGGATGACCGTAACAGCGCCTCAGGAAAAACTTCCGCGAAGGCTTCCAAAACCCTCAATTGAAGGGAAAGGCGATTTGTTCAATTTGCTTTCTTCTGCTCTGGCAATTCCTGTAGGAGAATGCAACAAGAGTTGCTTCAGGGTTTCTGATGATACGATTGATTTTTTCGGCGGTAATGGCCTGCTTTTCAGGTTCAATGTGAAAAGCTTTAAAGAATGCGTTGATGCACAATGAAAATCTTTGTAAAATCCACTTTTGAAACGAGATATGCGGAAACCATATATCTTACTATGCTTCCTGAGCTTGACAGGTTGGTTACCGACAGATCTTCTATTCATTTAACATTGGGTAACAACTGTCTGATCCTTGAAATGGGTGCAGGGGATCTGGTTTCGATGCGTTCTACCTTAAACACATGGTACAGGCTTGTTAACGTGGCTTATGAGGCATGTTCAATAACCAGTATATGCAAATCCAACGCATGAACTACCTTATCAGTTTCATTTTTTTAGTAAAAATTAATAATTAAAAAATTTAATGTTTAATTACGAGTATCAGAAAGAAATTTATTAATAGTTCTATCATCATGTATATTTTAAGAAGTAGGACTTAAAAATAATTTGAGTTGCATTGCTGCTGAATTGCTCAGTGAGGAATTCGAGTATGTTTAGTTCATGTTTCTTCTGTTATTGGGGGGCTGTGATTTTTGTATTCATATAGTGATCCAAACATTCAGCAAAAAGTGAATTTAGAAGAAAATTATAATAATGAAGGCAGAAAGTGCCTTGAATCTTTTTTACCTGCTGAAATACTTGAATCTGTGTTTGAACACACACACATGATGGTGGCATATTTGGACACTGATTTCAATTTAATGAGGGTTAACCGTGCTTATGCGGAAGCCGATGATCATTTGCCTTCATTTTTTGTTGGGAGGAATTATTTTGATCTCTATCCGAATGAAAGCAATCGGATCATTTTTGAAAATGTTGTCAAAAACTGCAAACCTTATTTTGCCACAGAAAAGCTATTTGAATATGCGGATTCACCTGAAAATAGAACTCGCTATTTGGACTGCAGCTTGATTCCATTAGAGGAAAATGCCGGGAATGTATCAGGTTTATTTCTGACAATGCAGGATGTTACTGAGAGAGCAAAAATAAATCAATCCCTCATTGAGAGCGAACAAAAATTCAGGAATATTTTCAAATTATCGCCAGAAGCCGTAGTTCTTCTTGACAAAACCGGGATGGTTGTAGATGTAAACCACAGGGTACATGACTGGCTTGGTTATGAATCTTCAGAGTTTAATGGTAAACGTTTGCTTGAATTGCCTTGCTTCGACGATAAAACAAAAACCTTAATCCTTGAAATGTTTTGCAGGAGGATGAAGGGTGAAAAGGTTGGCTCCTATGAAATTTCTTTTATCAGGAGGGATGGGAGTACATTTGTTGGTCTTGTAAGTGCAAGTGCCATTCAGGGCAGTGATGATATGTTATATGATCTGGTTCTGATTTCCGATGTCACTTTGCTGAAAGAGCAGCAGAATGCTTTGCTTGAGGCAAAAATGGCTGCAGAAGCGGCCAATAGGTCAAAATCAGAATTCCTTGCAAATGTTAGCCATGAATTAAGAACACCTCTTAATTCCATTATTGGTTTTTCGGATGCAATGCTGGAAGGTTATACAGGTGATCTAAAGGGGAAACAGGCCAAGTATCTTAATAACATTTCAACAAGCGGGAAAAACCTTCTCAACCTCATTAATAACGTTTTGGATCTTTCTAAAATTGAAGCCGGTAAAATGGATTTCCACTCCGAAAGTTTCCCTGTTGCTGATATCTTCAGGATATTGGAGAATATGTTTTTGCCAATGACATCTTCCAAGAATATTTCCCTTCAGTTTAATTGCACACCTTCTTCTCTTGCAATTCATGCTGATTTCAGTAAGCTTGAAGAGATATTGATAAATCTCTTAAGCAATGCAGTAAAATTCACGCCTGAAAACGGTGCCATTGAAGTCAGTGCGAGATCAACTGAATCCGGGATTCAGTTTTCTGTAAAAGATACCGGTATTGGTATCCCCGTAGATAAACTGGATCTTATTTTTGAACCGTTCAAACAGGTTGAATGCTTCCACAAACGGGAACACTCCGGAACCGGGCTAGGCTTATGCCTGGTGCGGAAATTCATCAAAATGCATGATGGAGAACTTAGTGTCAAAAGCAAGGAAGGAGAAGGTTCGGAATTCTGTTTTGTAATTCCGGATTTGGGATGCTGATTGTAGGGTAAATTCTGCACTCCAATATAGAAACATTAAAATCATTTTAAACCTATTGTGAGGCAGGTGAAACCAATATGAGTTCAGAAATACCCCCCCAGGTCCAGAACCAGGTTGCTCAGTTGCAGCAGGTTCAGCAGCAGGCACAATCCCTTGCTATGCAGAAAAGCCAGGTTGAATCCCTGCAGAAAGAATCTGAAATGGCACTTGAAGAGCTTGAAAAGCTTGAAGATGATGCAATTGTTTACAGGGCTGTTGGTGATATGCAAATCCGTTGCACGAAGGAAGATGCAATTAGCAAGCTCAAGGAAAGGACCGAAACAATGGGTCTGCGGTTGCAGTCTATTTCAAGGCAGGAAGAACGTATTTCCAAACGTTTTACCCAGCTTCAGGAGCAGATAAAGCAATCCATGGGAACACAGGGATTCCAGGCGCAGTAAGCGTCTGTGATCTTCGTTTTGCTTTCTAAATTCATTTTATCCTGCCGGGATCCACATGCAGGTAAATGAAGCCGGGTTTTATAGCAGATTGCTGGACTATCACAACATTCTTTATCTGTGTCACAGGAATGCCGATCCAGACGCTGTTAGCAGTGCTTTTGCGCTTTCAGAAGCTATAGGCGGGACTGTAGGTCTTATAGACGGAAGTAATCGTGTTGCTTCCCTGCTTATAGACAAACTGGAAATCGAAATTGTTGAAAACCCTGATCCGAAAGACTACGATCTCGTTGTCGTAGTTGATACTTCCACAAGTGCCCAGCTAAATGATATTGAACTCGGGCATTATTGCGTTATTGATCATCACGCAACTACAGCACTTACGGACAATGCCGCATTTTATCTCCATCGTCCTGCTACCTCTGTAGCGGAAATTGTCTACAAAGTCCTGACTTGCATGGAAGCTCCAATTATGTATCGTACCGCCATAGGACTCATGACGGGAATAGTAACAGATACTGGTCACTTCAAGCATGCAACAAGTGAAACTTTCCGTACATTCGCTGATATCATTGAATCAAGTGGAGTGGAATATGGGGAAGTTCTGGAGCTCATGGCTGCAACCCCGCAGGATGTCTCCATGCGCATTGCCATGCTTAAATCGGCAAACAGGGCAAGTGTTGAGCGTGTAGGTGATTGGCTGGTAGTAGTTTCCCATGTAAGTTCCTTTGGAGGCTCAGCAGCTTCCATGTTAATAAATATCGGTGCTGATGTAGCTCTTATTGGTACTTCAAAAGATGACTCCGTGCGAGTCAGCGGGCGTGCGAAACGTGATGCTGTTAATGCCGGTGTAAACCTCGGGCAAATAATGGAAGAGGTCAGCAAAAATTATGATGGGACCGGTGGCGGGCATGCCGGGGCAGCTGGCATCGATGTAAATGCAGAAATGGATGATATTCTCCGGGACTGCAAAGATAAGGTTGTTGAAATCCTTGGGAAAAGACAGAATCCGGTTAGCTTATAAATCTTAATAATTATACTCCTGTAGTTACTTTATTTACGCAGGGAAGGCGAGTTCTTATGATAGAATACTGGAATCCACAGATAGAGCGTATGCCTGTAGACGAACTTGAAACACTACAGGAGCAGAAGTTAAAGAATCTTGTTTCTTATGTTTACAATCATTCTCCTTTTTACCGGGAACGTTTTGATGAAGCTGGTGTAAAACCAGAAGACATCAAATCCCTTAAGGATCTTACAAAACTTCCCTTTACCTACAAAAAAGACCTTCGTGACACTTATCCCACAGGCATGTTCTGTGTTCCAAACAAACAGCTTGCCAGGTTCCACGTATCTTCCGGTACAACCGGGAAACCAACTGTTGTTGGTTATACAAAGAACGATATCTATGAATGGTCTACATCCCTTGGACGGGCATTAACTTCTATCAATGTTGGCCGGGATGATGTGGTTCAAATTTGTTATGGGTATGGTCTGTTTACCGGTGGCCTGGGCATGCATTATGGTGCCGAAGAAGTAGGTGCCACAGTTCTCCCTATAGGTACAGGAAGTACTGAAAAACAACTTGAACTAATGCAGGATCTCAGTACAACTGTGATTGCATGCACTCCTTCTTACATGCTTTATATGAGCGAAGTAGCAAAGGAATCAGGAGTGGATTTTGTAAAGGATACCGGTCTTCGTGTTGGTATTCTTGGAGCAGAGCCCTGGACTGAGGAAATGCGCAAACGCATAGAAGCTGCAACCGGAATCAAAGCATACGATATTTTTGGTACATCCGAACTCAGCGGTCCACTGTTTACAGAATGTACATACCAGGATGGCATTCACATATGGGCAGACCAGTTCCTGGTGGAGATTATTGATCCTGACACTGGTGAACCGCTTCCTGAAGGAGAGCGTGGTGAACTTGTCATAACAACTCTTGCCAAGGAAGCACTTCCGCTCATCAGGTATCGCATTGGTGATTACACTGTCCTGAACAAGGAGCCATGCAAATGCGGTCGTACTCATCCCAGAATTATGCGTGTTTCTGGACGTGTTGATGACATGCTTATTGTTCGTGGAATCAATGTTTTCCCCGGGCAGGTTGAATCAGTTCTAATGAAGATTCCCGAAGTGGGTGAACACTTCATGATAATTGTGGATCGTGTCAATGAGCTTGATACCATGAAAGTCCAGATTGAAATGACTGATGAAGCCTTCAGTGACAAGGTCAATGATATCATGACTCTGGAGAAGAGAGTCTCCGATGCTTTGAAGAATGTCCTGAATATTTCCGTGAAAGTGGAGCTTGTAGAGCATGGCTCTCTCCCACGTTCAATGGGCAAATCAAAGAAAGTTATTGATAACAGAAAGCTATAAACCCTATCGGGAAAACTTACTTGTGTTAAAATAATAGTGGGTCGGTAAAATGGATGATAATCTCATTAAACAGATTTCCCTTTTTGCGGAAAACAAGCCGGGAAGGCTTGCAAACATTGCATCCAAATTCAAAGAGGCATCAATAAACATCCGTGCTTTCACAATCGCCGAAGCTGGTGATTTCGGAATTATCAGGATGGTTGTTGACAACCCTGATAATGCACACCGTGTTTTACATGATGCAGGTTTTACTGTATCTGAAACGGATGTTCTGGGGATTGAAATGGAAGATGTCCCGGGACAACTTGCAACAATTGCGGATTTGCTCGGAGAGCATGATGTCAATATCGATTACGCCTATGCTTTTGTAACTCGCACCGAGAAAGCATTCCTGATAGTTCGTGTGAGTGACGTTGAGAAGGCCGTAAAAATCCTTGTTGATGGCGGAATAAATCTTCTCAGCATGAATGACGTACAGAGCATTTAATTTGCTCTGTCAATACCTTTTTTTGTTTACATGTCTTCTGATTCAATTCTTAAAGATAAGCTTGGAGGCTCCCATACTACAGTAATTGGGGGTCGTAGCGGCAAGAAAATCCTGCGTACAGTCAGCCAGCATCCAAATGTTAAGCGTATAATTCCTTCGGTTATTTCAGTCAGGGGAAAAAGCGCTTCAGGTGGGAGTCTCTCTGCAAAAATCCTGCGCCCGGACAGCAGGGGAAATCTCCGGTTGCTTTTGTCACAGGGTACATCTTCGCAGGAAATTCGCCTGGTTACAAACATAGGCGATTTTGAGGAAGGCGAAAAGCTAATGGAAGAATTAAACGATATTCTTTCTGAATACAGGTGATAAAATATGTTTCTTGGAATTGATCACGGAACAAATGCAATGCGCTTTGCTGCGATTAATGGTGTTGAAGAGAAGCATTTTGAAATCCCCAGAACTGAAATATCACAAATGAATGAAAATGAGATTCTCCCTCTTCTTCTGGACAAATTTGATATTACGGAAAATGAAATTGAGCTTATTGCTGTTACATATTCAATGGGTGATGGTATCACCTGTATCGAAAACGTCAAAAATGTAAAAAACAGGGGTGTGCAAAACATTGAAGGCGTGGGTAAAAAAACCGGTGCCGGAACTCTTGTTTTTGATGCAGTACTGCATAGTGATATTCCGACAGTTGTTATTCCGGGAATTCACGAGAAAAGCAGCACTGATCCAAGGATGAATGTTTTTTCCCACTCAACAAGCCCTGAAAAACTGGGAATTGCTTACAATGCATTTTGCACCGGTGTAAGGGACTTCATTGTCTCTGATATGGGTTCAAATACGGTAACTTTGGGGGTTGTGGATGGTAAAGTGGTAGGAGCTATTGATGCCTGCATTTTTGCGCCGGGAACAAACCACGGTCCCCTTGATTTGCAGGCTATCAGGGATGTGGATGCCGGAAAATGCACTGCCAACGAGGCTTTTATGAATAGCGGTGTCCTGAAGCAGACTCCTTATTCAACGTCTTCTGAATTGATTACAGCATTTACCGAAGGCAAAAAGGATGCAGCGTTTTCCATGGATTGCCTTGCTCTTTTTGCTTCAATGGAAATTTCAGCAATGCAAGTCCTGTTAAAGGATTATGATGTTAAAGAAAGTGCCCTATTCCTTGCAGGTTCCATTGGAGAAGTAGGATATGTGCAGGAACTCATTGCAAAATATACAGGCAGCAAACCCCAGTTGCTTGGAAAATGGAGTGCTGCACTTGGCAGTGCCATGATTGCACGTGACATTGCCTCCGGAAAGGCCGAAATCCTTGGTATTCCTGTGAACTTCTGATTTTAGTACAAATCATCTCTCCTGTCGGTAAAAACAGGAATAAAGGTACGTGTCTCTTTTACCAGCGCAGGATCAAGGTTTCCTATAACAACTGCCTCTTCCCGTCCTGCTTCATCTACAATGGTGCCTAGTGCGTCGATTATCATTGATTTTCCAAAAAAGCTGCTTCCAGGATCACTGCCTGTACGGTTGCATGCAATGTGTGGAATCTGGTTTTCAATCGCTCTTGCCTTTGAAAGTATTTCCCACTGATCACGTCTGGGATCAGGGAATTGGGCAATGGTTACAAGGATATCGGCACCCTGCAAGGCAAGCTTACGTGCGACTTCCGGGAATCGCACTTCATAGCAGATCTCAAGCCCGATTTTCAGGCTTTTGCCGGTAATTTCAAACGCCTGGATCTCAGTGCCCTTTGAAAAATAGGCATTTTCCTTTTTGAATGGATGAGTTTTCCTGTATTCTCCGGTAAGTTCCCCGGAAGCGATACAAAATCCCATGTTTGAATATTGATTGTCGCCTTGTAATTCGATGATGGATCCGATTATAACGCAATCATGTTTCAGGGATAATTCCCTGAATGGTTCAAGAGATGGATATGGTTTCCTTTCTGCCTGCTCCCCGATGTTATCATAGCAAAACCCGGTGGAAAATACTTCCGGAAGTACAATAATTTCAGCTCCTTCTGCGATAGCTTTCTCAGCCATTTCAAGAGCTTTCCTGCAATTATTCTCCTTCTCACACAGTTTAACATCCATCTGGATACATGCTACTTTCATATTCACATCTCCTCGCTATCGCAGTATTTTGTGCATTTGCCTTCAAGGAAAATAACGGATATGCCTTTCTTGGAAAGCTTGTTTCGGATAAGTTCTCTCAGGACTTCCTCGTCTTCATTATCTGCGTTGATTGTGATGACGTCTTCAACCATCTGTTCTACTATATTTGTAAGGTCCGGTGCTTCCTGTCCACCTGTCATTGCAGCAACGCGATTTTTCAGTACAAATATTAAAATGTCGCTTTCGAGATGGACTGCATTAATCAGTCCGACTATTCCGAAATGTGCAAGTCCGAAATCTCCGATAACGGAGATTCCCTTATTTGAAAAACCGCTGGCAACTGAGATTGAAGATCCAAGTGCAAATCCGGTTTGCACTGCCCTTAGAGGCGCCGGTGCGCTTCGTATCAGGCATCCGATGTCACCTGCCACAGGCACATCCATTTTCCCGAGAACCCTGTACAGGGGAAGATAAGGGCAATCATCGCAAAGGGGGCGTGGTCCTCTGGAGGCAATTGTTTCGATAAACCTGTTCGGTTTAATTTCTTTTTTATCAATTTTAGTAATTGCCTGGTCTATGTCATCAGCTTCAATTATGCCGTATGGAAGATGTCCCGTCAATTTCCCTTTAACTTTGCTTTCAATGGAAATATGTGATTCCAGAAAGGTTTCCGTTTCTTCCGCAACCAGAATACTTTCATGCTTATCAATGAAGTCTCTTATTGCTTCGAAGGGGAAAGGGTTCACCATATTGAGGGCAAGATGGGAGCATTCAATCTGTTTTTCCCTGACGACTCCATCAACGATAGTGGAAACATAGCCTGAGGAGATTATGCCAAGTTTTCCTTTATTTTCAGATAAAATGGATACTGCCAGTTTCTCGCTTTCAGAGACCAGATAAGGATATGATTTTGAATGGAATAGTTGGTGTTTACCTTTCATGGTATAATCCCAGATAGAAAGATCATAGGTATTCTTTGATTCTGATGAATCTGGGAGTTCAACTTCCTGAAGGCTTTCCAGCATTCTTGAAGTAGTTCTGATTATTGCAACTGAACGTGTCTCCTCTGAAATCCTGAATGCATCGCTTAATGCTGTTGCAGCATCCTGCGGATTTGCAGGGTCAAACACAGCAACCTCTGCTAAAGTTCCAAAATTGCGGGAATCCTGCTCGTTCTGGGAAGCTGCAATGCCGGGGTCATCACCTGCAATTATTACAATTCCGGTACCGATTGTATGAGTGGTTGATGATACAAGCGGATCACAAAGGACATTCATTCCTACATGTTTGTTCAGCACCAGTGCACGTGTTCCTGTAACGGATGCACCAAGAGCCATCTCAAAGGCTACTTTTTCATTGGTTGTCCAGAAGGATTTATCAGAAAACTCGGAGTCTTCCATGAAGCTATCCATGAGGGATGTTATCGGGAAACCCGGAACACCGCTGATGAGTCCGATATCGCATTTCCGTGCTGTTTCAAGGATTGCCTTTGCACCGGAAATTTTCTTTATGGATGCCTTTGTACTCATAGGATTTCCGCGTCCATTATTACCGATTCATCTGGGCGTGCAAACCACGCAACGGCGGCAAGTGCACCAATGAGGCCGTTACCATCCATCCAGACTTCCACGCCATTTTCCTCGGCATATTGTTTGGCAAAATCATGTGTTAGTTCATCGCTGCGACACAGCTTGCTGTATCCGTAAGCTTCCTTTGCCTCAAAAGAAGAAAGGACAACCATACCTGTCTCGCTGGATACACTATACTTTTCAAGTGCAGCCTGAACGGTTTCAAGAAGTTCTTTCTTTGCTTCTTCGTTAACACATCCGAATTCAAGCACTGTAGAAACACAATTCTGTGTTTTTGCTGATACCGGAAAAAGCTGTACAAGGGACTGTGAGAAATAAACACTGTCAAGAGTGTCAACACTTTGAGCAATGTTGTGAGTCAGACACCATGTTGCCCCTTCTTCCTTGGTATCGGTGTCATCAATACCAATGAGAACACGCTCCCTACGAGGAACAACGATTGTTCCTTTTGCCGCACGTCCGCCGCCGGATTCGGTTAGAGAAGAACTGATTACTCCCCGGGCCATTGCCCTGCAACGGGTGGCGCCAACGCCTCCGCCTCCAAGGCCCGCATAGGTAATCTCTACTTCAGACCCTTTGACTTCAACAGCTTCAATTCCGGCTGCAGCTGATGAGGGTACAAGATTTAGCTCCTCACGTCCGGTTTTAACAAGGAAACGGTTCATGTTCCCGAGGACTCTTGTATTCAGGATAAGGGGTGAATGAGAATAGTGGTAGCGAGACCATGCTGCACCGCCATAGCAGTTGCTGTGCTCTATTATTTCTGCAAGTGTGTTGTCCTCATTGCAGACGGCATAAATGCCTTTGTAGGGAATTGCATAAGGGTCAGGTAGTTCTATTTCTTTCATCTGCTGCCTTATTGGTAACCAATGGCTTAAATGCTTTTTTGGTTTCTGGAAAATCAGGAAATATATCCCTCGTCTTTCAAACTGACATAGCGTCCATCACCTATGATTACATGGTCCAGTACGTCAATTCCCAGCAGTTTGCCTCCATCAACCAACTTTCTGGTGACTGCAATGTCCTCTCTGCTCGGGCTGGGATCTCCCGATGGATGATTGTGTGTGAGGATAACAGATGCTGCAGATTCAAGGAGTGCGGATTTGAATATTTCCCTTGGGTGGACAATATTTGAGTTCAGGGTTCCTATGGATACAACTTCTTCCCGAATAACATTGTTTTTTGTGTCAAGGTGCAAAGTGGTGAGTCTTTCTTTCTTCAATTCCCGAACCTGCGGATAGAGTATTGAGTAGACATCAGCAGATGATGTTATCTTGCGTCTTGGTTCATCACAAAATCCCTCTAGTCTTCTTGCAAGCTCGAAAATAGCTGAAATCTGAGCGGCCTTGGCAGTTCCCACTCCGTGAATTTCCATAAGTTTTGTAAGACTTGCCTGGCTGAGTTGCTTGATGCTATATTCGGTAAAAATACGATTGCACAGAGTGACAACATTCTCCTTTGCTGTTCCGGTTCTCAGGATTATTGCCAGAAGTTCGGAGTTGGAAAGGCTTTCAGGTCCCTTTTTTACGAGGCGCTCCCGAGGTCTTTCCTCTGCAGGGAGATCTTTAATCCTGATGCTTTGATCGCTCATACATTGTACAGATGATTACATTAATTAAAAATATTTGTGTATAATTATGTTTGTAAAAGTACCTGTTCTTACGTTGTAATATGATTGTAAAGGATTGGCAGCTTCTCTGGTAAAGCCATCGCATTATCAATAATTGTGTATCCGATATCCGAGAAAATAGATTCCATATACTCGCTTGCCTCGGCATCAACTGTTATGCAGAAAAAATGCATCCCAAGAGCTTTGCCCTCCTGAATTGCCATCCTTGTGTCTTCAATGGCTGCTCTTCCCTGATATTTGCCCTCAGTGAAACCGAAATCATAAGGTTCACCATCGGAAAGCAGAATGAGCAGTTTGACTTTTGCATCAACCTGTCGCAGTTTGGTAATTGAGTGCCTTATGACTGTCCCCAGTCTGGTATTGTATGCAGATTCCAGTGCACCGATTCTGCATTGGACGTCTTCTGAAAATCTTTCCTCAAAATTCTTTATATGATAAAATTCCACATCTGCCCTTGTATCGCCGGAAAAAGCATAGATTGCATACTTATCGCCAATACTTTCCAGAGCTTCCGTCATTATCACAAGGGCTTCCTTTTCGACATCCAGTATGCTTTTCCCGTCATCCAGCATCTTATCCGTTGAGGCACTGACATCGACAAGAAAAAGTGTTGCAACATCCCTATCGCGTTTATCTCTCCGAATATAGAGATTTTCCGTTGGATTGATACCGCACTTTCTGTCCGTGAAAGCTTCTGTAATTGCATCAAAATCAAGTTCATCCCCATCTGGTTGCCGCCTCATTTTCTTGAATGACACCGGCTTCATCATTTTGAAAATACGGTTTATGAGTGATATTTCATGGGCGTAGTGGATAGTTGTGTTCTGGTAAAAGCTACTGGATTCACCACTGGGCACAACTTCGTATATCATGCACCAATCGGATTTGTAATCTTTAATCCTGTCATCCCATTCATCATAGCTGTAGCTTCCCAGTACCTCCCAGCTCTTGGCAATAGCACATTTTGGACCGGATTGCAACTCATCTTGCTTAATCTCGTCTTCGTCAGGTTCCGGTACACTCTGAGGAACAAACCTCTCAAGCATTTTTTCTGCAAGCTCATTTTCTTCTTCCAATGATGGGGAGGTTCCCATACCTTCTCCACGATATTCCAGATTCTCAATGGGCTTATACTTCCCTGAGAGGAGGGCGACTTCTTCATTGATTATTTTGTAAATTTCAAATGTGACTTCAAGGGAATTAAAAGTAGTTGAACGAGGTTGGAATATTTTTTTCTCCAGCAGCTCTCTTGTTTTCCTGACAGGAGCCCTGAGTTTCTCTCCAATCTCAAAATCGGGCTCATGGCCAATAGAAAGCAATAGAAGTGCTTCCATGAATTTTTCCATTGTTTCCTCTGGCTCTGCCCTATTTGCTATCATCTGCTCTCTTACTTTTTTGAAATCCTCTCGCAATCCCCTGTAGAGATTTGTAGTCTGGTATTCAACTCTTGCATCTTCAATTATCCCAAATATATCCGTTGCAATGGCTGGTTTTGGAAAGAGGGCCAGTGGGATTGAAAAATTAACGCTCGTTACGTTGCCTTGTTCTTCGTTTAGTTCAGGAATATTCTGTAAAAAGGCATCATCAAGATTTGTTATTATTTTTCCAAGCAAAGGGTATAGAGCACCAACGGCACATTTTGATTTTCCGAATTGGGTATGTCCGACTTCATGCATTACACTTAGCTTGTAAATTCTGAAATTGTCCTCAAAATCCCCGTATCCTTTCATTGTAGGTGTCAGGTATATTGCTTTTCCGGCAACCATAGGATGCGTGAAAGGAGCCTGCTCTTCCGGAAGAAGATTATGGGATCTTATCAGGAAATTAATTCCGGAAATCCCGAAGGCATAATAATTCAGGACTTTTCTTACTCTTTTAAGTGCAACACCGCTCATTAACTGCCCAACAAATTCCTTTGAACTTCTGGATTTCAATGAGAAATATAGCCTTCCTCCGGGCTGATCATTTTCATAAATCTCAAGACCATGCATGGCCCAGTCTTCCAGTTCAGTTATGTCAAGATCTTCCAGCAGGGTTACGGAATTCCTGAAATAACCAATGGCAATCTCCCTGTTTACTTCAAACAGTTCGATGCCTGTTTTGACCCATTTTCCCAGTTCTTTCGGATGAATCTGAAGCAATATTTTTGTGAGATTCCCAAAATAGATACCTGCAAGCAAACAGTCCTTTTCCAGTATCAACTCCGCATTTTCAAAAATCAGCGGATGGAATTTCGGATTAACCCTGCTTAAGACAACAGGTGAATTGCTGAAAAAATCAGAACCGTAAAAACTGGTTTCACCTGCTATTTTACTCCCGATTCCAACCCACTTTCCAAAGTCTTCCGGGGTTAATTCCTTTAACAATTCGGGTGCATTTTCAAAATAACCTGTAGCACATTTCCAGTTTATGCATGCAACCTGCGCACCGAGTTCAAGCACATAGTTTCTTTCCTCTCTACTCGTACTGCGAAATGAGTTCGCAAGTCCGCTAAAGCTTCCTTCAAAAAACGCTTTAGGAACATCTGTGTTTTTTAAACCTAGTTCTTTCCCTTTTTCCACCCATTCACTTAATTCTTCAATTTCCAGATCATGAAGCAGTCTGGGTGTCATATTCAGGAAAATAATAGCTATATCCGTGTTTTCCTTTACAAAATCCAGTGCTATAGCTTCCCATTTTTCAAAATCACTATCCTCGAGAGTAGCCATTGCAAGCGGTGCGTTCTCAAAAAAAGCAAGAGTAGTGTCAACATCGGTTTCTGCAAAATTCCCTGTATGTTTAACTAAATTTAACCTCTGGTCCAGGGGAAGTACGGAAAAAACATCCTTTGTTTTTTCAATAAACTCAATTGCAGATTTTGTTTTCTTATCGGCAATTTGCGTAATTACCGACTGCCACAATCGAAGAATATCCTGATCAACCAGAGAAGCTATTTCCGGCAGGCATTCCTGATAGGCTTTAACAACTCTTTTGTCAAGAGTTGCCAGTTTCCCGGCATCCTCGGACAATTATTTTCACTCCACAATTGCAGATACAATTTCATTGATGCTTTTCTGGAGGTCAAAATCATCGGTAAGTGGCTTGATCATTGCAGACTTACATGCCTCTTTCGTATTAATGCCTGAACGAATTAGCATACCTGTGTAGATTAGCAGGCGGGTACTGACACCTTCTTCAAGACCATGTTGCTTGAAATTTCTTATTCTCTGTCCGATTTCCACAAGTGTACGGGCAGTATCTTCATCAATTCCACTTTCATGTGCTACAATTTTAGTTTCAAGGTCTGCGGGAGGATAATCAAAATCCATGGCTACGAATCTCTGCCTAGTACTCTGTTTTAGATCTTTTAACACACTCTGGTATCCGGGGTTATAGGAAATGGACAACATGAATTCAGGAGGTGCGTGAAGTATAATTCCCAGTTTATCAACTGGCATGATGCGCCTGTCATCTGTCAGGGGGTGAATAACAACTCTTGTATCCATTCTCGCTTCTACAAACTCATCAAGATAGCAGATAGCTCCGGTTCTGACAGCCTTTGTAAGGGGCCCGTCATTCCACTCTGTCGAATCCCCCTTTATCAGAAACCTGCCGATAAGATCGCTTGCTGTAAGGTCTTCATGGCAGGATATTGTTATAAGCGGACGTTTTAACTTGTAGGCCATGTATTCCATGAACCTTGTTTTTCCACAACCTGTGGGCCCTTTCAGATTCACTGGCAAGTTGTTTTCATAAGCAGCCGTGAATATTTCGACTTCATCACCAACCGGAAGATAATAAGGCTCTTCCCTGATTATGTATTCCTCTACAGGTTGCTCTGCACAGATGATATTTTTCATGCTAAACCCCTTTATTCATTTGTCTTCGGAGTTATATGTATGTAGTGTGAATCTTTCAATTATTTCAGGCAAATTGTTCCTTGAAATGTACAGTCCCTTCTAAAACAATATTTTTTCAAAATCTATTAGTGCTTTAGTTGTTGTCCGTGAAATTGGTTTTGTAATCCGTTAAAAAACCTAAGGTTCGAAACTGTCTCCCTTAGTCATATAAATACAAATTTAAACATAGGTTTATTTTGTACTACCATAGGCGGAGCTAATAACATCCCGCTACTACCAAATGCGCTTTCATAGGGTTTTGTCACATTCGCTAAAGTACCACCAAGCACGTGGCATACTGCTCCGCCATTGGTTTTTCTTAGTTCTTATTTTCATCTTGTTTTCAAATGTCAGTTAAACAGGTATTATATAGCTTAATTTCCAATCCATATTCCATGAAAATCATTGCAGTGGTAGGAAATAAAAACTCGGGAAAAACCACTTTTACCTGCCGTCTTGTTGAGGCTCTTGCCGGAAAAGGGAAAGTTGGCACTGTCAAGTTAATGACAGATCACCGTTTTGACTCTCCTGAAAAGGACACAGGAAAACATTTTGATGCCGGAGCTGCCGTGACTTCCGCAATTTCAGAAGAAGGTGTTGCCTTTATCAACAGGGGCCAGGGCCTTGAAAAGGCACTTGATATGCTTGCAGATTCGGGCATGGATTTTGCAGTTGTTGAAGGGGCAAAGAATACTGATTTGCCAAAAGTTGTGCTGGGAAACCTAGAAAGTGAGGCTGAGGTATCCAATGTTCTTTTTACCCTTCCTCCTCAATCGGATTGGGATCTGGATCCGGTAGTTACTGCTATGCAGAATCTTTCGGAATACATGACTCTTGAATCCCTTATAACTAAGGTAAAACAAAATCCTGCATTCCCTGAAGCCGGATGCATAGGCACTTTTGTCGGGGTTGTCAGGGAAAATACCGACGGCACCATTACCACAATGCTTGATTTTGAGAAATATGAACACGTTGCGGAAAAACGTATGGAATCCATTTGTTCCGATCTGAAAAAACAGGATGGAGTTATCGATGCGGTTATGTATCACAAGTATGGCAAACTCATGCCCGGGGATGACATTGTCTACATCGTCGTTGCAGCATCCCACCGGCAGCAGATGTTCCCGGCTTTAAGGGGGGCAATAGAACGCCTTAAGGAAGATGTGCCCATCTGGAAAAAAGAAATTACTTCAGAAGGGGATTTCTGGGTGCATGACACCCATTGAAAGTCCTTTATTCTGATCGTATTGGCAATGTCATCTGTCCGTAGGGCATTACATAGATTCTTGCATCGGGGTTTTCTTCCAGCAAATCATCCACGACTTTCTGTATATCTCTGACCGGTTCGAAGAAAATATCCCTGACATCTTCATCAGGCATTTCCGAGTGTATCAGCAGTTTATGCTTTTTTGCAAGCTGGGCTATAAATGCAGCTTTGTGCGCCCCGAATTCGAAGTTATTCTCAAAAGTATCAATTACTGATGCCGGACAGGTAT
Organism: Methanohalophilus levihalophilus; assembly: GCF_017874375.1. Classification (NCBI taxonomy): domain Archaea; kingdom Methanobacteriati; phylum Methanobacteriota; class Methanomicrobia; order Methanosarcinales; family Methanosarcinaceae; genus Methanohalophilus; species Methanohalophilus levihalophilus. Next base: position 327,837 of record NZ_JAGGLK010000001.1, read on the forward strand.
GTTCCCTGCACCATCTTTCAAAAGTCTCATGCCCAAATCCTTCGGCCGAAGGGGCTGCCAGCACAATTGTTCCGCCGTCCTTGACTGCATTTTTAGCATTATCCAGTGGCTTATATGCCTGATACAGGTTCATTCCCTTTGACTCGTCTGTTCCAACGATCACCGCATCCGCAGGTTCAACTGGCACTTTGTACATCCTGTCAACACACTCTACGGCTTTTCGGTGGGCTTTGATGTAATCTCCTGCAACTGCACAGACAATTTCACCGCGACTGTTTAAGACCACGTTCAGGATAAATGCAAGATTTGCAATCCCGGCGGCTTCCTCGATGTCCTGTCTCACAGGGCTGTCAATATTTCCGGCAGTAGCTTCGTCAAGGAGCATCATCTTGTGATTGGTTATCACTGAATTTTTGGAACTTACTCCCGGCAGAATGCATTTTCCACCACCGCTGTATCCTGCATAATAGTGGTATTCGATATTCCCGGTTCCAATAATGACTTCAGCATCCATGATTTTTTCAAACACTTCCACCGGTGTCCCCCTTGAAGTGGTCCCGATGGGCACACAATTGTCAGGGTTGTGTTCCACGCATTTAATTCTTTCATAAACATCGGAGCCGACTATTTTTTTCATTTCTTCTTCTGTCTGGTTCCTGTGAAGACCCAGCGCTACCACAATGGTAATATTTTCATCCTTTGCATTGCCTTTCCCGAGTTCTTCAAGCAAATGAGGCAATATTCTTGACGTAGGAACCGGACGTGTAATGTCGCTGACTATTATGGCTATTTTAGTCTCAGGATCAACAATTTCCGAAATCCTTTCGCTTCCAATGGGATTTTCCAGTGCATTCTTAATGAGTTGTGCCTCATCTTCATGTTTTTTGGGTTCTGAAGGATGAAGGATTCCTGCAAGATTTTTTTCAGGAATATCGATACTGATAGGTTTGCCACCATATGGTATGTCTACTAAAGTCATGATAATTACACTCGTAAAGTCGCATTTGCATTAAATATGAAATGAATGGGCAAAAGCCGTATGACGAGAACCATTGAGGGGATGGATGTAAACTCAGAATAGTTCGACTCTTGCCCATAACAGTTTTGTTTCAATTAGATATAAATTTGTCTATATGAAAAATACGAACCTATCATCTCTTCTTAAACTACTAATATGATTAATTTCTCAAATTGGGGTAGTGAAAGTTGGAATTGTTATTCATGGGCCTGAGGTTGTCGACAGCGGTCAGGCCGGAGAGCTTCTATCAACGCTCCGTTCTAAATTCGATGTTTTTGCAGTTGCAGTGGGAACAATGTGTCGCGTGGCTGTGCGAGAAGCAGCACTTCAAAATGTCGATGTCAGCCGGAACTTTAAACCAAGCGAAGCTATAGGGAGCCTGTCATCGCAATGTGATTATGTTGTACTTCTCAATACTGGCAAGACTATCGAAAGTGGCACATCCTTTGGAAAGATAATCTCTTCCAGGATATCCGTTCCCTTTATCCAGATAGAAAGGCCCGGGTTGGCGGATGGTAAAGTCATCGCAAGGGGGAATTTCGAGAATACCTTCCCGGAAAAGCTTTCTTCTCTGCTTCAAATGCCTCTTGATAGGGAATCGTCGAGTGCGTGGCAGAACATTCTCCGGGAAGGCAACAGGACATACAGGAAAGTCGCAATTGTGCTTCCGGGCGAATTGATAATGGTCAACGGTATCGTGGTAGGTCGGGCATTTTCGGAAGACGTTGCATTGGTTTTTGAAAATGGTTTCATTGTCGATATTGTTGGCGCTGAGATGCGTGAACACGGGGTTGAAAAAGTTCATGGCTATGACCTTTTGCTTCCACTTGATGAGCAAAAAATATGGGTGAAAAGTGGCCCTTTGCGATGCCCTGTTTCCGGCATGCTTCGGACATGCGGGAATTATCCTGAGGCAGATGTGAAAGATAAGTGGACTGTTCTTCTGATAGATCACAATGCTGAAAGGCTTTTTGATAGGCTAGTGGAAGGTTATGATGCAATTGTAACAGTTGGTGATGATACTACATTGGTAGCCTCAGAAATTCTTTCCGGCTATGGTATTCCTCTCATAGGTATTACGGACGGGGATAGGGATGATGTGATGATTTCCTGTCGAATACCCTGCAGGTCGACAATTTTTCGGCTTAAAAGTGGAAACGACGATACTTTCGGCAAACTTATCCGTACCAACATTTTCCTGGAAAACGATGTGGGACGCTTTTCTTCCCTGCGGGAGCTTGAGATGCGAATTATTGGTCTGGCGGGTAATTTAATGGAATATATGTTGTATTTCTAATTATTCGATTTTAATAAATTGGACTTATTACAATAGTAAAGTTTAATTATATCCCCGTCGTATAATATTTATTAGCCAATTATTGTGGACTATACTTGTGTGGTACGAGATGGTATACATGAACCGAACAGACGATTCTAAAGAAGATATAATTGAAGCATTTCGAGACTTGGGGGTCTCCCGAAATCTCGCAACGACAATTGCTTACCTGAAAAGTGTAAATGAAGCTTCTTCCCTTGACATTGAGATGAATACGGGATTGAGGCAGCCTGAAGTAAGTGTCGCTATGCGAGCTATGCGTAAAAATAACTGGATTGAAGAAAGTAACAAGAAAGTAAGCGGCAAAGGCAGGCCTACTAAAATATACAGTCTTTCAATTCCAGTGGATAAAATTGTTGCACATTTTGAACATCAGGTTCGCGAGGAAAACGAAGCACGCCTTCGAATAATTGATAAATTAAAAGCCCTTTCAAAGGATTAATTATCCTCCAAGGGCTACGTGCAAAATTTTTATACTTCCTGGCGCAACGGTTCCGTCTAGGGGAACCGCTTGACCATTGTTCAATAATAGCACAGTCTCTGGATTTATTTCCAGATTTAGGAGTACATCCTCATAAGTACTCCCTTCAGAAATCTCAATCTCTTGAATCTTATTTCCTGGTATTTCTTCTGTCTTAATTTTCATGCTTATTCCAGAAGTTCGGTGCTTTCGGATGCCAGGTCATCAAGATTTTCCTGAATAAGTTTTTCTTCCAGTCCCTCACTCTTCTTCATACCTTTTCTCTCAGTATCCCTTTTATTGAATTTTGACATACAAAATCACCATATCATTATTGATTCTGTAGGATTATAACCCTTTCGAGAAACTTTTAATAACAAGCAATTCATCACTCACACCATGTCCTTGCGTGACTTTTTTCCCCAAGAAATTAAGGCAATAATTTTTGATTTTGATGGTGTTTTGGTGGACTCTATGCCCTATCATGCAGCTGCATGGGTTGAAGCATTTGCAGAAGTCGGTGTAAATATGCTTCCCGAGCAAATATACGATATTGAAGGGTCAAATCACATTGGTGTAATCAAGCGCATTTTTTCGGGCAATGACATGACTCCGTCTGAAGATCAAATAGATTCAATTGCTGACAGGAAACGTGAACTGTTTTTTGAATTTGATAAGTCAAAGGCTTTTGCTGGTATGCAGCAATGTCTTAATGACCTCAAATCCACATACAGTCTTGCTTTAGTTTCAGGTTCTACCAGGAAAATTGTGGACGAGTTGGTTGCCAGTTTTTATCCGGAAACATTTGATGTGGTCATATCCGGTTCAGATGTTCTGAATGGCAAGCCAGCCCCGGATCCTTTCTTAAAAGCCATGGGTATGCTGGATGTCTCTCCTGAAAGATGTGTAATTGTTGAAAATGCCCCTTTAGGCGTTGAAGCAGCCAAAAACGCAGGTGCTTTTTGCATTGCAGTGCCAACTTATGTAGATCCTGCAACTCTGAAAAAAGCGGATATAATTGTCGCAGACCATAGCGAATTACTTCGGTATCTCTATAGCCTGCTTTAATTGTTTAGACCAGTCTGACGGTCTCAAGATTTGTTAATGCGCGGGTTTCAACTTTTCTTTTCCTGTAGAGGGAGCTTGCAAGATCAACACATGATCTCTCGTCGCCATGCTCTGTAAAAATCCGCTCTGGTTGTGGACGCATCCTCTTGAAGTACTCCATGAGTTGTCTCCTGTCGGAGTGCCCTGAGAATCCGTCGACTACTTCGACATTCATATTCATCTCAACGGTTTCAGTTCCGCCTCTTCCGGAGGATACTGGAATTTCTTTCCATCCTTTCTGGATGCGTCTTCCAAGAGTTCCATCAGCCTGATATCCTACGAAAATCAGTGTGTTGTTTTCACCCGGTGCAAATGCCTTGAAGTACTCGATTACCGGCCCACCACTCATCATACCTGATGTGGCAAGAATGACGCATGGATGCGGCTCGTTAATTATTTTCTGCCTGAGTTCATTGGAATCCACCGGTTTGAAGCATTCGGAAAGGAATGGATTCTGTCCTTTCTGGAAAATAAGTTTCCTTAAGTCATTGTTCAGGTACTCCGGATACGTGGCATGAATTGCAGTTGCTTCCCAGATCATACCATCAAGATATACCGGAATTTCATCAATGATACCTTTGCGTATGGCTTCTTCAATAACAATCATTACTTCCTGGCTTCTACCCACTGCAAAGGCAGGGATAACCACTACTCCACCCTTCTGGACAGTATTTTTAATCACCTGTTGGAGGTGCCTTTCAGCATCTTTCAGGGATGGCTGAAGTGAATTTGAAGCGCCATAGGTAGATTCAGTGATTACCGTTTCGACTCTTGGGAATTTGTTTACTGCCGGGTTAAAGAGGCGGGTTGGGCCATATTTGAAATCACCTGTTATGACTACGTTATGGAGTCCGTCTCCAATGTGGAAGTGTGAAATTGCAGAACCGATGATGTGGCCTGCATTGTGGAATGTCAATTTAATATCGGGTGCGATGTCCGTTACTTCCTCAAAGTCCATTACAATGGTATGCTTGAGGGCATTTCTGACATCGGCAGACTCATATGGTATGCGTTTCCCGTCTTTGGCAGCTACATCAATATAATCAAGCTGTAGCAGCACCATCATATCTCTTGTTGGAGGTGTGCAGTAAATTGGTCCTTCATATCCGTATTTGTATAGGAGGGGAACCAATCCCTGATGATCAAGGTGTGCGTGAGTAAGGATAATAGCATCAAGATCTTTGAATGGCTGCATTTCCGGAATGTAAAGATAAGGAGTCATGTTGTCGTCGGAACCTACATTAACGCCACAATCAATCATGACTTTTGATTCAGGTGTTGAAAGGAGGAATGAACTTCTGCCCACTTCCCTGCACCCACCAAGTGAAGTTACACGAACCCATTGATCTTTGGACGTGGGTTCCCGATGGATCTTCCTTCCTACGGTTTTCAGGATATCCTTTCTTTCCTTGTGATTTTTCTTCATAAATTCCCGGATATTGTTTACTGTCCTGGATTTTATGGGTGGGGTGCGGACAACTTTTGGTGTCCATCCTACCTGCTTGGTAATTTCGCGAAGTGTTTCGCCATGTTTGCCTATAACAAGGCCGGGCTTCTCTGCTTCAACGATTACTTCTCCGACATCAGGATCAAAATGGAAATCCGTAATTGCCGATTCTTCAGGTACGGTTTTCTTAATGAGCCCAATTGATTCTTCAGGCGGAATTAAAACTTTTGGATCGGGTCTCACTACAATGCGTGTTCTCAGGATTTTTGCAAGATTTCTTACGATATTTCCGTCATCTGCAAATTTACGCGGCTCTTCCGTGTAAATTACAAGTTGCGGACCTTCGAACTCGACTTCTGATATAGTAACGCCCTGCGGCAGGTTTTTCTCGATTTTCTTTTTCAATTGCTCGAGTATGTCTTCGATAACCATTAAAACAGCCTTCCTTTATTATGGCAGGATCAAAAAATATTGAAAATAAAAAGGTTTTAACAAAAAAGAGTGAAGGTTAATTTAATTCCTCACGTTTTTTGTCGACCTCTTCAGAACTGATTCTTTCATATCCTTCAGTTGTAATTTTAACAACATCAATATTGTTTCCGGATGCTGAATCTCTTTTCATGGCATTATGGAGAGCACGTATTGCCAGATCCACTCCTTCATCTACGTTCATATCGTCACGATAGCGATCTTCAAGAACTCCGTAAGCCATGGGGGAACCGGAACCCGTTGCGACTGCTTGTGTTTCTTCAATGTTTCCTCCCAGTGCATCAAGAGAATATACGGCAGGTCCGTTTTTGTCAATTCCACCGATCAAAAGTTGCACCATGAACGGGTAGTATCTCTGGCCGCTGAGAATATTGGAAAGCAGTGTAGTGATCCCTTTTATGGTCATGGGCTCCTGACGCCTCATTTTGTACAATTGTGCTTCCACGCTTATCAAACGCACAAGCTGCTGAGCATCACCCACTGACCCTGCTGTTGTCATCCCCATAAGATCATCAATCTGGTAGATCTTCTTAGCAGTTTTGCTTGCAATGAAATTTCCCATCGTTGCTCTTTTTTCAGTAGCAAGAACCACGCCATCAGTGCAAACAATTCCTACTGTAGTTGTACCTTTTAGATGTTTATCATTATCCATCAGTATTCCTCATGACAAAAAACGAAAAAATTGATATCTGTAAAACCATGCGAGCACAGAAATACAATATGTGATTGTTGATTTTGTTATTTAACTGTTTCTGTATCGATATTTTGAAAATACTGCTGTAGAGCTTTCATGTCTCTTTTGATGAATGTTCTGCAAATATTTTAATATATATTTTACATCTAAATATCTATGTTCTTATCTAAATATGGTGTAATGATTGAAAATAGGGTTCTATTTATATTATAACCTTTGTATCCTATTTCATCATGGATATGAGAAAAATCCAGATCACAGGTAAATCAACATATGTCATGACCCTTCCAAAAAAGTGGGCCTGTCAGTCAAATTTAAAAGCTGGCTCTCAGGTAGCTCTCAATCTTCAGGATGATGGTTCTCTGGTGATAATCCCAGAAAAGTCTCTTGACAAACCTTCCAAAATAACTCTTGAAATTAAGGATGACATTGAAGAAATGAAAAGGGAGTTGATTGGAGTTTACCTGATGGCCAGACACGATTTTATCGAGTTAAAAGGTCCCTCAATATCAAAAGAACTCAAAGTAGGTGTTGCTACTATCTGTGAACAATTAATTGGACTTGAAGTCGTCGATTCAAATGGTGATAGTGTTCTTATTCAGGATCTTCTTGATTCCGATAGTTTCACTATCGAGCGTGGCTTGCAGAGACTCTATGCCATTACTATTACAATGATCGATGATTTGGTGCGGGCAATTGAAAATAATGATCATGAACTTTTTGATTACATAATCTCCCGTGATTCGGATGCTGACCGCCTCTTTATGTTGATCTCCAAACAATTCATCAATCGCTTGAATCTTAAAAAAGCATCCACTTTTGATAGTCTGGATTTGATCAATGCTTTCTATTACAGGCTTGCAGCAGAAAATATTGAGAGAATTGCAGATCATGCAACCAGAATTGCAGAAAATATGAAGATTTTTTCATGTCATGAGAATAATTCTAAAAAACTTCAAACCTTGCTTCGAAATGCACAGGAACTTTTCAGGGAAAGTTATGACTCACTAAGATATTCTGACAAAGAACTTGCAAATAGCGTCCTTTCAGGTAAGGATCCATTGTCTGATAACTTTGAGAATGATTCCATATGTGCCAATTCGGGGTGCATATGCATGGCCATTCCGGTTAGCAGTATTTTGAGGATAAGGGATTATGCAACCAATATTGCGGAATTTACGATTGATTTATCGCAACTATAATCGCTTTCCGCTCATATTGAGCTTTGCTGCTTTTCTCGACTATTTCCTGACTTTTTATCTAGCTTCCGGCATTGATATTATCTTAGAATACGAATACAGTCCAACTCTTCTGTTTGCACTGAAGCATAACATACTGATTCCATATATTGTGGTGACAATGATTTTCTATTTCTTTGCCGGACGTTTCATTCTTAAGCAACTGGCTGATTCTGACATCTATTGGGTTGGCGCACTGGTAATATGTAGCATCAGTCTGACCCATGTATTGGGTGGTATTTCGTGGTATGTGCTCAATGAATCTTATTCAAATCTCGTTTTTCTTATGTCACGATTTTCGGTGGTAGTTTCCATTATTGCTCTTAGTTATGTCTTGATTGTGCAAAAAAATGCATAAGTCTATAGTAGTATATAGGTTTACTTTAAACTCGTATATCCTATGTGCAAGAGCTATATCCAGAGAAATTGAATGTCGAATTATGAGTAAACTATCTGGATTGCTAATGGGAATATTGCTCTCCATGTATACTCTCTACTCCGTATGCATTTATTCTCCGGCAAACAGTTTTGATCTGTTTGGAGATCTAATTCTTATTGCCGTAGGAATTCTGTTCCTGATTTATCTTTCTCATAAAAAAAGTGAGGGAAATTCATCCTAAGATGTCTTTGATTGTATCTATGAAATCCCGAAATTTTATTATGGTAATGCAGGTTGCACTTTCCATTCTTATCATTATTGGAGGTTGTGGGCTTTGCACTGCAGATTGTCAGGAAGATCCTGATGAAGATATCCAATGGGATGATGAAGGTAGTGTCACTGTCAAGTGGGGACAAACTGAAAGAATTTCAGTTAATGGAATTAGTTATATCATAAAAGCAGAAGACTTTGGACCCGGGCTGGAACCGGAATCAGTTTCAATTTCCGTTGCAAATGAAGAAACTGGAGTTGTGGAACATGCCATTCTCTTCCTGAATAATTATAACTACCGGACTGCTGAGTACGACTATGAACTGAAATTGTACCTCAAAGAGATCAAGGTTGATTCTGACAAGACACCTTCGGCAACTTTCGAGTATGACAGGCGTGGGATCCCGGAACTTGAGGTTAAAATCGAGGCAAGCTCCGAAGAATTTGGTGAAATAGATGTTTCTTCTGAACAATATGCGCCTGATGAAGAGAAGGATTTCGACATAAAAATCAGGAATAAAGGAAGTGCCCGGATTTTTGATGTAGAACTTAGGATTGATCCGGGTGAGTTCACAATAACTGAAAAAAATGAGTTTAATAAGGAAGGTTCTGAGCTTACGATGGACTTTAATTGCATAAACGCGGATGAAGATCTGACCTTTAATTTCACAGCCCGTGCTCCAGAATGGGATGGTTCCACCTCCCCATACAATCTTAATTACACAATTCATGTCCTTGCAGATGGAAGGGACATTCTTGATTACAACTATGATTTTAAGGACAACATAACTCTCAGGGCTACTGATCCTGAGCTAAACGTAGTTCAGAGGGTTTATGCGCGCTCTTTTAATTATGCAAATGAAAGCAATGAGTGCAGGGCTGAGATTGATCTTAGTCCCTGGTATATTGAAGGCGGAAATCCTGAAGATTTATGGGATTATGTAACGGTGCATGGGGGTGTTTTCTCCACAGGCCTCTATACAGTGAGGAATGTGGAAGAACTACAGTCCGAACTTCCGGAAGAGCTTGTAGCGGTTGAGGTAACAGGTGATGGAAGTCCTGATTATATTTCCCCTGATTCTCCTTATTCTTTCAGCTATAAGTTGATGCCAACTGCTCCGGGTACCTATACTCTCAAACCTTTCGAAACCAGAGTGGATTTCTTTGGTAAGGATTTCAACTGGAAGAGTGACAATTCCATTAAAATTATTGTTCATGGGCCTGATATTTCCTTATCTAAGACTTTGGAGATACAGGATGATTCTTATCTGGTAAAGGTGAATGTGGAAAATGTTGGGGATCGGGCAGCATGGATAAATGTCTCGGATAGTGTTCCGGAAGAATGCAATTATGTTGACGGCAGTCTTGAGGAAAGCATCGAAGATAGTTCCCTTCCTCTTGATGAATGGGAAATTAACGTTCATAACAATGGTTCATGTTCCATGAGCGTTGAAGGTGTATTCCTGCCTCCTTCAACTTCACTGGGTTTTTCATATGAACTTAATTCCGGTGAAATCGAATCTCTTCCTTATGCGCAAGCTGAATTCAGGGCACGAAATCTGTATTGGGGTTACGTCCGCTCTGATTACTATGAAAATGGTCAATGGGTATCCCAGCATTGGGACCGTTTCCTTGGGGAGTGGGTATTTGATCTACCTGCAGAAATTCACGATGAAGCACAGAACTCCGAGATGGGGGTCGAGGAGGATTCTGAAGAGACTACGGAAGGATCTGCCATTGATCCTTCCATAGTCCTTGCCAGTACTGCTGTGACAGGGACTGCTGGAGCAGTTGAAAATGAGTCGAGGGCACAGATGACCGGTTTTATGGACTTTTTTGACGGTATAATAGACTCCATCATAGGTGTAATACTAGGAACAACTTCAGAAGTCGGGGGTGCTATGGGAAATGCGGGTGATGCCATAGGCACTATTGCCGAGGATTCTTTTCATGTTGTGGCAATTATAGTAGTTGTTGTTGGCTTCCTTGTGGGCACTTTCCTGCTGAAAAAATAAAGCCTGTTTTCTCTTTCTAAGATTCGCGATTTAGACGAATTAAACCATGGGGGGTAAAAATAGTTCCTGATCCCGTCTTCCTGCGAGTTTTCAGCACTCCATGTTCTCTGTGCTCTTCACGTTTCACATGTGCAAAAGGCACTTGACTCCAAAAGAGGTTGGTGCACTCCTTGGTTTCTTATTAATCAATAATGTTTCCAATTTGCTTGTTTCCAAATTTCTACAGATGAGTCTCCTTTTGTTAACTGTCACAACTACAGATTTCTATATATTCATATTATAATCTACATAGTATTAAGAAGATATGGGTATTCATTGTGCAATCTGTATATACTCCTCCCTCCTATTATGGGTTGGACAGATAAACTCCATGTGGCTCCATTTGGAGTGTGTCTGTTTAAGCCAAAATGCTATAAAATAAAGGTGTAAAAGAAATGGACTTAAAACAGTTCTTTAAGAGCGAAGAGGGTATTTCACCAATAGTGGCTACCCTTGTACTTGTTGTAGTGGCAATTGCCGGTGCAGCTGGTGTTGGTACAATCATGGGATCATTCTCCTCCGATGTTTCTGACGACGCAAGTGCTACAGAAGCATCCTCTGCAGCCTCGACAGAACTTCTCATTGCAGGAAGCTCAACCGTTCAACCAGTTTCTGAACTCCTCGCAGAAGCATACATGAAGGAGCACCCAGGTGTTAAAGTAACCGTGCAGGGCGGCGGCTCCGGTGCAGGTATCACCTCAACCCAGATGGACATCGTTGACATCGGTGCAGCATCCAAGGATGTAGACACTGTAACAGAATACCCCGATCTTGAGAAACACACTATCGGTGGTAGTGGACTTGTCATTATCGGTAATGATGCTTCCTCAATTGGTCTTGACGGTGCAAACGTTAGTGCTGCAGACCTGAAAACCATTTACGACAACGTGGTTGGCGGTACAGTAACAGTATCTGTTGATGGTAACGGAACCCTTGCATACGATGCAGCAGGTACAACCGTAACAGTCTTCCAGCGTAGTGACGCGAGTGGTACCGAAGAAACCTTTGATAAGTGGGTGGACGAAAAGGGCTACTCTGACGAGACCGAAGCAATCGGCAAAGAAGGTAACTCTGGTGTACTTGCAGCAGTAGAAGACACCGATGACTCCATCGCTTTCGTAGATTATGGTTTCTATGCGTCAGGTGACGGTATTGTAGCAATCAACCCAGTAGGCTATACTGTTTCCAAGGACAACATCCTTGATTGCCTTGCAGGTGAAGATACCTATGATAGCGGTCTTACAAGACCACTCAACTACCTGACCAATGGTGCACCAAGCTCAGTAGAGCAGTCTTACATTCAGTTTGCAATGTCCCCTGCATCCAAGCAGTACTTCAACGAAGTAGGATATTTCTCTATCATTGAATTCGCCTAAACTTAAGGTCCCTTCTGTGCCAGTCCTCTGGCACAGGACATCTTTTTTTTGAAAACGAATCGTAGTTTTTGAGAAACATGAAAACCAATAATAAAATCGATTTTCATCACCTTTTATTCCTCTCGTGTGGATTGCTTACTGTAATTGTTATTACTTTTTTCGTAGGTTTTGTATTCTATACTGCTTATCCAATATTTGCACAGGAAGGCTTTTCATTCCTGACCGGCGACCGATGGAGTTACACTGATGATGTATTTGGCATCAGGATCTTTATTCTGGGTTCCTTGATATTAACCGGTACAACTCTCTTGATGGCGGTTCCTTTGAGCCTTTTCAGTGCTATCTGTATTTCGGAATTTGTCTCTGAAAAAGTTGAATTTGTCTTCAAATCCCTTATTGAATTGCTTGTGGGTATCCCTTCAGTGGTTTACGGGATTTTCGGTTTGTTTGTTCTGGAAAACATTTTCCAGTATCAAATAGAGCCTTTTATATCCTCTACTCTTGGCTTCATTCCTATTTTCAGGGATGTTACTCCTTCTTTCGGACTTGGTTTGCTACTTGCTTCAGTGATTCTTACTATAATGATCTTGCCCACTGTAACTGCGATTTCCATTGATGCCATGAAAGCGGTTCCCTATGATTACAGGGAAGGCTCCTATGCTGTAGGTGCTACGCAGTGGGAAACAATTCGACATGTTGTCCTCCCGGCTGCTTCGAGTGGAGTTGTTTCTGCCGTCATCCTCGGCATGATGCGTGCTATCGGGGAAACGATGGCAATTGTGATGGTATTCGGGAATGCTGTCAATGTCCCCGTCAGTCTGATGGACACAGGTTTTGCAATGACATCCAAGATCCTTAATGACATCGGTTTTTACGTAGCACAGGATGTTCCCCGAAGTGCACTTTTCGGTATTGCAGCAGTTCTTTTTGCAATTGAAATCGTTCTTGTGGCTGCAGCAAGGTATGTTGGTAAAAGAGGGATGGTGATCCAGTCATGAATAATCGGATACTGAAAGGCAAGATATTCAAGGGAATGGCCTATGCAGGTGCCATTATATCGTTGCTTGCCCTTGTGACTATACTTGGTTCAATATTGCATCAGGCACTTCCATCTTTAAGTTGGGCTTTTATTTTTACGGCAGAATCAGATGTTGAAGGTCTTGGGGGTGGTGTTGCAAATGCTGTGATTGGTACTGTTTTGCTATCCGTATTGTCTCCTCTGCTTGCAACTCCTCTTGCAATTGGCACGGCAGTTTACCTCAAGCGCTATGCTACTAATGAGAAGCTCGTGAAAAGTCTGAGCTTTATGCTTGATGTTCTCTCCGGCACACCTTCCATTGTGCTTGGGATCTTCGGTCTCCTGTTTATTGTTATATACATGCGGGAAGTTACCGGAGGTTTCTCACTTATTTCCGGTGTTATTGCACTTGCAATCCTGATACTTCCGGTTATTGAAAGGGCAACGGAAGAAGCAATTGATACTGTTCCCCAGAGTCTTGAGGAAGGGAGTTATGCTCTTGGGGCAACCAAATGGCATACCATCAGGGATATAACCCTTCCATATGCACTATCGGGGATTCTTACCGGTATTGTCCTGAGTATCGGACGTGCAGCCGAGGAATCTGCTGTCGTAATCCTGACTGCTGGCTACACCCAGTTCTCTCCTGAACTTAAGGTGGCTGCAAATGAAAAATTAATCTTTGGGGTCAAAGTTTATCCATTTCAGGATCTTATTGCTGCCCTCCCAATTACGGTGTACAAATCTTTTGAATTCCCGCATCTGATAGATCCTTCCCAGGGGTTTGCAGCTGCTGTTGTCCTGATCTTTATTGTAATGGTAATTAACTTCACAACCCGCCTAATAGTCTGGAGGCGCCGCATTGGCTAAACTGAAGCTTCTGCAAAAGAAGAGTTCGGAAAAGGAAGATTCCGGTATTAACAGCATGCCAAATCCTCCGCAGGAGGATAAATCTGAAAATAGTGGACGCTTTTCAATGCCTTCCCTTCGAAAAAAAGACAATCAAAAAGGGGGAAAAGTATTTGCTGAAGCTCTTTTGGAAGGGGATGCCAAATCCAAAAAACCCAAAAGTGGTAAATTCAGCATTGAAGCTATTATTGAACGCTTTCTCGCACCCGATTGCGATGACATGGAAGGACTGGGTTTTGATACCGGTCAGGTAGAAGAACCGAAAATGGGAGTTTCCTTCAGGGATGTCGATATCACTTATGAGGTCCAGTCTCCTTTTCAGTATGCTCATGTGGAATTTAACGGGGAGGAACTACAATATACATGCCATGAGCCGCCTCTGAGTGAAAGCGAGATGCGCTATCTCAAAATCATCGAAAGTGCCTTTGAAAAACTGACAAACACCGATATTCTTATAATCAGGCCTGATGAGCGCAGGGAAGCTCTCCGCGCCAGGTTCTCAATGATTATTGACATTTACAGGCTGGAGATGACCGATTTTCAGAAAGAAAAAATGTTCTACTACCTCCTGAAAAAATACGTCGGTTTCGGGCAGATTGACATTTTGATGAATGATCCCTATATCGAAGATATTACCTGCAACGGCCCTGAAATGCCTCTTTATATCAACCACAGGATGTACGGTTCAATCAGGACCGATGTTGTTTTTGAAGAGATTGATCTTAACAACTTCGTCATGAAAATGGCCCAGACATCCGGAAGGCATATTTCCGTTCTCCAGCCCATCAGGGATGCAACCCTTGCAGACGGAAGCCGTGTCAACCTGACCCTCGGAAAAGAAGTCACGAAAAAGGGTTCTACATTTACCATCAGGCGTTTCAAATCCAATCCTGTATCTGCGGTAGACTTGATGAATTACGGTACTTTCAATGCCGAAGTTCTCGCTTACCTGTGGATAGTGGTTGAGTATAAACGCTCCATCCTTGCAGCAGGGGGAACCGCTTCAGGTAAGACTACAACCCTTAACGCAATGGGTGCTTTTATCCGTCCGGAGTACAAAATTGTGTCCATTGAAGATACTGCTGAAATGAATCTCATGCATCCAAACTGGACTCAGTCAATAACACGCGCCGGGTTTGGTGGTTCAGAAGGAGGCAAATCTGCAGGTGATATTGAGTTATATGATCTTCTTAAAGCTGCATTGAGACAACGTCCTGAATATATTGTTGTTGGTGAAGTAAGGGGTGCGGAAGCATCCACTCTCTTCCAGGCCATCTCTGTAGGTCACCCTTGTATGGGTACCATTCACGCCGGTTCAATGAAAGAATTGCTTTCAAGGGTTGAATCCGAGCCGATGAATGTGCCACGCAACCTTTTCTCAAGTCTTGATGTTGTAATCTTCAACTCCATGATCAAAGTGGGGGAACACTTCATACGCAGAGCATTGCGTATTGTGGAACTCGTGGAAATGGATCCTGAAAAAGGGGATTTGATTACAAATCCTGTGTTTAAATGGAATCCAATCGATGACACTTATATTTACAGCGGGGGAAGCGCAATGTTTGAAGCCATCTCTGAAGAATTCGGTATAGGGGTGGATTTTCTTGAAGAGGAAATGAGGAACCGGTCCAAACATCTTGACTGGATGCAGAAAAACGATATTAAGAACTATGAAGAAGTCGTCAAAGCCATCCGGAGATATGCGAGGGATAAGGATGCTATGCTTGAAGAGGAGCATCGCGGACAAAAATCTCATACCGCTCCTGGTGATGAAATAGTCGAATACATTGAAGATGTGGTAAAAGAAGTTACTTTGGATGATGTTCCTTTTGAAGACGATATCGATTCACTTGGAAACGCAACAAAATCCCGGGATTTGTCTGATAGTACTATGGGTGGGGTGGCATGAAACTTTTCCGGAGAAAAAAAGAGCCGGAATACATTCTGGATCAGGGATATGAACATGAAATTAAAAAAAATGCTCTTGATAAATACGTTCAAAAGTACAAGGTTTTTTGCTATCATTTTGGACGCTACGTGGATCGTGAGCCCCGAGATGAAATTGCCAAAATGCTATATCGTGCAGATATCGAAATGACTCCGGGAATGTTTGTATCACTGGCCGGGGTTACCGCAGTCCTTGCCTCGTTGCTTGTGTTTGGAAGCTCAATATTCCTTTTCTACAATTCCACCTCTCCTCTCCTGTATATCTTTGGTCTTTCATTCCTGACTCTCGTTGTTACAGCAGGAAGTTTTCCTTTTGTCCTGTACAATAAAATATCAAACAAGAATACGAATATTGAGCAGGAGCTCCCCTTTGCACTTGGGTATATGTCAATTCTTGCAAGCGCGGGCTCCACTCCTCTCGAAGTAATAAGGCGTATTTCCATTGAAGATTACGGGGGTATTTCTCTGGAATTCCGGAAAGTTATCTACCGGGTTGATTTGCTTGGGGAAGACGGAATTTCCGCCATGAACTATCTTATTCACAATACTTCATCTGAAATGTTTCGGACCATATGCATCGATATCACAAATACTATGCAATCGGGTGGAGGACTTAAAGCGTATCTTGAATCCAAGTCCACAGATCTCATGAAAATGCGTAAACTTACCCAGAAGCAATTTGTTGATTCGTTGGCTGTTTACGGGGAAGGCTATCTGAGTGGTGTTGTACTGAGTGTCGTGCTTGTAATTCTGGGTATTGTTGTTGCCAGTGCACTGGGGATAGAACTGTTCCTTGAACCGAAAGTGCTTTTTACTGTATTCGTTTATGGAGTTCTTCCTTTTGTTAATATTCTTTTCTTGGTTCTCTTGTGGATGAAATATTCCGGGAGCGTAGTATGAGTTCCAATTTCAGGATGATGATGGAAAGGTATCTTCAGCTCATCCGGCTACGCTACGATGTTCGCAGGGGATATTTCACTGCTGCTTTACCTTTGGTAATTGCACTCCTGATTCTCTTCTCCGCAGTAATGACCGGTCATACTTTTCCGTCCCAGCAACTGGACTCCTCTTTCTCTGGGGGATCACTGTCCGAAGAAGATGCAAAGAAGGCTGCCTATCAAGCTTTAGTCGCACAGATGGAAGCTGAGGAAGCAGGCATTGATCCGGCTACTCTTGAAGAAAGACCCGCTGAAGAGGGGGAGGAGACAGCCCGGGATAATCTGGATCATATATTGGTTTATGCGTTGTTAATTGGGATTATTCCTTATTCAATAGATTCTTTTTTCCAGAAAAAAAACCAAATGAAAAAGGAGGTTGCTTTCAGTGAATTTCTCTTCAAGATGTCCGAGCTTATGCGTGGGGGCATTGATCCGGTCAAAGCCGTAATAGATCTGGCAAAAACCGATCTTGGTTCCATGAATAGCCCCATCAAATCCGCAGCTTCAAAAATGGTTCTTGGATATTCATTTTCCGACGCTATGGGCGGCGTCGCTGAAGAAATGAACAGCAATCTGATATCCAAATACATTAATGTCGTAGTGCAGGCCGCTTATACCGGGGGAAATGTTGCAGACCTTCTGCAGCGCACATCAGAGGATATGCGTGCTGTAATTGCCATTGAAAGAGAAAAGGAATCAAATCTTAAACAATACGTTATTATTTTCTATCTGGCTCAGGGTATAGTCATCATGCTTTCCTATCTTCTCTCCACTTCCCTTTTGCCTATGATTCAGGGGGTGGGTGCCCAGATGCTGGGAGGCGTTGGTCTTAGCGACATAAACTTCCAGTATGGTTTTTTCCACATGATTCTATTAAATGGCCTGTTTGGCGGGCTTATCATCGGGCAAATTTCAGAAGGGGAATTAAAACATGGCTTAAAGCATTCCGCCATTTTAATTATCGGAAGCTATATCGCTTGTACAATCCTCATTCTTCCGACACTGGATGCAGCCTCTCTTTACTCCGTAGACCTTGTTTCCGGTGACGGACAGTCGGGATTTGGCGGTCTTACATTAACTGAACCCCTGGTTTTCCAGGTAGTTGACAAGGATGGAAATCCCGTTCCTGATACCTTTGTATATTTGAGTATTGCTCCATCGGGTATGGTCTCAGGAGTTTTGGAAACAGACGATGGGGGTAATGTTTCAGTGTCTCCGGTTTTGGGTGATTCAATCGGGGCTTATACTATTACGGCACAGATAGGTGACTCCACAGCGGTAGCTATGGCTTCGGTAATTGATGGAAGTTAAAAATAACTGCAGTTATCCCACACGTTCCCTTACATCAATGATTATTCCTTCCTGACTGACCTTGAAGGGAATAATCTTTTCCAGGGGAAGGTTGTTTTTCATTTTTGGAATATTTAGGTAACGTCCTACTTTGTTTCCTGTATGGCTTGTCTTGAACTGGATAATGCCGTCTGCCATAGCCCTTATGATGTTCTCACTGTGCGGGTCAAGCACTCCGGAATCCAGTGTAAGCAGAAAAATCATATCGTTTTTACGGCTTATTTTTGTCAGCGATTCCATTGTTTTCACAAGGGTTTCAAAACTTTCCCCGAGGAATATGAATGAGAATGTATCAAAAATACAAATGTCAATTTGATTAATATCCAGGGAACTGTCGATTGTGTGATATTTTTTGTTTACCTGTGCATCCGGGCCAAAAGTTTCGAGCATGGCAACATGATCCCTGAAATTTCCCAGGATGGTGAATTTGCTTTCGTCCGGAGTTATATCAAAAAAGCTCATTTCTTCGTAGACTTCCTTTTTTGAACGGGTTGTAGAAAGGTAGAGTATTTGCTTATCTTCCCTTTGCATATCTTCGGCATTTTTTTGTACAAACAAGCTTTTAACGGTCCCAAGATCTTCTTCTATGAGTATTACTGAACTTGAGGGAAGCTTTTTGATCCCTATTCCTGCAAGTACCATCAAGGGTATGTATTGCAACTTTGTTTTAATACTTTGGCGATATAGACTATAGATTTTACATGTGTATATATATTATCCATCCAAAAGCTATATATGATGACTATTGGATTTTGTACATATGCCTTCAAAGGAGATGCTGTCCTTTCTAAGGGATGAAAAAGGAATATCCGTTGTTTTCGGAACTCTTTTGCTGATTCTCATTACCATAACTGCTGCGGCAAGCCTTGCACTTTTTGTCTCTGAAACCCAGAAATCAATGATGGAAAGGGAGGAGCACATCTCTGCTGTTGAAAATGAGGAGTTGCGTATCCTGAAACTGCAACCTTCTGGCAACAGTTCTCATTGGAGTACTTTGAACATCACTTTGTTAAACCTTAATACTGCTGATTCCAGAATAGCTTCAATAGCACTAAACAACAATTTTGTTTTTAATTATTTGTTGTTGACTTCCACAGGAGATGTGGAGTATAACTCGAAATATCCGGATTATCCTGTAATATACAATTCCAAAGTAAGGCCCAGAATTAAGGCGACAAGCAGTCTGACCCTGTCCGTTCCCTTTGAATATATCGTTGTTAATACAACTGAATCTTTTTCTCTTGGTAGCTGGAGCAATATGACTGAAAATTTCACTTTCAAGCTTCAGAATCATCCGGTACTTGCAAATTATCCGGTAGATTGCAACATCGAAGTTTATAACGTTTCAAACAACAACAGCCTTGTTTTGGAAACCGGTAACTTTTCGATCGATGTTGAGGGTGACGATCCTCTAATGACTATCCTTGCAGGAGGCCGCATGAGTAACAGTTCATCCTATAGGGTGGATTATTCTTCCACTTTCGTAACTTTCAATTCACTTTCATCGATTTCACGCAATGAGCCACTTCAGGTCGAAGTTATAACCTCCCTTATAAACATTTTTGGAGATACGTATACTCCTCCGGTGCCTCTTGCGAGTGTGAATTACGAAACGGAGCGATGGATGGTTAATGGAACTCCCTACTATCAGGACGTTCTGGTTCTTGATGCTTCACAATCATTTGATGACGATGGTAGTATTGTTTCCTATCGCTGGGCTGCCTGGACAAATTCAACTCTCGTATATTCCTACAATCTGACAGGAAAAGTTGCCCGAGCTTCTTTGATAAATCCTTATGATTCCAATGTGACAATTGATCTTGAAGTGGTTGATGATATGGGTATGGTTTCACGATTAAGTGAGAGGGGTGGGATAATACAACTTTCCTGAAACGTAAGCTGGAATTCATGCTGGATATTTTTGGATTGGATCTGATATTAATGGCAGAAAAAAGAAAAATTCAATTGACAGGTGGTTCAACATACATTGTTTCCCTTCCAATAAAATGGGTTCGCAATACTGGAATGTCTGTGGGGGATACTGTTAACCTTATTCCTCAGTCAGATAATTCTCTTTTGATATCTTCCGATTTACTCTCTGAAGAAAAACAATTCAAAGCTTCGATCGAAGTTCCTGAAAACTCCGATCCTGAAGACACTTTTAGAATTTTGGTTTCATATTATCTTGTCGGATTTGATCTTATTACTCTTCAATCAAACAAAGGATTTTCAGCTTCCGAAAGAAAATTTATTAAGGATGCTTCCAGAAAACGCTTGATAGGATTGGAAGTTGTTGAAGAAAACAAGCATGATCTCGTTTTGCAAAGCCTTTTGAATTATCGGGATCTGTCACTCCATAAAGCTATTGGAAGTATGGAAGGCTTGTTGACTTCAATGCTTGAGGATGTGATGGAAGCTCTAAAAACCGGTGACTTTGAAATTGCAAAAGATGTCCTGCAGAGGGATAACGAAGTGGATCGTTTTTACCTCTTAACTGTAAGGCAAATTAAAGGTGCAATTGAAGATCGAAACCTTTCTGAAAAACTCGGAATTTCAAGACCCCGGGAGTGCCTTGGATATCGTTTGGTAGTAAAGAATCTGGAGCGCATAGGTGATCACATGGTTCGTATCACAAACAAAGCTCTTGAACTTGATGAACCGCTTCCAAAAGATCATTTTATTTTTTCACTATCAAATGATGTATCTCATGTTTTTAAGTCCTCGATGACTTCGCTAGAGTTGGTAGACACTAAGAGGGCTAACGCAACTATCAAAATGTCTCAGAAAATTTCCAACAGGATACTTTCTGAAAAAAAAGAAATTGAGCCCCGTATTGCTTCAATATCCGAAAGCCTTAGGCGTATTGCGGAGTATAGTGCCGATATAGCTGAAATATCAATAAATATGGGTACGAAAGAGCTTCATTCCTGATTTACATCATCGCAAGAGTGACTAGATCTGTGAGACTTATTCTTGCAACTACTACCATCATGTTGTTGACTACAAGGAATGCTCCTGCAAATGTAATTGCATTTTTTGAGTAGTTCCAGATTGTATCTCTTTCCTTCATATCCGAATCTCTTAGCTGGCGATATGTCCAATAAGCAAATAATATGAAAATCATTTTGAATATGAACAGGATGCCAATCCCAAAGTGCTCCATGGCAAGTGCAAGGAATCCATTTTGTTCAAATCCGTAGTTTAATGCCCAATATGTACTTAGAAAATCTCCAAGGACATAAAACAGGATCATGTAACGTATTTCATAAAGGAAAGCGCGTGCTTCTTTCCAATCTTCTTCATACCTATTTTCTATTGATATATATCCTGTCATTAGGGTTCCTCTTTAAACTTCCATTCCACTATCTCAGATATTTTTGGACATGGTTATGACTATTGTGTACACAAAAACAAAATTCATGTACATGCACAAAAGTAACTATTGCAAAAATGTGTTGAAGCAAAGTGGAGGGTCATTATTTTAGAAAAAAATTAAAAAGTAAATGGCATTAAAATCCAATCGTTTCACTTTTTATTTACCGTTATAAGAGAGTAAAGCCTATATTGTAACTCGATCTTTCTGCACAAGATTATGCCAAGAAAAAGATGGGTGATCATTTTCACAAAAATGGTACCTTAAAGAGGATTGCATGTCGCTTCTAAAAGGAACAAAAACTGCTTCAGAATGGATTAGAGAAGGTAAGTCCTGTAATGATCATGCTGAGGCTCTCCGATGCTTTTGTCAGGCCCTTAATCTTGAACCTCAAAATAGAAATGCAATTTTCAACAAAGGTGTCGCCTGTCTGAATCTGGGTCGGTGCAATGAGGCGCTAAAATGCTTTGAATTCCTATCGGAGCAGGATCCTGAGAATGTCACCCTTCTTGAAATGAAGGGTCGTGCATATCAGGAAATGCATGGTTATCGCAAGGCTGTAATGGTGTTTTCCGAA